>NZ_CP044016.1:3600000-3957036 GCF_004337365.2 Rhizosphaericola mali | reverse complement strand
TGGAAAACAAATTGTAGTAAAAGGTATTGGAAATTCCCAATTAAACAGCAAATTACTACAAAGTTTAGACATGCAATTGGATGTTTATTTGTATAAATTAAAAAAAATATGGCATACAGAAAATTAGGAAAAACAGCATTGGAATTAACAGAAATAACATTCGGTGCTTGGGCAATTGGCGGTTGGATGTGGGGCGGAAATGAAGGAAATGATGCCATTGAAGCAATAAAAGTTGCAATTGATAACGGAATTACCTCGATCGATACGGCACCGATATACGGTCAAGGTGAAAGTGAATTGTTGGTAGGAGAGGCGATCAAAGGAATTTCCAGAGACAAAATTCAGATCGCTACCAAATTTGGGATGCGTTGGGATCTTGCGAAAGGAGAATTGGTCGGTCCGAGTGAAAAAAATGACGGCACAAAAATCAATATTTACAAATATGCGGGTAAAGAAAGCGTCATCGAAGAATGTGAAAATAGCTTGAAAAGATTGGGCACAGATTATATCGATCTTTACCAAATACATTGGGCTGATCCGACCACGCCGATTGAGGAAACGTATGAAGCGGTTCTACGCTTAAAAGAACAAGGAAAAATACGCGAAGCCGGCGTCTGTAATTATGATGTTGCACAAGTAGCCAAGGCGGATAAGGTCTGCCCACTGGCCTCTATCCAAGAACCTTATAGTATTTTGCGAAAAGATATTGAAGAGGATTTGGTACCGTATGTTATTGATAATGAAATAGGTATATTGGCGTACAGTCCATTGCAAAGAGGAATACTTGCCGGCAAGTATCAGCCTGGTCATGTGTTCAATGCAGGAGATACGAGAGCAGGAAGTAAATATTATCAAGATGATTATTTACTTAAAGTAAATAGCTTTTTAGATGCAATAAAGCCTATTGCGGCGGGAAAAAATGTAACAATTGCACAAGTGATTTTACGTTGGACATTATCTCAGCCAGGTATAACAATCGCGTTGGCAGGCGCAAGAAATGCGCAACAAGCACTAGATAATGCATCTGTAATGGAATTAGCGCTTTCGGATGATGAATTAAGTGAAATCGATACACAATTTGCGAAAGTAGAGATTCCTGCATAATTGTTTTAAAATCGTCAAAAGCCATCAATTAATGGAAAAAACTTCCTTTAATTGGTGGTTTTATTTTTATTTTGCCGTGTGAATATACAATTAGCCTCCGCCAGCAAGAGATTTAATAAGGAATGGGTTTTCCGTAATTTGAGTTATAAATTCTTATCTGGAGAAACGTATGCCATAACAGGAAATAACGGTAGTGGTAAAAGTACTTTATTGCAATGTATCTGTGGCGCGACAGCATTATCCAACGGCACTTGTACATGGTCTGACGGAAGTTTTTCAGAAGAGACAAAAACCAGTGAAAAAATCTTTCAACAATTTTCCATCGCGGCGCCCTATCTGGAAGTGATTGAAGAAATGACAGCATTAGAGTTTCTTAAATTTCATAGTTCTTTCAAACCCTTATCCAAACAATTTTCTTTGGAGGAAATGTTGACTGAAGTACAATTGCAAAATGCTATGCAAAAGCAAATTCGCTATTATAGTAGTGGTATGAAACAAAGAATTAAATTGGCAATGGCCATTTTCTCGGAAGTTCCGGTTTTGCTTTTAGATGAGCCATGTTCCAATTTTGATCAAGCAGGATTCGATTTGTATAAGTCGCTTATTGAAAAATATGCCAATGGTCGTACGATTATAGTCAGTAGTAATGATACTAATGAATACGGCTTTTGCAAAACAATTATTGATATCCGAGATTACAAAAAATTACCACAAAAAAATACGTAGTAATCAACAGCGATCGTCATTTTGAAAAAACAAAAACCAACCAACATACTATGAGTCAAAATACTTTAGCACCGAAGCAACATTATGTACTTTTAGATGGATTACGTGGTATTGCAGCCATTTCTGTAGTTATTTTTCATTTTATGGAAATGATGATTACGGACTATGAAAAAATTTTTATCGCACATGGCTTCCTTGCCGTTGATTTTTTCTTTTGTCTTTCTGGTTTTGTAGTCGCTTATTCCTATGATGATCGGATACAATCTATGGGATTGAAAACTTTTTTTAGATCACGTTTAATAAGGCTACATCCATTAGTTGTAATCGGTACTATACTAGGTCTTATAGCACTTATAGTAGATCCTTTTTCAAATGAATTTCACACATTTAATTTGGGACAAATTATATTATTATTTATTGCTTCGATATTGGTCATTCCATTGCCAATAATGAAAGACCGAGCTTTTAATTTATTTGGATTAAATGCACCTGAGTGGTCTCTATTTTGGGAATATATTGCTAATATTCTATATGCACTCATTCTTTTTAAATTATCTAAAAAAATAATAGTTGTACTTATGGCGATTTTTGCGATCGCACTCTGTCACGCTACGGCTCGTGCTGGAAATATTGCAGGCGGCTGGGGAAAAGATACATTTTGGGATGGCGGTATAAGATTAGGATTTTCATTTAGTATGGGAATGCTTATCTATCGATACAAACTCTCTATTAAAAATAATTTTGGATTCTTAATATTTGCCATACTATTATTTTTAATGATGATATCACCATTTTCAAAGATGAATTATATATTAGAACCTATTATAGTCATTCTTATTTTCCCTATCATTATCATGATGGGAATCGGTTCAAAATATGCGACAAAATCATCCAAATTCATAAAACTTTTAGGTAATATTTCCTATCCATTATATATGACACACTACGCATTTATATGGATATTCAATCACTATTATACCAAAGTAAAACCAGAAAATTCGACAGTCGCAATAGTTATCATCACCACAATTATCGTCATGCTTGCAATAGCGTATGTCACTATGCAATATGTCGATGGTCCTATTCGCAAATATTTGACTACAAAATTTAAAAAATAATCAGATTTCCAATTGAAAAATAGTAATCCATTCTATTTTTTTATCAAGTATTCGCACTTGTCGTTCTTCTTGATGTTTAGCAAACTCGAGTATTTTTTCGATAAAGGGCTTTGCTAATAAACGTTGCGGCGTAGCTAAAAATATTTTAATACCTCTATTTAGCAACGCAATTAAAACGAAATATAGTTCTTCAAAATATTGTGGTTCATAGTTAAGATCACTTATTAGCACTATATCTGGTTGCAAATGAGAAGGAATATTATTCCAGTCAATCTGCATAATATCAACATTTTCTAATCCATTTAGTAGTTTTGTTTGTTCCGAATAATTTAAAGAAGCTTTCGCATAATCACTACAAATCACTTTTTGTGCAAAATTAGAAACTACAAAGGAAGGTAACCCCAATCCTGCTGCGAGCTCTAGTATTTTCTTATCATAAAATAACGCTGGATGATCTACTATAAAATCCGATAATGCAACCGCTGATTCCCATATTTGTCCCCAGTAAGGGAAGTTTATATTCGGATTATCTTGGAGTGAATTTTCATATTTCAATTTTAATGTAGCCAAATTAGGGATACAGACATTAATATGTACCAATTTATAGTTGTATTCAAATATATTAGTAGATTTTTCCATTAGAAGGCAAGCTAATGCAAATTATTTACATAGGATCTTTGATCCCTTTTTTCAACAACAAATAATTTATTGGAAATGCGGTACAAAAGCCCAAGATCATTGCCAACTGCATACAAAACCAATAGATCGATGTCGTAGGTCGCATACTATTTTTAGGTAAAATACTCATAGCGATTGCCATGCCTCCATACATTCCTATTTGCCAAAATATTAAAGAAAGCGTATCGGCTTTTAAAGCTTTTACAATGATCTTAGAAAAGGATCGTTTGGGTTGCATTTGTTTAATTGCGATATATTGGAACAATATACCGGTAACAAACGCAAATATGAACTGAATAATCCATTTATTATAAAGGGAATTTTGTACAATTGCTATAGGAAAAATGAACATTAGTGGCTCTGAAATCGCATCACCTATAGTGCAACCACTGCCACAATGCATGGTACTTTGAGAAGTGGATTTCAGATTAACTTTGGGTGATGACATTTTCATAGTGGTATGCATTGGTATTTTCATATCCATCAGTGACATTTTATGCGAGGTATTACTCCGTTTATTGAATAAAATTACCGCAATGGGAGCGAGATATAAACCTGTGATAGGCCACACGATATTCATGATAGACATTGATTGTCTTTGGCCTGTAATGAAAATGCGAAACAGAATGTATCCAAAACTGAGTATTCCAAAAGATAAATATACTATAGAGATAATGTACAAAATTTCCATAACTATAATGTTAAAAAATTGTGGATTGGATGACTGCGTACATGTAATTTACGCAAAAAAATGCACTTACTCTAGGAATCGATAATTATTTTATATATAGATTGAATTTAGATTGCACTAGACATATTGACTATAATATAAACATAGGATATTATGATTTTGGAAGAAAATAAACGTCAGTATTAATGACTGCATACGAGCTATGTATATTCAAGAATATAAAGATTCTTCAGGCATTTTGCTAAAGTTATACAGACACAAGAAATTATTATTTTTTAATAGTTATTAGCAATAAATTCTCCAGCTTTTTTACCAGAAAAAATACAACCACCCAGAAATGTACCTTCTAGAGCTCTATAACCATGCATTCCACCACCACCAAAACCTGAAGCTTCCCCTGCGGCAAAAAGTCCTTCTATAAGATTACCTTCTGTGTCAAATACTCGACCATTGAGATCCGTCTCAATTCCCCCTAAAGTTTTTCTAGTAAGTATATGCAGCTTTACTGCAATTAATGGACCATTTTTAGGATCGAGAATTTTATGAAGTTTCGCTGTACGAACTAACTTATCCCCCAAATATTTACGCGTGCTACGAATATAGTTAATTTGCGCATCCTTCGAAAATGGATTATCTAATTCTCTATCTCGTGCCAGAATTTGTTGGTGTATATATTCATAGTTCAAAAGGTTTTCTCCAAATAAAATATTCATTTTGTCTACCAAATCTTTTAAATTATCTGATACTATAAAATCTTTACCATCAGATTTAAATTTTTCGATAGGTTCAGAAGCTTTCTTTCCAAATACTCGTTTAAGCAATAATTTATAGTCTCTGTTCGTGATATCTGGATTCTGTTCAGAACCAGAAAGAGCAAACTCCTTCTTTATAATTTTCTGTGTCAGAATAAACCATGAATAATCATAACCCGATTTCATGATATACTCTAAAGTACCTAATGTATCAAAACCTGGTAAGAAAGGTGCTGGTAATCGCTTTCCTTTTGCATCCAACCAAATAGAAGACGGCCCTGGCAATATCCTTATTCCATGATTACTCCATATAGGATTCCAATTTTGAAGCCCTTCTGTATAGTGCCACATTCTGTCTTTATTTATAAAATGTACACCAATTTTTTCAGCAATATTTATAAGATTTCCATCTACATAATCTGGTACGCCAGTCACCATAGTTTGAGGGGGCGCCCCTAGTCTTTCCGGCCAATTCTGTTGTATGAGTTGGTGATTAGCGCCTATACCACCGGACGCAATGACTATATTATTAGCGAAATATTGAAATTGATCAATGACTTTTCTATTGGTTTTTTCGCCCCGTAATTTTTCATCTGCATCTAGGATATCTCCCATGATGCCAATTACTTTATTATTTTCTTTTATAAATCCAGTCACTCGATGACGAAATCCAAACTGTACTAAGCCTTTCTTTTGCGCGACTTTCACTTTCTCTACAAAAGCTTTCACTATCCCAGTGCCAGTACCCCAACTAACATGAAATCTTGGAACAGAATTTCCATGACCATTTGCCATACCATCACCTCGCTCTGCCCAGCCAACTATAGGAAAAAAGCGAACTCCTGCTTCTTTTACATATTGATATTTTTCTTCTGTAGCAAACTTTACATAGGCTTTTGCCCATTCTCTGGGATAATAATCCTCTTTTCGGTCAAAGCCAGCTGTTCCAATCCAGTCTTGCCATGCTAATTCAAATGAATCTTTGATTCCCATTCTGCGTTGTTCTGGAGAATTCACTAAGAATAATCCTCCTAATGACCAAAATGCTTGTCCTCCAAGATTAGTTTCTCCTTCTTGATCAAGAATTAAAACTGTTTTAGATTTTTTTGTCATTTCAAATGCGGCAACTAATCCAGCAAGTCCGTGACCAATAATAATTGCGTCGGGGAAAAAATGTTGTTCCATTTTTATAATTTCATATGATAGTATGAAATTAAGAAATTTATAAAATTAAATGTTACAATCTTATAAAATTTGATGGAACTATATGAATGTATATATAGTGAAAAGGTACATCTAAATTCAAATAAAGAGACAACATTCAGTTATCTCTTTATAGTACAAAATCCAACAATCGAGAATTAAATTCTAATCCTTCTAATATATGACAAATTAACTATTAATACTTTATTTTGAGCTTTACTGACATTACTTCAAAACCTTACCTCTTGGATCATCTATATGCATTTTTGCGATATCATATCTTACTCCTTCTCGATCTAAGATTCTTACATTTTTAACTACAGTATTTAACGCAGTCAAAAAAGTATTGGAGTTTTCATGTCTTTCGTAGGCTTCTTGATCGCTCCAACCTTCTAGTAAATGAAATGTATTGGGATCTGTAAGATCTTGCGCAAAAGCATAATATATACAACCCTCCATTTGATTGGCAGCAATCATATCCGGGATAACTGCGTCAATAAAAATTTGCCTATCATCTGGATGCACTTTATAGTAAGCACTTACAGTAATCTCTGTAGTTGCTGTTTTATCATGATTATTGGAAGTCCCAATATTTTCTAAATTATTCATAGTAAGATAAATTATTCCATTATAAATATGTTACAAATTCCTCCATTGGTTTTCGCACTTTTTCTAGTTTAAGATTCCAGTCATTTATAGGATCTCTATAACCTAAAGCCAACAACATAGAACTTCTCAAACCTTTAGCCGAAAGATTCAAAAACTCATCAAGTGCAACAGGATCAAACCCTTCCATTGGTGTCGAATCTATTTTTTCATAAGCGGCGGCAACTATAGAAAGTCCGAGTGCTATATTTGCTTGTTTCGCCGCATGATGAAAGTTTTCTTCCAAACTCATTTTTCCGAAATAAGATTTAGCAAAATTTCTTTGGGAAGAATAGGCATCCATATTTTTCTTTTGTTGTAAAATGAGATAGTCAAATACCTTATCGATTCTTTCATTTGTATATTCGTCCCAAACTGCAAACACTAAGAGGTGAGAAGATTCTATTATCTGTGTTTGATTCATCGCTATCGGTAGTATTTTCTTTTTGACTTCGGGATCTGAGATTACAATGATTTCGTACGGTTGTAAGCCTATACCAGAAGGCGCAAGATGAGCAGCATCCAAAACTCTACTAATTTTTTCATCAGGAATTTTCGCTCCTGTCATTCTTTTTGTAGCATATCTCCAATGAAGAAGGTCTGAAATATTTTCCATAAATACTATTTAAAATATATCTACAATAATCCCAATTGTCCCATCAAAATAGTTGCTGCAGTGTAACAATGAAAAGATTTTACTTTTCCATTTTCTATTTTAAAAACATCACAACAAGGTGTTTTCATAGTTTTACCTGTTGGTTCTATTTTTCCAGAAGCAAGCTGCAACGGTCCCTTGTGCGTTCCATTTAAGGAAAGCTCAACTATAACTGTATTTTCATTTTCCAAAACGTATATATCATACAATTCTCTATGCATATCTGGAAATGCAGTAGCATAAATATCCACAGTTTTGCCAATATCTTCCCCATAGTATTTTACGCCGGCGGAAACGTCCCAGAAATATCCATCTTCAGTGAAAAGGTTTACAAAGCCTTTAGAATCTTGCACTTCCGCAACTCTATAAAGTTCGCGAATAAGCATTTCATTTTCTGAATTTTGATTGATTACTTTTGCATTCATAATATTTGATTTTAATATTTGATTTTTGAATATAATTTGTAGTGCTTGGGGACTATAGATTTTGCGTATTATTTCTTTTCGTCAACGAATACATATAAACGAACGACTTTTCCATTTTCGAATACAAATAAATCCATTCCAGTAACTGCATCTGGATGCTCAGGTGTGCCATTTTGCCAAAATAATCTCGCAACATTATGATTCACATTAATAGCTTTGATATGTGTAAATCTTGCTGTTGGACTTTTTTCTTGTAAATCATTTACAAAACCATTGATTTCCTTTTGTCCATTGGCAATAAAGTGACTATCGACCATTTCAATATTATCAGCATATACTTGCGCCATGAGAGAAGTTCTTTTTTGAGTATTTCTTTCATTCCAAATAGCTAAATGTTTTTCTACTAAGGATCGAATTGCTGTATCTGTAAGAGGTTGCTGGTTATTTTTTTCATTTGATTTATCTACATAGTCCTTAGGTGACCATAAAATTGTACTAGGACTGTTCTTCTCGTATCCTTTTCCTTTTGGATAAGAAACTAATTCCATCTTGCTGCCCCATGGTGATAGAAAATATACCCAACGTTCTCCTTCTGTATCGCCAGAAGGCATTAAAAATGGATCCCCCAAAAACTGAACGCCTTTGCTTTTAAGATCGGCCACACTCTGGTCGATGTTGCTTGTGTAAAAAGCTATATGACTGGCGCTAATATCATCACCACCCGATTGCTTGTTATTTCCTTTGTTATCACTATATTCAAATAGTTCGATATTGGCTCCTGTACCCGCTTTTATCATCTTAATCGTTACGGGACCTGTACTAGGTTGGATATGATTTGTCTTTTTCCATTGATCGTCTAATGGGACTGGACCAATCGTTGTAACTGCTGAAAACCCTAGTACGTCAGTGAAAAAAGTAACGGCTTGACGCATATTGGGTACGTTCATACCAATATGATCTACGCCAAGTATACCTACTTTGTTTTGGCCAAATACAGTAGTTCCTACTATAGAAAGTAATAAACTAATAACTAAAGAGATTGACCTGATTGGATTTTTTAAATTGCTCATCTTCTTATTTTTTCAATGTTTGATGAAGCAAAATTCCGACATTCAACAGCTATCTTCCATTGACAAAAGCTTGAAAAAAAAGCAAACAAATGTCAATGGAAAATGGTGTTTAATTATTTATGCAGTGTAGATCTACGAAGTCTTGTAAGTGTTTCTGGTGTTACTCCAATGAATGCAGCAATCATGTGTTGTGGAATTCGATTGACAATATGTGGATATTTTTGGAGAAAATTTTGGTATTTTTCTTCTGCAGTAAAACTAATATTAGCCAAAATGCGGCTTTGCGCAACGATAAAACTTTTCTGTATAATTTTATTTACTAATTGGTTGAGTTGCGGTATTTGTGTGCAGATTTTTTCAAAATCCAATTTTTCTATTAAAATTACTTCAGTCGGTTCAATGGCATCAATATTTAAATGAGTTGGAGTTCCGTTGAGTAAACTTTCACGATCTCCCGTCCAATAATTTTCTGGTGCGAAATTGATGATATGCTCGATGCCGTTTTCGGATATAGAAAATGTCTTAACCAATCCGCGACAAATAAAAGCGTTATAGTGCCAAATCTCACCTTCCTGACATAGAAATTGTTTTTTCCGAAGTTTTTTTTGTTTGCATACAGATACTATTATCTGTACTTCCTCCTCAGAAAGATCTATTTTATCTTTTAGGTAATTTATGAAAAACTCAACCATTCAGCGTGATAATTAGAGTGTAAAATTAGAAAATTTCAGTTGTAAGTACGTTATTATTGATTCCTGATAAATTGTTCATTATTGTAGAATGGTTACGAACTCACCTACCACTTTCATATTTTGGCCATTTTCCTCATCGATTATAATATCTGAGTAAGTGCCATCATAGGAATTAGGCCTTAATCTAATGGAAGTATGTGTCCATCCTTCTTCTGTTACGATTTTTTCGCTGGCGTATGTTTTGATGGTAAATGCGGAATGAAAATCCGGATCTTGGATATCTACATTTTCAACTAAAACAATTTTCCCATTTCTGCTGCCACCTGTATATTTTTTGAATAAACAGATTGAGCCATTTGGGATAACACGATTCATGGATTCTCCTCGTATTCGGCAAGCAAAATAATCGTTAGTATTGTGTATGTTGTTTGGAGCATCTAATGAAGTAAATTCATTATCGGACTGTAACTCACTAAAGGAGCCTGCTGCTGCATAAAAATTGAATAGTGGAATAGTCGGAGATTTTTCTATAGGGTCAAGTCGAGGAATTTCATTTTTTTCAATTTGATCTAATTTATTCTCCGTTGACAGAATTTCTTGGCTATTAGTAATATAATTATATAGATTATCGGGAACCGAAGATTCTAATAAAAATTGAAAATGGACTACAGGTTTTAAAGTCTCTTTCATTGTTTGTTGCCTAATGGATTCAAGATTAATTTTTACGTTCCCTAGAAAATAAAAATCAGAACCTTCCCCATTTTCTTTTTTTACAAATAATAAAATTCTCTTTGAATTTATGACTGCCTTAATTTCATTGCTATCTATTCTTCTATTAGATCTTGACTCCCAAGCAAAAGTTGACGGATTTATAAAGTGATCATTATAATTAATAGAATCATCAATATCTTTTGATTTATGGTAAGTTACAAAACATGGAGTTACTTCCATATTCGTCCTATAACCATATATAGTGCTGCTAATGTCCTTGTCCCAATTTAATAATCTACAAATATCTTTTCTACTATATTTATTATATAAAATAATTCCGTCTTTATATTTATTAAAACTATAAATTTTATCAAATATTTTTATAGCACATTTTGTCGAATCTAGTAAGTATCTTTTAAAAACGTCATTTTCTAAACTTTGCATAAATGAATTAGAAAATAAAAAACTGTTATCAATGACACAGACAATTTCTTTATTCTCTCTGACAAATTCGAAATTCAAATTAATCAAACAAGAATTTATAGTTTGATCTGATACGGAATATCCATATTTTTTCTTGATGATATTTTTAAATTTTTCGACAGAAAGTTCTTTATTTTCGATTAATAGTTCCAAGATAATGCTTTCATCTACCCGTTTGGAGTTATTAATCTCCTTTGAAAATAATTCTAATAATTTAATTTCTTGGTCCGTTAAATTTGGATCATTTTTGTTTTCAATTTTACATACGAAATTATAGTATGATCTGGAATATTCTACAAATAAAAATGGATCCCTGCTTGCATTTTCCAAAAAATCCATCATCATAGGAACTCTTCCTAATCTATATTTAAGTGCATTATAGTCTTTCTTTAAATCTGCATATAATTGCATGTTTGCAGCGTCGATAGATTGAAAAATTCTCTCTTTCGTTATCTCATCAAAATTAATAGTTGATGCGCCAGGAATCATAAGACTACCATCATTAATCAGCTTTCTTAATGTATCCTTATTGTAAGAAGTATCGCCAAATAAGGCAATAGGAATGAGATAATTATTTTCGTAGTTGCCGATAAAATCAATTACCGTGAGGTATCCTTTCCCTTCAATTTTACGTAAGCCACGTCCCAATTGTTGTATAAAGATTATAGCCGATTCTGTTGGACGCAACATAATGACTTGGTTAACCTTGGGAATATCAACACCTTCATTAAATATATCGACGGTGAAGATAAAATCTATTTTTTCAGATAGATTATCAGATTCTAAAAGATCAATTGCCTGCGATCTTTCGTGATCAGAACTATCTCCTGTCAATGCAATTGTATTTAATCCTTTCTTATTAAATAGTTTAGATAACTCAATAGCTTCATCTTTGCGAGAACAAAAAATAAGCCCTCTCGTTATGCCATTGTCACTACCATAAAATTTGGATCTTTCTATTATATGATCTACTCTCTCTTTTGAAACAAGCAGGTTAAAATCAGATTTTCTATCAATGGTTGTTTGACCTATTTGAATGTCTGTCAGTCCAAAGTAGTGAAATGTACTTAGCATTTCTTCTTCCATGGCCCGACTCAATCTTATCTCGTAGGCGATATTGTAATCAAATAATTTAAAAATGTCTATGCCGTCTGATCTTTCTGGAGTTGCAGTCATTCCTAACAAAAAATTGGGCGTGAAATACTCCAATATTTTCAGATAAGTGTCTGCCGCAGATCGGTGGGTTTCATCTATAATTATATAGTCGAAATGCGCTTTCGAAAATAAATTCAAATGGTTTTGTTTGGAAATAGTCTGAACAGTTGCAAAGATAAAATCGGCCTCAAAATCTTGCTGATTTCCAGAATACAATCCCATCGTTTTGGTCTTGCCGAAAACATGTTTAAATGTTTTCATAGCGCTTTTAGCTATCGTCAACCTATGGACTACAAATAATAATTTTCGAGGATTAAAATTTTTCGCATCAAAAGCGGACAAAAATGTTTTACCTGTTCCCGTAGCGGAAATGATTAACGCCCTTTTCTGTCCTCTTTCACGCAAAGCTTGAAGATTAGACAATGCCTCAGTTTGCATTAAGTTTGGCTTAAAATGTGTTTCATTTTCAGGGGTAAACTCCGAAGATAATTTTTTGTTTAAAATTAATTGCTTCTGATAAATTTCCTCATATTGTTGTAGATATTGAGGAGAAACTATGGTTGCTTTCTCAAAATCTGCATAGAACTCTTTTAATACTTTATGAACCAAATCACTATTGTCAAGGGCAGAAACTTTCATGTTCCATTCTTTATTGGAACTCAAAGCGGTATCTGTAAGATTGCTACTGCCAACGATCAGGTTATAATGTCTGTTATTTTTAAAAATATAACCTTTAGCATGTGCGTTACCAATTGTAGTAATGCGTAAATCAATATTTTGAAATTGAAGTAATCTTTTTAATGCTTCTGGTTGAGTAAAATTTAGATACTGAGACACTAGGACCTTTCCCTTAATTCCTTGAGCTGCTAATTTTTGTAAGGTATTAATGATGGTAGAGACTCCACCTGTGGTTACAAATGCGACGGATATTAAAAATTCTGAACAATGCTCTAACTCCTTTATGATTGTTGTGAGTACTTTTTTGGGTGGTTGCTTTTGGTTGACCAACAATTCCGGTTGATAGGCAAGGTCAGATAATATTTCTTTATCTATAAAGCCTGTGTGGATACTATCTGTAAAAACTTTTCTTAAATTATCCATTTGCCATCAATTTCTTAACGATAGGAAAGTCTGCTGCAGCCCAGTCCAAACTATCAAGCTGATCAACAGTTAACCATTTCGCATCAATGTGTTCATTTAATATAATTTCTTTGGAGGATACTTCACATATAAAACTATGCATGGTTAACTCAAAATCGGGGTACGGATGCACAACAGTTAAAAAGAAAGATTTAATTTTTGGTTCTAAATTTAATTCCTCCTTTAATTCGCGTAATAGAGCATCTTCTTTAGTTTCACCTAATTCAATTTTACCTCCAGGAAATTCATATTTTTCAGAAATGTAGGCTAGTTTGTTTTGGGGTCTTTGCACACAGAATATTTCTTCACTATATTTTATTATTGCAGCCACTACCTCTACTTTTTTCATGAATTTGTATAGTTCTAATTATCGAATAATCTAGTAACTCAAATGTATAAAAATATTAGGGTTAAATAGAAATTTTGGTATAATTGGCTAAGAAAAGAAACATTTTAAGGAGAATATTGGAAATAAAAAAAGAGATAACTAATTGATTATTATTTGTTATCTCTTTGTGGTGCGAGGCGGGATCGAACCGTCGACACAAGGATTTTCAGTCCTTTGCTCTACCTACTGAGCTACCGCACCATTCCTGAATGGGCTGCAAATATAGGAGCAGTTTTTTACTTAACAAAATTTTTAAGTAAAAAACTGAAAAATAATTTTAGCCTATCAATTCTGCTATGCCATTCCAAAGATGATTGCGCATTTCTAAAGATTTAATACTCATTTCAATCGCTTCATCCCATTTTTTCTCATCTTCTCCGCAAAGGCGTTCGACCATTTGCTTGCCCAAAATACTATGTTCGTCCCCGTCTACTTCGATATGTCGTTCTAGATAATATTTGAAAATGGATAATTTTTCAGGATTGGTAGAGGATAATTCACGTACGATACTGATGAACATATCAGGAATTAGATCTTCTCGCCCGAATGTAAATACAGCAGCTTTGATATGCAATGAAGCATTTAAAACCACATCAAATGTGAATTGTAAGAAGTCTTTTACAAATTGTGGTAATTCACTTTTTTCAATAACTTCCAATATATTATTATTTGCGATAGCGTTTTGTACGAAATTTTCAATGGAGGTAGTTTGACTTCCCATTTCATGCATTGCATCCAAATATAATTCAAAATGGCTACATCTATTTCCATGTTCGTCCACATCACTTTCTTCCCCAGTTACAATCTCATTAATCAAATAACGTGTTGTAGGATCTCCCACTGGATACCAAGGCAAACTTGTACAAGTCAATGCAAGTTGTAAAGATTTAAGCAAACTCATAAAATCCCAAACCGCATACACATGATATTCTGTAAATAATCGCAATGCTTCGAGGCTTTGAATCTTATGATAAAGAGGATGATCGATCAATTTTTGTTTAATTGGTTGTAGGGCAATGTCCAATTGATCCAAATGTGTTTCTATTTTTTCCATCTTGATGTAAATTAAAAACGGAGGATTGTGTATCCTCCGTAATATTGAATATGATTAAAATTCACAATTTTTTGGTGTGCGGGCAAATGGAATCACGTCGCGTATATTGGTCATACCTGTGACAAACAATACCATTCTTTCAAATCCTAAACCAAATCCACTATGTGGTACGCTACCAAATCTGCGTGTATCCAAATAGAATTCCATTTCGTGCGAAGGAATTCCTACCTCAGCCATTCTTGCTAACAAAAGATCCAATCTTTCTTCACGTTGAGAACCTCCAACGATCTCACCGATGCCTGGAGCAAGAATGTCCATCGCTGCAACGGTTTTTCCATCATCATTTTGACGCATATAAAATGCTTTGATGTCTTTCGGATAACCGGTTACGATGACAGGTTTTTTGAAATGTTTTTCCACCAAATAACGTTCGTGTTCACTTTGAAGATCAATACCCCAACTTACATCGTATTTGAATTTCTTCTTTTTGTATGCAGGAGACGCTAACAATATTTCAATCGCTTCCGTATAGGTGATTCTTTCAAATTTATTATTCAAAACGATCTGTAATTTTTCAATCAATCCAAATTCATTTCGTTTATCCATTGGAAGAGATTTTTCCTCTTCTTTCAATCGATTATCCAAAAACGCAAGATCATCTGCATTGTGTTCCATTACATATTTAATCAAATATTGGATAAACTCTTCCGCCAAATCCATATTGTCATAAATATCATTGAATGCCATTTCTGGTTCAATCATCCAAAATTCAGCAAGATGTCTTGTTGTATTAGAATTTTCCGCTCTAAATGTTGGTCCGAATGTATAAATTTCACCTAATGCAGTGGCACCCAATTCACCTTCCAATTGACCACTTACCGTCAGATTAGTACTTTTTCCAAAGAAATCTTGTGTATAATCAATGCTGCCATCTTCCTTTTTAGGAGCATTTTCTAAAGGCAAAGTGGTTACTCTAAACATTTCGCCAGCACCTTCCGCATCACTTGACGTAACGATTGGTGTATGCAAATACACAAATCCTTTTTCATTAAAAAATTGATGAACTGCAAATGCCAAGGCATGTCTAATCCTAAATACGGAGCTGAATGTTTGCGTTCTAAATCTTAAATGTGCGATCTCTCTCAAAAATTCCAAGCTGTGTTTTTTGGGTTGCAATGGATATTTTTCAGGATCAGAATCTCCTAATATTTCGATGGTCGTAGCATTTAATTCTACTTTTTGACCTTTTCCAAGAGAGGCAACCAATTTTCCTTGTGCTTTGATAGATGCGCCAGTCGTGATTCTTTTCAATAAAGCATCATCTACCAACCCAAGCGGCACGACAACTTGTAGATTATTGATCGTACTTCCGTCATTTAACGCTACAAACTGATTATTACGGAAGGTACGTACCCATCCCATTACTGTATACTCTTGTGTCTCGCTAGGCGCCAACTCTAGAAGCGCCTTGATTTTGGTCCGCTTGTTGAACATTTTTAAATATTTTCGGAAAAAATGATATTTTTAAGGTCGACAAAGATATAAATTAATTTGTTTGCATATCTTTAAACAAATGTTGACTAAATTGTAAATCGCAAAATAACACCGTAACTGTTAAACGTTTAAAGATTTTTTCAAAAAAAATATACGAAATAAATAAAAAGATGTACTATTGCACGAGGAAAACTTGCATTCCTAATGCCTAGCCAGCAGCATTTGATGCTTTATCGTTTTCTTATCATTCAATTTCAACTAATATTTATTTCTTCTTTTTATTTATAATTTTTTTAAATTTTAAGTAATTGGCTAGTTATTCGATAGCCCAATTTCATTACCACATTTCTTTATGTACGATATACTACAGTTAAACAGTATGCGTGTGACCGAGTTAAGAAAGCTCGCAGCGCAAATGGAACTAAAAGACGAAGTCAAAGGTGCTGACAAGCAAGAATTAATTTATAAAATTTTAGACAAACAAGCTGTTATGGCTAGTGAAAAAAAACCAAACGTAGAGACCGAATCTACTACGCCTACCAAAAAGAAAAGGACAACTAAAGCGAAAGCGACTGCTAAAACAACAGAAATTGTTGCAGAGCCGGTAGATGTAGAAGTTGAAGAGCCTATTGAAATTGAAAAAACGGACGATCCTGAGGCCGATGCGAAAGCTGATACACCTAAATTAAGACCTCGCAAATTGGTTAAAAGGAAAAAATCAGATGATCATGTTGAGGAAAGTGAAATAGTAAATGTTAATCCTGAACCAGAAAATACAAACGAAGAAAATGAAGAAATCTTAGAAGGGCTTATTCCTGATAGTGAACTTCCAACCATACCTCAAGCATTTATGGATTTGTTGAAAGACGATTCTATGGATATTAAAGGAGATCCTTTAGAAGGTGAAAATTTTGACTTGGCAAACGGTTCTTTTTTTGATGATGAGGAAGAAGAAGAAGATATCCAAGAGGAAGTTGCACCACAAGAGATTGTAAGACAACAACCTAAACCACTAACCAAAAAAGAAGTTGCTTTCAATCAAGAATTTGAAGGATCTATTTTAGGTGAAGGTGTTTTGGAAATGATGCCTGACGGTTATGGATTTTTAAGATCTTCTGATTATAATTATTTATCCTCTCCAGATGATGTATACGTATCTCCATCTCAGATCAAATTGTTTGGTTTGAAAACGGGTGATACCGTTTACGGAAGTGTACGTCCTCCCAAAGATGGTGAAAAATATTTTGCATTATTAAAAGTGGAACAGATTAATGGCAAACGTCCAGATGAAGTACGTGACCGCGTACCATTTGACTATTTGACTCCATTGTTCCCATTTGAAAAATTAAATCTAGCAACCTCTCCTACACAATACAGTACGAGAATTATGGATTTATTTACCCCAATCGGTAAAGGCCAACGTGGATTGATCGTTGCACAGCCAAAAGTAGGTAAGACCGTTTTGTTAAAAGAAGTTGCAAATGCAATCGCTACCAATCATCCAGAATGTTATTTGATGGTGGTGTTGATCGATGAACGTCCAGAGGAAGTTACCGATATGGAACGTAGCGTAAAAGCAGAAGTAATTGCTTCTACATTTGACGAGCCTGCAGATAAGCATGTTAAAGTGTCTGCGATTGCTTTACAAAAAGCAAAACGTTTGGTGGAATGTGGTCATGATGTTGTTATCCTTTTGGATAGTATTACACGTTTGGCACGTGCACACAACACTGTAGCTCCAGCTTCTGGTAAAGTATTATCAGGTGGTGTGGAAGCCAATGCGATGCAAAAACCTAAACAATTCTTTGGCGCAGCGCGTAAGATTGAAAATGGTGGTTCATTAACGATTTTAGCTACTGCATTAATTGATACTGGTTCTAAAATGGACGAAGTGATCTTCGAAGAATTCAAAGGAACTGGTAATATGGAATTAGCTTTGGATCGTCGTTTGGCTAATAAACGTATCTATCCAGCAATTGATTTAGTTTCCTCTTCTACTCGTAGAGATGATTTATTGTTAGACCGTGAAGTATTGACTAGAATGAATGTTTTACGCGTTTATTTAAGTGATATGAAAACTGAAGAAGCCATGAATGATCTTTTACGTAAAATGCGCGGAACCAAAAATAACGAAGAGTTTTTGGCTAGTATGAACGGATAAGATGTATTTTTGGATATTATGGAAAAGGTGATGCAATTGCATCACCTTTTTTGTTATTTTACTATTGTAAAAATTTATTATTTCTACCCATTGTGCATTTAGGTAATATTAATTTTTAGATTGTTTAGATTTCGCTTAAAAACGGTTTTGTTTAAGAATTGTATGATAGTAGTGGCGGTTATTTTGTTCAGTATTCTAGTTTTGAATCCATTAAAAGATTTAGCGAAATTTCTTTGAATCATAAACTGTCCACATTGTTGAGAGAAAAAAGTTTCGATTCTTTTCCTAGTTTTTCTGATGATATGCGGCTGAGTATTATAGTTGTGTTGGTTGGTTCTCATGGGTACTTCCAACTGAATGTTCACCTGTCTAAACAGATCCAGTTGTTGAGTATTAGTAATGTATCCTTTGTCACCAATGATAGTACAGTCTTGCATTTCTGCTTGTACATCCTTCAAAAAATGAACATCATGTACCGCACCACAAGTCATATCAAAATGTTGTACTACACTGCCGGCAGAAATGATAGAATGGATCTTGTATCCGTAAAACCAACGATTCTGTGAAGCTCAGAAACCTTTGGATAGAGCAGTTTCGAATTCTTCTTTGCAAATCGTTGAACGACCAACCCTCGACATTTTGCAAATATTCAAGGGCATACTGTCTACAACAAAAAAACACTCACCGTCATTGAGTACACCCGCAATGTGCTGGCAGACTTGTTCTGTCAAAGCAAATAACATCTTTCTTCTTCTATTGAATACGGATCTATCAATTTTAAACTCTAAAATTGTGCCTTTTAACATCCTAAACAATGGATTTTCAGAGTCTATACTCATAAACTCTGCCGTTAATGCTAATGCGATGCATTCCATATTCGATAGTTTAGGATGGCGAATCTGCAAATAGGGCTGGTAGTTGATTGGAAAAGACGCTAAGGTTTTAAGAATTATTTCGTAGTTTTGAATGAGATGGTTCATTGTATTTAATATAATGATAATCAATTAAATATACAACCTTTTGTTGAAAAATGAACCATCTTTTTCTTGATTTTTCCCTAAATGCACAACGGGTTATTTCTATGAGATTTTTGTTCCGATTGGGCTGGATACAAATCCTTTTATTGCATTGCAATTGTCATAATTCAAATAATAATGTACAAAATGAGAGCGATACGACCTTATGTGAAATAGAAAGTAATCTCCATGAAAA
Source organism: Rhizosphaericola mali (assembly GCF_004337365.2). Classification (GTDB taxonomy): domain Bacteria; phylum Bacteroidota; class Bacteroidia; order Chitinophagales; family Chitinophagaceae; genus Rhizosphaericola; species Rhizosphaericola mali. Next base: position 3,937,479 of record NZ_CP044016.1, on the reverse strand, counting down.
ATTCCTGGATGTAGTGAATTATGGAATAATTATTCATGGAGATACTTCTATTGTGAACTATAAAACGATTGCTCCCAAAGAAAATCTTTCCCATATAAAAAATATAATGTGGAATATAAACAAACCTATTGGTCTAGTTGCCAATAATTCCGCAGTAATCGGAATGGATAAGCCAATTAATAATGGCATTGAATCAAAAATAAGTCAATTAAACTATAATGACTTTTTTCAAGACATTACTTTTCTAACGCGTAAAATTGCTACAAAACAATCATTTGATTCATTACAATATATAGACGTAAATCTTGCATTAATAAATGGTCTTTATGCGGAATTGGATTCCATCTATCAGAAAAAATTTAATAGAAAACTAAGCGAATTAAATCATTCAGAAAAGATTAAATCAATTATTTTATCTTCTACATTTGTTTCAGATATCAATCGTCTTTTTTCGACGTATCAGAGAAAGGTTACGCAATCTGGTGAGGCAAAATTGATCATTTTTTTAAAAAATGGGACGCCCCAAATTGGTGGTACACTAGGATTGGTTATTGGTAAGCGTTCCTAAAGAATTACTTAAACAATGAATCTACAACCGACATTACAAATAGATAAAATTTTACTTCGTCCTTTGGAAATAGATGATTTCGAAGAATTATATTTGGCGGCTTCTGATCCTCTCGTTTGGGAGCAACATCCCAATAAAGACCGATACAAACGAGAAGTTTTTCAATCATTCTTTGATGGAGCTATTCAAAGTAAAGGCGCATTTGCCATTATTGATACGGAGACAAATACAATAATTGGCAGTTCGCGCTATTATGATTTTGATGCAATTGAAAATTCTATTTTAATTGGTTATACTTTTTATAAAAGAGATTGCTGGGGCAAGGGCATCAATTCTAAAGTGAAAAAATTGATGTTAGATTATATATTTCAATATGTGGACAAAGTATATCTGCATGTAGGTGCAACGAATTTTCGCTCTCAAAAAGCAGTGGAAAGAATTGGAGGCATAAAATTGAAAGAAGAACAAATTGCCTATTTCGGTGAAAATCCTTCTTTCAATTTTATTTATCAAATCAAAAAAGACGATTTTATCTAATTTGAAAATCGTCTGCATCTTTTGCAAAAGGAAATCGGCTTCTAATTGCGTCTAATTTTTCCTTCTCTAATACGAATTTCTTCATTTCTTCTTGATTTTCTGCCTGATAATAAATCGTTCCTAATGGGTCGATGATCCGGCTATCTCCTGAGTGATAAATATGATTACCGTCATCGCCTATACGATTGACGCCGATGACATAGCTTTGATTTTCAATTGCTCTTGCTTGCAATAAAGTCGTCCAAGCCAATCTTCTTTTTTCTGGCCAATTAGCGACATACAAAATGGCATCGTATTCAAATGATCCTTTAGTCTCAGAGCCTTGTCTTGCCCAAACAGGAAATCTAAGATCGTAACATACTTGCAATAATATACGCCAGCCATTTACAGAAACGATCACTCGTTTATTACCAGGAGTGTAATGTTTATCCTCTTTACCATATCCAAATAAATGCCTTTTGTCATAATGAAAATGCACTTTGTTAGGCTGCATCCAGATCAAACGGTTAAAATATTGTCCATTTTCTTCGATCATGATACTGCCGGCGATAATAATTTTATATTTTGCCGCCATTTTTTCCATCCAAGCAACGGTTGGACCTGAGATAGGTTCTGCCAAACGTTCGGGAGCCATACTAAATCCAGTAGAAAACATTTCTGGTAAAATCACAACGTGTACACCAGATTCTAAAAGCTGAAATTTGTTCTCAAAATTAGAAAGATTGGCTTTTTTGTTTTCCCATACTAAATCCGATTGAATAGTCGTAATGTGTAGATCTGCCATATTCCGAATTTAGTCATAAATTTAATGCCAAATTGTTGTTTCAAAAATTAATTGAGTAACAATTACATAAATTTTACTTTAAAATATTTTTAAATGGTTCTTTTTCTCGTTTCTATCCTCACTCTTCTTGTTTTGATTACAGTTATTAAGTTACATCCATTTCTCGCCTTACTGATTACTGCCATAGGTATTGGAGTCGCTGATGGGATGTCATTGAGCGCTATACAGCTGACCATTACAAAGGGAATTGGAGATACGATTGGACCATTGATTTTGGTATTGGGATGTGGAGTAATGTTGGGAAGTATTTTGACAGAAACTGGTGCTACACAAAGAATCAGTAGTGGATTGATAAAAATATTTGGGAAAAAATATGCGAATGTCGCTATTGTAATTACGAGTTTGGTGGTTGGGATCGCACTATTTTACAATGCAGGTTTTATTGTTTTAATCCCATTGGTATTTACCATGGTACATCAATTAGATTTACCATTAACACCATTGGTTATTTCCATGGCGGCACCGTTGTCTGTTACGCATGGTTTTTTACCGCCCCATCCAGGTCCTACAACCATTGCGGTAATATTCAATGCTCCCATAGGAAAGACTTTATTGTATGGATTGATAGTTGCAATGCCCACTTTAGGAGTCGTTGGATTAATATTTCCAAAATTTTTGAAACATATTCCAGCTAATCCTCCAAAAGGATTGTTTGATTCTAAGGATTTACCGGAAGAAAAATTGCCAGGCTTTGGCATAAGTTTTTTGACGGCGCTTTGTCCAGTTATTTTGATGACTTTATCTGTAATTTTTAATAACAAAAGTGATTTTTCACCGAGTATTATTCATTTCTTTCAATTTGTTGGAGATGCCGGCAATGCGATGTTGATTTCCGTACTTTTTTCCATATTGACATTGGGTATTTTGCAAAAAAATAAAATCAGTCTGTTGATGAATTATGCTGGTAGTGGTTTGCAAGCAATTGCTTCAATTTTGCTCATTATTGCGGCAGGAGGTGCGATGAAGGAAATATTTGCCACAACCGGAATTGATAAGACAATTGTCGGTTATTTAAAAGATTTGCCAGTTTCTCCATTAATATTGGGTTGGTTGATCGCTACTGTCATTAGAATCGCTATAGGCTCGGCAACGATTGCGGGATTGACGGCTGCAGGTATTGTTGCACCGATGTTACAAGTGTCACATGTTTCACCAGAATTAATGGTGTTATCTATAGGTGCTGGTAGTTTAATGTGCTCGCATTTGAACGATACAGGTTTTTGGATGTTTAAAGAATATGTAGGCTTGTCAATTAAAGATACATTCCGCTCATGGACGATGATGGAGTCCTTGATAGGTCTTTTAGGTATTATATTTATTTTAATATTAAGTGTATTTGTGAGTTAATATTTTACAAGTAAATAATGGAAATATACAACATAGTAACTCAAGATTCATGTTAGTTTTGAATTATAAAAAATCATATAGTTATGGAATATAGACAATTAGGCGATTCTGGATTGAAAGTACCTGTGTTAAGTTTTGGTACAGCGACATTTGGTGGTGGAAATGATTTTTTCAAAGCTTGGGGCTCCACTGATGTAGCAGAAGCAACGAAAATGGTGGATTTATGTTTGGATGCAGGTGTCAATTTTTTTGATACTGCAGATGTATATTCTGATGGTTTATCCGAAGAAATTTTAGGTAAAGCAATAGTAGGAAAAAGAGATCAATTGTTATTAGCAACAAAAGCGACGTTCCCATTTGGAAATGGAGCAAATGATTACGGTTCTACACGTCTTCATTTACTTAAATCTATCGATAATAGTTTGAAAAGATTAGGAACAGATTATGTGGATGTGTATTATTTACATGGATTTGATGGAACCACAAGGGTAGAAGAGACATTACGTACGTTGGATGATATTGTTACCAGCGGAAAAGTGAGATATATCGGTTGTTCCAATTTTTCAGGTTGGCATTTGATGAAATCATTGGGTATCAGTGAAAAATATGGTTGGTCCAAATACGCAGCGCATCAAGTACATTATTCTTTGCTTTCACGTGAATTAGAATGGGAATTAATGCCTGTCGGCGAGGATCAAAAAGTAGGTTCTGTAATTTGGAGTCCTTTGTCCGCCGGCAGATTAGGAGGAAAATATACGCGTGAAAACCCAAAACCCCAAGACAGTCGTGTTGCTCAAGGTGGAGGAGAAGGTCCAATATATCCAGAAGATCAATTTTTTGACCTAATTGATTTATTGTATCAAATTGCAGAAGAGACAGGTAAATCAGTTGCGCAAGTTTCTCTAAATTGGTTATTGCAAAGGCCAACAGTATCTAGTATTATCATCGGGGCAAGAAATGAAGAACAATTAAAACAAAACCTTGGTGCCGTGGGTTGGAATCTTTCTGTTGATCAGATCCAACGTTTAGATAAAGCGAGTGAACGTCCGCCAATTTATCCCTATTGGCATCAACGTCATAATACAAAACTTAACCCAACGCCCAAATTTTATTAATTCATTTAGATATGAAAGCGAAGATTCGTCTTCGCTTTCTTTATATTTGACACATTGATAATTGAGTCAATGTATCAACATGAAAAAAATATATAGCACATTTACTATCTGCACTTCCATTTTGCTAATTTCTTGTGCACAAATCAATAAGGTAATTAAACCCACAGAAAAAACTGTTGTTGTGCCAGCTGCTGCACCGATCGGAGGCAGTACATGGAAATTGAATTATATCAGTGGTCCAAGAATAACTTTCGAAGGGCTGTATCCCAATAAAATTCCGACAATTAATTTTGATACTACTAAGTCTATTGTTACTGGAAATACGGGATGTAATACATTTAATGGTATATATGCAATAAAGGGCGATAGCTTACATTTTAAACCATTAGCAACAACGCTAATGGCTTGTATGGATGGCGGTAAAGGCGAACAGGTTTTCTTAAATATTATTGAAAAGGTGAGTAATTATAAACTGGAAAAAGATACCCTTTGGTTCAAGATGGGATCCGTAAATATGATGCGATTCATCAGACAGTAAAATAATTTAGCAAAATACTAATAATATTAGTTTTTTGAATAGAATATATTACTTTTACATTTTAGAAAGAATAAATAGATATAAAAATGAGCAATGCAGATAAATTGAAAGCCCTCAAGCTGACAATGGATAAAATAGATAAAGATTTTGGTAAAGGAAGTGTGATGATGATGAATGAAAAAGCACATACTGAAATTGAAGTAATCTCTACTGGCTCTATTGGTTTGGATACTGCTCTCGGTGTAGGTGGTTTACCTAAAGGAAGAATTATTGAAATATATGGACCAGAATCTTCTGGTAAAACGACTTTGGCTACGCACGTGATTGCAGAGGCGCAAAAGAAAGGTGGCATGTGTGCGATCGTCGATGCTGAGCATGCATTTGATAGTATCTATGCAAAAAAATTAGGTGTTGATGTCGATAATTTGTTGATTTCTCAACCAGATTATGGTGAGCAAGCATTGGAAATTGCCGACCGTTTGATTCTTTCTGGAGCTTTGGATGTTGTGGTAATTGACTCTGTGGCGGCTTTGGTTCCTAAAGGGGAATTGGAAGGTGAAATGGGTGATAGCAAAATGGGCTTGCAAGCAAGATTGATGAGCCAAGCTTTGCGTAAATTGACAGCTACAATTAGTAAAACAAATACCATCTGTATTTTCATCAATCAATTGAGAGAGAAAATTGGTGTTATGTTTGGTAATCCAGAAACTACAACGGGTGGTAACGCATTGAAATTCTATGCCTCTGTTCGTTTGGATATACGTCGTGCTGCACAGATTAAAGATGGTGATACCGTTGTCGGTAACCGTGTAAAAGTAAAAGTTGTAAAAAATAAAGTTGCACCTCCATTTAGAAGTTCTGAATTTGATATCGTCTATGGACAAGGGATCAGCAAAGTCGGTGAAATTATTGATATGGGTGTTGAATTAGGAATTGTTCAAAAAAGCGGTAGTTGGTTTAGTTACGACACAAACAAATTAGGACAGGGACGTGAAGCGGTAAAACAGCTTATCATGGACAATCCTGAATTAGCTACAGAAATCGAAGGTAAAATCCGAGTAAAATTAAATGGCACTGTTTTACCTGCGGATGAATCTATCGGCGCAATTGAAGAGGATTAGTTTTTATAGTTTATAGTAATTTTAATGGACGCAACTCATTTGAGTTGCGTTTTTGTTTCTAATTTTTGGCGAATAAAATGAGGATGCCTTTTTGTTTGGAAGAGTCTGTATTTGAATCAGAGGGATACATTTTATTGATGAATTTTATCGCATTTGGACTCGAGAGTATATTTATGTTGGGATTTTTATATACTTCTTTAGTATTTGTATTTATCCAATACGTTTCATAACCTTGCAAATTTTCCTTTTTAATATTTTCCAAAATAGCTATAATTGCAGATTGATCTTGGTCAATCACACCAGCATTACATTTTAATTCTTTGACCCTTTGATTCAAACTATCCACGGTTATTTTAATTGTTGGATTCGCTTGTGAATGAGCGAAGTGAAAGAAGAAAATTGCCATTAAAGTAAATGTAAATTTCATAGCATATAATTTTACCTTAAAGTTAATAAATGCTCACAGGATAATTTTGTTAAATTTTATTCTACATTCATCTATGAAATTGATTAGCGCAATATTTACCTGTTTTCTTACATTTTTTACTAAACCAGTGAAAAGTCAAAAGATTGAAAAGGTATATTTAAGACCTAAGGATAGTTCGACGCTATATTATTGTGCAATCGTACCAAGTGAAAAGAAATTTAATGGCATCTTAATTTTAATGCCAGAATTTGGAGAGACTCCTGAGTATGTTTTATTGCAAACAAATTTACCCAAACTTGCTGCTCAAAATCAGCTATTAACGATCATTCCCATCTTGCAAGATGGCGTGTATTCATTTGGTGTGGATCGCATAAGTCAAAACTATTTGAACAATATAATTGATTCCGTTTTAGTAAAATATCATATCTCACCATTAAAATTAATTATTGGAGGCTTTTCAATTGGAGGTAGTACCGCAATCAAATATGCGGAAACTGCAACGATAAAACCGCGTGCTGTTTTTGCAATTGATCCTCCACTAGATTTTGAAAGATTTTACAATGCCGCCAAACGATCTACTCGAATCTCCACAAACAAAATTGCAAATACAGAAAATCATTACATGATAAAAAAGTTAGAAAAATTGACAGGCGGAACACCTACATCCAAACGAATAAGTTATCAAGATTTATCTCCTTATTCGATGAGCGATACAACTCAAAAAGCTATTAAACCATTGACTAAAATTCCTATAAGAATATATTCTGAACCTGATATCTATTGGTGGATGAAAAATAGAAATATGGATGTTGCATCGTTGAATATTATTGACGGTTCGGCATGTATCAATGAATTACAATTACTAGGAAATAAAGATGCGCGATTAATTTTGACTACAGAAAAAGGTTTTAGAAATCCCAATCATTTACGTCACCCACACTCATGGAGTATTGTAGAAAATAAGAAACTCATACAATGGATAATAAAAAAAATTTAGTTGTAGTATCTTTCCCAATTTAAATGCGAAACTATGAATTGGATATTATTAATTATTGCAGGGTTATTTGAGGTTGCATTTGCCACATGTTTAGGTAAGGCGAAATCTACCATAGGAACAGAAATGTATTTGTGGTATATAGGATTTTTGGTGTCATTAATCTCCAGTATGTTATTGATGATGAAGGCAATTGAGACATTACCGATCGGAACTGCCTATGCTGTATGGACTGGAATTGGAGCTGTCGGTACTGTGGTTATTGGAATTTTTGTATTTAAGGAACCCACAACATTTTGGAGAATGTTTTTTATCATGACTTTGATTGGTTCTATTATAGGATTAAAAGCGGTTTCGCATTAATGTATTTTCTTATAGCACACTAAACACTAATTTTATACCTATAATGCCCAATAATTTTAAACTGAAATAAACAATCAGATAAGATCTGACCACTACCAATATTATGAACTATTAATGGACGACTTTTTTCCGCATTTTTCAAATGTGAGACTATACCAATATGTGTCTGTCCATTACCAAGATCCCATGTAACTATATCTCCATAATGGTAGTCGTTCGCTTTATTAGAAATGCTTACTGATGCATTTTTTCTATTAAAATAACACATTAGGTTAGGCACTCTTCTATGGTCAATATTCGTATCGGTATGTTTTAGACCCCATAGTCGCGGATATTCCGAAAAATGTTTTTTCATATCTTCATGCACTAACTTTTGTAAATCAATCCCAACGGCTCGATATGCTCTGATGATTACATCACAACATACGCCTTTATCTTTTGGTATATCTCCATTGGGATAAGAAATAGAGAAATAATTAGCATCATAGGATACATGATGAAACGTTAATTTGACAGCGGAGGCACTTAACCGATAATAGAAATCGGAGGAATCTAATTCATCATTTATTTGACTGGAATTTTTTGGTGCTTCATAATAAAATTTATCTTTTAATGATGTTGATTCTTTGCTATTGTAGCATCCTAAAAAATTTGTAAAAATCAATGGTGTAAGCAGCAGAATATGCATAATCGTAAATTTTTTTACTGAATGGGATGTATATACTGCTTATTTTCCATAGTTGGAATTGTTATTATAATCCTAAAACAAAAGGCACTGAAATTCTTTCAGTGCCTTTTGTTTTTAAGAAAAATCAAATTTATTTTGAAAATATACTTTCTAGTTGATTATCTAATTTTTTATCATCCATAAACCTATCAACGATTATTCCATTGGGATCAATGAGAATTTTTGTTGGGTAAGCACTTACATTATATAATTTTGATACGTCTTTGTCATTGCCCTTTGCATCCATTTTGCCAGCTCTTCTTAGGATATGTTTCCAAATGCCTATATTGTCTTTTTTTACGGCATTTTTCCAAGCACCAATATTATTATCATCATCGGATATACCTATAATTTCTAGACCTTTAGAATGGTATTTATTATATTGTTCTATCATATGAGGATTCCCTTCTCGACAAGGACTACACCAACTTGCCCAAAAATCTAATAATACATATTTGCCTTTATAGTCAGCTAAAGCAAGTTTTTTCCCATTTATATCTGCGTCATCTTCAAACAAGGGTGCTTTTGTTCCCGTTGTAGCAACATTAGAACTATTTAGTGAATTTAATATGTCTTTACCCATTGTACTATTCTGTATTTCTGGTCCTAAATTGTTATATATTTCTTTCACTGAATCTTGCGAAATTTCATCTATCCATCCCTTTGTATAATGAGCTGTGAAATAGCTTTTAGGATTCGCATAAATGGCATTCATCAAACTATGATAAAATTTCAATGTCCATGGATGAGCCAAACTATCATAATGTCTCGCTTCTTTTTCGAAATAAGCAATAGAATCTGCATTGTTATTTATAGTATCTTTTCTCAACAGAAACGCTTTATAATGATATGTATTTAAGGAATCATAAATAGGTCGGATTGCATTTTCATAGTCCTCATTTCCTTTATTAAATTTTGTACTAATATCATTATTAGGTGTGCCCGTTACGCTTACCTCTTTGTTATGATCATAATAACTTAATGAAATATTTCCTGGCTCTTGAAAAACATTAAACTGGATAGATCCACCATTGAAAATTCGTCCATCATCCCTTCTTAACAATTCGACTGAGGCAACACTTACCTCCCTTGCCGTATCCGTAAATTCGAATTTTCCATCCTTTAAGAAAACACTATCGGTTTTCCATCCTTGTGGTCCAGTGTGATCAATATAAGCTTTTTTTATGTCAGGAAATGTTCCCGATAAATGGTATGTAAACGCTTTTTGTGCATCTACCTGTGTAAAAATTACTGAAATAAAAATACTAGTAAATATGACATTCAAATATTTACAAGAAAAACGATTGTTCATTTTAAACATGTTTGAGTTATAAGAAAAATTTTATTTAAATATTTCTGCGAGTTGACTATAAAGAGGTGTGTCATCAGAATAACGACCAATAATCATTCCTTTAGGATCAATCAATATTTTAGTAGGAAAAGAATGTATATTGTATAGTATACATAGATCTTTAGAGTTACCATATTGATCTGCCTTATCGCGTCCTTCCAAAATATTTTTCCAAATACCAATATTATCCTTTTTGACAGCGTCCTTCCATTTACTCACTTCATTGTCATCTGCCGCAATGCCGATGATTTCAAAATTCTTGGACTTATACTGATTGTATTGTTTTATCATTTCTGGATTACCAGCTCTACATGGACCGCACCAACTTGCCCAGAAATCTAGTAATACATATTTACCACGATAATCTTTTAAAGAAACCGTCTTGCCATCTATTCCTGTTTCCGAAAACAAGGCGCCAGCCGTGCCGACTACTCCCGTTTTTTGATTAAAAAGTAATTGATATGTCTGTCTACCTATAAAAGAATTTTGGATGTTTTTTCCAAGATGACTATAAAATGCTTCTGCACTATCGCGCGAAATACTTTGTCCTTCTAATAGGTTCACAATATTGACCGCTGTATAGTAAGACTGCGGATGATCAGCAATATATTTAATCTTTAGTTTTATATATTTATCTGAATATGGCCCTAGTAATTTCTGAACTTTATGTATTTCATCTTTTAATTGGTTAGCCTCTAGAGAAGAATCCCCTTTTGACTCAAATATATAAGACAACTTCATGGATAGATTATTTAAAGAATCCACCATAGGAGCCATTGTATTAATCAAATCTCTAGCTTCTGGCTTTTTTTCAAAATTATAAGCCAAATCGTTTGATGGTGTTCCATCTGCATATATATTACTTTGCTCATCACTATTAATATTAATAGTGCCAGGTTCTATAAAAAAGTCAAAATAATCATTTCCTTTAGGACGTACAATTTTCAGACTCGCTTGTCTAGTAGAACTTAAACTTCCTTTAAATGAAAAATGCCCATTATGAACTACAACACTATCAGTAGGCATATATCCATTCGCATTTAAGGATAAATAAACTTTGGAAGCATCTTTCACATTCCCATTAATAATATATTGCTGTTGCTTTTGTGCATATATATGTAGGGTAGTGAGCAATGCCAAGCCAACTAAAAATTTTTTTTTCATTGATAAGATATTGATTAATAATTTGGATTTTGAACTATTTTATTGTTTGCTGTAATTTCTGCATAAGGAATTGGTAGGATGAAACGATCTTTTGATGTTAGTAATGGTTGTATTTTTGCAATTTCTGTGAGAGGAAGTCTACGTAAGGCATACCAGTCCGTTCCATTTTCCAAAAGAAAATTTTTAACCTCTTCTTTAATAATTTCGAAATGCAAATCGTCGGCATCTTGTATTGCATCAATACTATCAAAATTGGTAAACCCTACAGATTTTAGCACTATTTTCAGATTTGCTTTTGCAGTTGTCAAATCGCGATTTAAGCTAGCCAAAGCTTCTGCATTATATAAATATGCCTCAGACAATCTAAATGCGTAGCTGTACTCGCACAACGTTGTAATTACAGGATTTACAACGTTTCCACTATAATATTTGCTTAATTCTAAAATTGAATCAAGAGAACTTCCCATATTTGTACCTCCTTGATCATTTTTATAATACCATGTATTTCGGGGATCATCAGCATATAAAATAGTATCCTTATAATTTGCAGAATAAGTTCCTTGATATTGCAATCTATAAAACTTCCAATTTTGATTTGGTAATGGTTGCACACCTAGTAAGACTTCATTGTTTGCCAAACCATTACTTTGAAATATGTCCTTTGAACTAGAGGCTATCGTAAAAGGTTCATTTGCGATAATATCATTTGTTATAGTTACTACATTTTCTAAATCTTGTGGGTAACCTCTATTGATCAAAACTCGAGCTTTCAACAATTTTGCTGCAGCTCTATTTGCATATATTTTAGAGGTGTTATTTTCTGGAAGATATGCTATAGCATAATCCAAATCAGCTAAGATATTACTATAACAATCAGCTACATTACTTCTTGCAAGGGTCAATGTGGTTGTATTTACAAAATCGGTTCTCAAAATAATTCCATATTGACTTGTCGTGTCATAATATTGACCAAAGGACAACAATAAAGTCGTGTTAGCATACGCCCGTAAAAACTTAGCCTCCCCTTCCATTTCATTTTTAATAGAAGTATTCATAGAAGTTACTCCACTAATATTTTTCAAAAAACCATTTGCTGCGTTTACAATATTATATCCATAGTCCCATATGGAAATTATTGATGATGTAGTGGAATTAAATGTATAGGTATCAAAACCATCGCTGGATCCAGTATATATAGCGGTTCCAACCAGTTCCGATGGGATTAACTCCATAACGTCAAACCAGCGTTCTATAGGAACATTATTAAAGTCTACACCACCATTAGCAAATCGATAATAAATCCCATTTAATACTGTCCATGCACTCGAAGAATCAGTAATAACATTGCCATCTACTGCAGAGGTTGTCGGTAGTACATTTAACTCCTTATTACATGAGGCGACAAAGGTGATCGCCAAAAACAGATATATATAAACTATATTTTTTGTATAAAAATTCATAAGAATTTACATTTTAATTTAAAAGGAAGCTTTGATACCGACAGAATAAGTCTTAACAGATGGATAATTACTAATATCGAAGTATCCTCCAGCCGCACTGTATGGATCATTAGATGTCTCTGGATCATTTCCTGGGTATTTTGTAATAGTGAACAAATTCATTGCAGACAAGTAGGCTGAAAGTCCTTTTATCCCCATTTTCTTACTCCAAGAAGTATTAGAAAAATTATAGTTCACGGACAATGTCCTTAACTTGAGATAAGAGGAACTGAAAACATCTAAATTTGTTTTCGAGTATATACCGTCATTGCCATATAATAAACGAGGTTGATTGGAATTTGTGTTATTGGCATTATACCGTCCTAAAATAGCCACATTCGCATTAGATTGCCCCACAAATTCTACACTAGCAACATGATCAGCCCACAATAATTGACCTCCATAAGAATAGGTAAAATACGCTTGTAGAGATATATTTTTATAACTCAAACTTTGAGAAAATCCTCCATAGTATTTAGGAGCACCATGTGCAATTATTTCAGACCTATTTATATCAGTAAATCCACCTGTTTCCGTCAAGCTAAACATAGGATCACCTATACCTAAAAAAGGATATAATACATCTCCAATCCATCCTAATTTTTCTTTATACGCATTTAATTCATCTTGCGTCTTTATAATACCGGTCACTCTACTACCTGTAATCAACCCAATAGGCTGTCCTTTAATCAAGGTGGTATTACCAGTTTCAACACCAGTAAGATTACCCAATTGACCTAATGAGGCATCCGCATCTAATTTGGTTACTAAAGATTTATTCCAAGAAATATTCCAAGAGCCCGACCATGTAAAATTTTTACTTTTTAGAATATCTCCATTTACAGAAAGTTCCCAACCTCTATTTTTTATTCCTACTGCATTACTCAATAATGAGCTAAACGAAGTACTAGGTGCGACTGGCAAACTTAATAAGGCTCCATTATTTCTTTTATCATAATAATCTACCATTAATTGCAGTCTACCTTTAAACATAGATACATCTGCCCCTCCATCAAACTGTTTGGAAGACTCCCATTTAATTCCATCATTTCCCAATTGGGTGGGCACTAACGCGCTTTGTCCTCCATAATTGTATGGAGAATATAGTGTCCTATACATCTGATCTCCGATATTCTGATTTCCAGTTAAGCCATAGCTTGCTCTTAACTTAATATCTTCTATCCAAGTTACATTTTTTAAGAAGTTTTCATTAGATATACGCCATGCAAATGCTCCTGATGGAAAATAACCCCATTTATTATTTGTTCCGAACTTTGATGATCCATCCGTACGACCAGTAAATGTGAATATATATTTATCCATCAGAGAATAATTAGACCTTAGATAAAAGGACAATAGATAACTCTGTGGTTTCAGAGGGTCATCTCCTTTTACATATAATGGTGTTACTGCAGAAGATAATGAGGTTAAATTATAGTTATCTGGGTATCCGCTTGCGGTAGCACTAAAAAAAGAATTTTTTGTAGTCTGATACGATTGACCTACTAGTATATTCAAATCAGATTTATTTTTAAAACTTTTTACATATGACATCGTATTTTCTATAAACCAATTCGTACGAGTACTGTTACCATTACTACCTATTGCAGTTGTAGTACCTCCAGCCCCAACATAACCACCAGTAGAGAGAAAACTTGGAGTAAATGTTCTTTGATTATAGCTTTGACGATCTAATGAAACTACACTTTTGAATAATAGGTCATTTGTAAATCTGTAAGACAATCCTAAAGACCCTAATAAAGTCAATGTTTTGTTCGAATTAATAGATTTTAACATGGCTACAGGATTTAGAAATCCATCATAAGTTGCTCCCATAGTTGAAAAATTTACAAAATTTCCTGCAGCATCATACGGAGACCAATCTGGTCTAGCGGCAATTGCTTGAGAGAAAGCTCCATTTGTAATATTTTGTTGAGAATACCCTAAAAGTAAATTAGTATTTACGCTAAATTTTGAGCTAATATTATTTTCCAGATTTATCTTTCCTGCAATCCTATCAAAGCTACTACCTTTGATTGCGCCAGGAGTACTATTATAAGAAATAGAACTATAATAGCGAGAGTTTTCCCCTCCTCCTTGAACACTTAATTCTGCATTGTGAGAAAGCGTATTATGAGTTATTTCATGCAACCAATTAGTATTATTATTCCCAAAATAATTATCTGGGTTATTTAATATTTCATCAATATTTGTTGTAATAGAATATCCGGCTGCTTTTCTAGCATCATAACTATTCTGAGCTGCTTCAGTTACCAATTCTTTATATTGATCTGCATTTAAAAGGTGTGGTAACTTTGGTGTAGTTAAAGTAGTATAGTAATTAAAACTAATAGAAGGCTTCGAATTCTTCCTCCCTCTTTTGGTAGTAATGATTACTACACCATTAGCCGCTTTAGAACCATAGATTGCTGTAGCAGAAGCATCTTTTAGAACCGTCATAGATTCGATGTCATCTGGGTTTAAACCATTTAAGGAATTTACTCCGTTCACAATACCGGTAGACATTCCAGTAGCAGAGCCACCAACAGATGCGGCATAGTTTCCAGAAGGAGTAGATACGTCATATCCTGGATTAATAAAATTACTTTGGGGCTGTATAGGAATCCCATCAATTACATATAGTGGATCATTTCCTCCTAATAGAGAACTAGAACCACGTATTCTAATTCTTACGGCTCCTCCTGGAGTTCCATCTGACTTTGTTACTTCCACTCCTGCCGCCTTGCCAGCTAGGGCGTTATCTACGGTTAATAAAGGAAGATCTTTAAAAGAATTTGGATCTACTACCGCAACAGATCCTGTTAGATCTTTTTTGCGTGCGGTACCATAACCTATTACTACAGTTTCTTCTAATGTTTTATTTGTGGGTGTGAGTTGAAATGAAGGCTCATAAGTCATTGAAAATATCGAAAATTTATAAATTTTATAACCCACATAATATACATTGAGCATATCTCCCTTTTTAGCTTGGATAGTAAAACTTCCATGAGCATCCGTTACAACATCATTATTCTTTCTGTCTGAATTCATCATATTCATAACAGAGGCGCCTTCAACTGGTTTTCCATCTTCGTCCACGACCATTCCACTAAAAATGCCAACCTGATGATTTTCCTGATTTTTTTGATTGTTTATTTCAGTAAGTACGATCATCTTACCTTCTATAGAATAAGTTAGATTGTTTTTTGCCAAAATATCTTTTAATGCCTCGTTTAAAGGTTTGTCTTTTACATCCACTGTAATACTGGGAAAGTTTTCCAATAAACTATAATTTCCAAATACGGTATATCCAGTTTGCTCGCGTACAGCGTTAAAAAATTTTTGAACGGGAATGTTGGTTCCTGCAAAAGTGATTTTCTGCGCGTAAGATTTCAATGCAAGCGTACTAAAGATGAATAGTAATAAATAAAATGTAGTCTTTTTCATTTAGAGGTTTCTTTTAGTTTTAATTTTTATAGAACAGTAACTTTCGTGCCTTGGATTAAAAATTTTACACCTGATTTTTCCAAAACAGAAAGTATAGAGGAAAGGGGAGCATCTTTTCTTAAATCTCCGTAGAATTTTTCTTTATAATTGGTATTTTCATAATCCACTTGAATATTGTACCATCGAGCCAATTGACGCATTACAGTATGAATATCATCATTGGAAAAACTGAAAAATCCATCTTTCCATGCGGTTTTGTTTTCTGCATCATCCGTAGGTTCAATAAGTGCTGAATGTTCTTTGCGTATTATTTGTTCATTTGGTGAAAGAATATATGGATTAGAATTGTGTATGTATGCTGTACTATATTTAATTTTTCCTTCTAATAATGTAGCTACATAATTTGGTTCATCATTATAGGCATTTATATTAAAATGCGTACCAAGTACTGAGATTGTATCCTTATCACTTATTACAAAGAATGGCTTTTCGTCATTATGTGCGACTTCAAAATACGCCTCGCCCGAAAGAAAAATTTCTCGTTTATTTTTATCAAAAGGCATTTTGAAATGAATTGAAGACGCTGCATTGATCCAAATTTTCGTTCCGTCTGTTAACACAACCTTATATTGCTGAGCATTGCCGGTAGAAATGGTATTTTCGAAGGACGTATTTCTATTTGCAAATGCACTATCTATAATTAATTCATTATTATTCTGCTTACCAAGGTTATTACTGCCATTTTTTATCATGTCAGTATTTCCTTCCAGCGTGTACGATTTATCATTGTTTATGATCCATGTAGCTCCAGCTTTTCCTGGATCTACATCATTTTGATATCGAACCGCTTGAGATTCTAAGTTCCAATCTTTTTTGTTTTCATTATGATTGCGCCAAAGAAAAATACATCCAACGATCAAGCCTGTAATGGCTGCAGCCGCAGTAAAGTATTGGTACACAGGTCGTCGATGTACTTTGATAGCATTTCTTTCATCTATATCTGGAAAAATAGATGAGTCCAGTAATTGCTTGAATTTTTCTTTGTCCTGTTTATCCCAAAGAAAATTGCTCGCGTTATATTCCTTTTGATACCAATCTTCGATGATCTTTTTTTCTTCATCGGAGCACAGCCCGAGTCGGTATTTTTTCAAAAGTAGCTCTACTTCCTGTTTAGTCATTGTCTTAGTTTAAGGAGTTACACATATATATTCCAAAAACAGACCTTTGGTAGTAGATTATTTTAAAATTATTTTTTTAAAGATAGAATGGCGATTATAAATAATACAATTTTATCGGATTGATTGTTATCTACATCCTTTTTGATGATCTTAATAGCATTACTGATTTGTTTTTTGACTGTAGTATCTGCAATATTTAAGCGCTCTGAGATCTCTTTATAGGAAAGATTTTCAAATCTACTTAACTTGAATATTTCCTGCATTTTAGCTGGTAGTGCTTCTATTGCATTATTAATTTGTTCTTCCAGTTCTTTTAATTCTAATGCGGTGAAATTGGTGAACTGAAAATCATTGAGATGATTATTCAAAGATTGATAAAAAGATTGTTTGTTTAAATTTTTCTCAATATATCTCAACGACAGATTACGCGCACTTTTTAAAAGATAGGCCAATAACTCGCCCTTAATTTCTATAATTTCTCGGCGTTTCCATATGGAAATAAAGATTTCTTGCACGATATCTTGCGCTTCCGTTTCATTTTTAATTACTTTAATGACATAGTCAGCCATACGCTCCCAGTATCTTTCATAGATTTCCTTGAATGCTTCTGCATTACCAGATTTAATAAAAGATAACAATTGGGTATCATTATAGGATGCATATAAAGACATGAATTGTATTTAATACCAAAAGAGCCCGATCCATAACATAGATCGGACTCTCTTATTAATGTAAATATCCTAAATTATTTGCCTAATACAAATTCTTTTGGATGTTTTTTCTCTAATAGATTAGTAACAAAATAATCCCAACGGCGACGCATCATATAATAAGCGTCTGGTCCGTAACCATGCGGACGATTAGGATAAATCAACATATCGAAATCTTTATTCGCTTTTTCCAAAGCTTCTACAACTAAATAAGTGTTGAATGGAGGAACGTTGTCATCCATATTACCTGTAACCAACAATAATTTTCCTTTTAAATTTTTCGCAAGCGTCTGATTGGCTTGAGATTCGTAATCAGAATTTTGTAATAAACCATTGTATCTTTCGCCCCAATCATCTTCATAATTACGATTTTCATGGTTGCCAGATTCGGAAATGCCCACTTTGAAAAAATCCGGATATCTAAATAATGCTCCTGCGGTAGCGAAACCGCCACCTGAATGTCCCCAAATGCCAACTTTCGTTGTATCTATTGGAAATTTTTCAGCCAATTGGCGAATAGCGGCAATCTGATCAGGCAAAGTATTGATTGCCATATTGCCATAGCTCATGTCATGGAAACTTTTGGAGCGATTTGGATTACTTGTTCCTTCAACCGCAATCACAATACATCCCAATTCCGCTAAGGATTGATTATCTCCACGAGACGGTGAAAATGCCCAACTACCTACACTGCCACCTTGTGGGCCTGGATAAATATAATCTACGATAGGATATTTTTTATTAGGATCCATCGTTGTTGGAGTGAAGACTAAACCATAAATATCCGTCACGCCATCGCCTGCTTTTAACTTCACCGGAGTTGGTGCTTTCCAGCCAGTTTTAACTAAGTCTGTAATATCTGCTTTCCCTAATTCGGTAACTTTATCTCCATTACTAGATTTTCTTACAACATATGTAGCCGGAATATTAGGTTGGGAATATGCGTCAAAGAAATAGGCTTTATCTTTTGAAAATTGAACCTTATGTGTACCAACTTCTGGAGTGAGTACTTTCAAATCTTTTCCACTAAAATTGATTTTACATAGTTGTTGGAAATAGGGATTTTCTGCTTCTTTTCCCGCAGCCATAAAGTAGATTTCTTTTTTCTTTTCATCTACTTGCAACATTTGTGTAACTAGCCAATCTCCTTTGGTAATTTGATTTTTTAGTTTGCCAGTAGTCGCATCGTATAAGTATAAATGTCCCCAATTATCGCGTTCAGAATACCAAATAATTTCTTTGGATTCGGGTAAATAACGCCAATTGATGGTTCCTTGCCCTGACTCAAATTGAGTAGCTACTTTTTCTTGAAAAATCTCTTTTACATCACCCGTATTGGCGTTTGCAATTTGAAAAGTTTCAATTTTATGATCACGAGAAGTAGAGACAAATGCTAATTGTGAACCATCAGTACTCCAGTCCACATCATCAAACGTACCGCTACTAGAGATATCATCACTCAAAGTTCCCCTATGAAAATCTGGATCTTTTTTTAGTCTAATAACTTTGGGTTGATCTACATTAATAATGACGCGTTGGATCATTGCAACTATAGAATCTCCTGGTAATGGATATTTCCATGCTTCTAATTTAGGATGACCAACATTGGTAGAAACCAAATACATTTCCCCTACATTGCGCTCATCTTGTTGGAATGTCGCAATTTTTTTAGAATCTGGCGACCAACGTAAAACGGCTGCGCCACTATGTTTCCAACCTGCATTGTCCGTGGCATATCCAAAATCTTTTACACCATCTGTAGTTAATTGGATTTCTTTACCTGTAGCGATAACTTTTACATACAAATTATAGTTGCGAATAAATGCTTCTTTTTTCCCGTCAGGAGAAACTACACCACGCGTACTCAATCGACGACCATTGAACATGCCTGGAGGATCATTTTTAATTACATTTGTTGTGGTAATTTTTCCAGTACTTGGATCTAAGGTATAGTGAACATCTTTGCCATTTTCAAATAGAGAATATAGTAGATTGTTGGCGTCCGTCCAATGTGGATTGATGTTGAGATTTTTGACTAATGAAGACGTATTGTAACCCAAAAAGCTTTCCGCTCTTTGATAATCACTATAACGGACAGAATCTTGCGCATGCAAGGCTTGTGCTCCTGCAAAAGCGAATGCCGCCGCAATTGCCCTTTTGGAAGAAAATAACATAGAAAGGTTCATTTATTTATGGCAATAAAAATAAACAAACCTTTCTATAATTCTTTCTTTTATAAGTAGAATCAATTATTTTCTATTTAAATCAGTAATCAATAGCTCATTTCCAACTTTAAGTTGATCGACTAATTGCATAACGGTACCCTTTACGGGATTGGCAAGGAGCACATCAAGCTCTTTTTGTGTGATACCAACCATTTGTAAAAATTGAACTTGTCCATGAGGTGTATCAATCGTCCCCAATTCGGAATCTTCCACAAATGCCAATCCAACTAAAGCCGTATCATATTCCAAATAGATTGGGCTATTGGTAGGAATAAAATCATAATTTTCAAACCATTTACTCTCACTAAATATATATTTCGCAAGATTTTGCATCAGACTGACTACCCATTTCAAATTTTGATCTTTATTTCCCTTAAGTCTGAATGTCAATTCAAATCCAAATTTGCTAAATTCTTTTCCAACAGCTTCTTCATCGTAGTACAATTGAGAAAAGCCATAGGAGATAAAATGCAAATGGGGTGCTTGTTGTGTGCTTTCATAAACACTTACGCCGTCAAGAGGGTCTTCACCTCCAAGCATAGCTGTAATTATAGGGCGAAAATGTATAGGCTCTTGTTCGCCATAAATCTTCGCAATTTCATTATCAATGGCCATCCAACCGACAGCATCATCTTCCGTGTAAGTCTTTCTATAGGTTTCTAAATCCATATTTATTATATTTTATACAAAAGCACTAAATCCTGTAATCGCTCTGCCTACAATGAGCGAATTGATTTCCTTGGTTCCTTCATAAGAATAAATAGCCTCTGCGTCAGCGACGAATCGAGCTACATCATATTCTAGTAGAATCCCATTGCCGCCCATAACTTCTCTCGCTTGTGAGACAATATCTCGAGTACGTAAAGTACAAAAAACTTTTGCAATAGATGCATGTTCGTCTTTTAGCAGGCCAGTATCTTGCAATTCAGATAGTCTGAAAACCATCGTTTGCATAGCGGTAAGATTGGAAAGCATTTCGACCAAATGACCTTGTATTAATTGATAAGAGGCGATTGGTTTGCCAAATTGCTTTCTTTTTCTGGTATAGTCTAATGCACTTTCATAAGCGCCTCTGCCACAACCAACAGCCATCCAAGCCACACCAGCTCTAGTCATTTGTAATACTTTAGCTGTATCTTTAAATGAATTCGCATTTGCCAATTTATTTTCATCTTTGACCAAACAATCGGTAAGTGTGATTAAGCCATTTTGAACAATGCGAAGTGCCATTTTACCTTTTATTTTCTCTACACTAAAACCTGGCGTATCTTTTTCAACTATAAAACCTTTTACTTGATTGTCGTCTAGGTCTCTTGCCCAAATAATGAGGACATCAGCAAATGTTGCATTACCTATCCATTTTTTCTGTCCATTCAAAATCCAACCATTCTCTGTTTTTTTACAAGTAGTTGTCAGACCACCAGCCGCGCCGGAGCCGACGTCTGGTTCAGTCAATCCAAATGCACCAATTTTTTCAAATTTCTGCATTTGTGGAAGCCATTTTGCTTTTTGTTCTCCAGATCCACAGATATAAATAGAACCCATTGCTAGTCCACTTTGTACACCAAAAAATGTTGCAAGAGATGCGTCTACTCGAGCTATTTCCATAGCTACGACACCTTCCATTAGGAAAGGCAAATTGGGACAGCCATAACCTTCATAAGTAATGCCGCATAGATTTAGTTCTCTAAATTTCGGTATAAGTTCAAATGGAAATTCATCATGTAGCCAATAATTATTGACGATAGGTTTTACTTCATTTTCCATGAAATTACGTACACGTTGTTGTATTTCTTTTTGTTCGGGTGTTAGACGTAGATGCAATTCATAGAAATCACTATTGATTGTTGGTAATTCCTTTTTCTTATGCGAACCATTCAGCATTTTGCTTAATCCATTTAGTTGAGCTTCATCCATATTGGCAAATTGCTCCATCATTTTAGGTAGATCAACTTTTTGAGAAATAGCGTCCAATTTTGCAAAATCAATACTTCTCGAAAGTTGAATGATATTACTAATCTTCTTTAAAAAATTTGGCATAATCGTATTTTATATCGTTAAAGGTGTTCCTATAATACAATTTACAGGAGAAATAGTTGGCATAAATAAAGTCCGATTGGCGGATTCTCCATAAAATAATATCTATTCATCTATAGATAAATGAAGTTCGTCAATACATGGAATCCATTGGGACTGGATGGCACGTAACTTGGTCTAAAGAAAGAAAAGCATTTATAAAAATTAAAATGTTTCAATTATGAAAAAGATCGTTTTAGGAATGGGATTACTATTAGGTAGTTTCTTCGTTAATAAATCAGAAGCTCAAGTAAGTGTACAATTAAATATCGGTGGATTATTTTCTGCAGCCATCAGCAGTCAACCTAATGTAGTTGTTGATGATCCTGGATACTATGATCAAAGTGGTTACTACTATTATCCTGATATCAATTGCTACTATGACCCAACTGCATCCCTTTACTACTATATGTATAATGGCGGTTGGATGCAAAGCAATGGAATACCTGCACCATATAGAAACTATGACTTTAATCGTGGACGCAGAATGATGATGAATCAGGGTCAAATGGCACAAAGAGGGGTCAGTTTTGCTCGAGGTGGAAATATGGGACGCCAACAAATGGGCGGTCAGCAAATGTATGGTCAAGGAATGGGTGGACAACAAATGGGAAATCAACAGATGGGTGGTCAAAGAATGGGCAATAACAATATGCAAATGCGTGACTATGGTAATAGAATGGCGATGAACAATAGAGGACAAGGTGGTGATAATCGTGGAAATATGAATGATAATTTTAATAGAGGTGGTAATGACAGAAGTCAGATGGGACGTGGAGATAGAATGGAAAGAAGATAAATCATAAATCAAACTATAATTTAAATATAAAACAACAAACTATGAAAAAGAAAAATATACTATTAGGCGTATTATTCTCAGTTATTACAGCAAGTAGCTTCGCTCAGCGTGGAGATCATGGAGATCAAAGACGTGAACCTCCAAGACAAGAACAAAAGGGACAACAGGAGCATTTCTATTATATACCAGAATACAATGCATACTATGATGCCATTAAAAAATTGTTTTTCTATGAAAAAGGCAATAAATGGAAATCAACTAAACAGCCTAAAAGATTTGCAAAGAATTTCGATATAAATAAAGTAGATAAAAGAGCAGTTCAAAATGTTCAAAATGAAAATAAACCTTATCTGAATAACCAACAAGATAAAAATAATTTCAGAGGTAGATAAATATAAAAGGGATACAAATTTGTATCCCTTTTGTTATAGTTTTAAACGCTTATAGTTTATAACAATTCACTCAAAACGGCTTGCGCCGCCCATACACGATTGCCCGCTTCCGTAGTAATCAAACTATGATCACTGTCCAAAACTTCATCTGTTAATTCAACTCCACGACGTACAGGTAGGCAATGCATCACTTTGGCATTATTGGTATTTTTCAATTTATCCAAAGTCAACAACCAAGACGATGCATCTGGAGCGTCATAGTTTTTGCCATATTCCCCTTTCCAATCGTAAGAACTCCAATTTTTCACATATACGAAATCAGCACCTTCCAATGCTTCTTCTTGATTATGTGTAACAGTCGCACCTTTTGTGAATTCTTCCGCTAGATCCATTCCTTCTGGATTGGCAACTACAAAATCTGCCTTGCCCCAAGCGTTGACCCATTCACAAAAACTATTCGAAACGGCTTGTGGACATGGTTTGATATGTGGAGCCCAGGTATGTACGATTTTTAATTTTTTACCTGGCGTGATTGGTTGTTGTGCCAAAGACTCTTTCATGGTAATGATATCTGTCAAGCTTTGCAATGGATGGCGTGTAGCGCTTTCCAAACTAACAACAGGAACTCCGCAATATTTGATAAATTCACTTATATACGATTCGCTATAGTCTTCTGCTCGGTTTTGCAAAGATGGAAAAGTACGAATTCCCAATATATCAAAATAACTTCCCAATACAGGTGCCGCTTCTTTGATATGTTCGGCTTTATTTCCATTCATCACGACGCCATCGCCAAATTCCAATTGCCAACCTTCTTTGTCAATATTGAATACAATAACATCCATACCCAAATTGCGACCAGCAACTTGCGTACTCATTCTCGTACGCATACTTGGATTTAAAAACAATAAACCCACCCTTACATGATTGCCTTTCAACTCATCCAAAAATGGATTGGCTTTGTATTTCAATCCTTTATTTGCCAATGCGTCAATATCAACAACATCGCCAGCTTTAGTAAAAATTTTGAATTGTTTATTTCCTATTTGAGAATATTTAATCAATTCTCCTTGGACTGCTTTCGCAGGAAAAAGATTTATAGACATAGTTCACTTTCAATTTGATTTGCAAATTTACTTTATTCAATTAGAATATTATGGAAAAGTATCCGTGGTTAATTTTGATATTTGAAACCCGTTTGTAAATTTTCATAATAAGTATTCCCGCTTTCGTCTTTTACCAAAAAGATATTTGTAAGAAGTTTATAGTAAAGCTTCCATGGTTTTACGCTATTCAAATGATAGTTTTCATAATAACCGTATCTTGAAATGATTTCTCGAAATAAGGGTTTTATTTCAAAGAAATCTTGATTATTCATGAATAATGTACCCCAAAGTTTGCGCAGTTTACATCGAAATTCAATTATGTGATTATCGATCTTGTATATTGAATCGTAGTTACCACTTTTTAAAAGTGTTTTCCCTGATATTTCTACTAAGCCCATAGAGTCATTTTTTTTGATTACGTATATCGATGACAGTACGGGCTCATCTTCTATTTTATGAAAATGCGAATATCGAGATTCTAACACGTAGATGGTATCATAGAGTGGAGCAATGATGGTATCGAATTTAGCAACCGTACTTTGAATTTTGCTATGTTTCAATAATCCATATTTTTTATTATAACCCATAAACAAAAATGGAGGAAAATTAATATTGGGACCTCCGCAATATGAAGTACTAGGTTTGCCATACAAGCTAAATGGTACTTTTTTTATTTCAGGTTTATGGTTTCCATAGAAATCATAATAAATTTCTTTTTTATTCAAATAGGCAATTATCAGAAAATTCCTGTAAAGCTTTGGCGTACCAATATAATTGGATGTAGAAAAAGAAGAATACTGAATTGGAATAATAAGCTTTCCATAGTTGTTAATAATTCCACTTTTTTTATTTACGGTAACTACAAATAATGAATCTGCAATTGGCTCTATTTTGTCATAAATAGCTGGTGTGATTATAGATTGAAATTTTTCATCTGTCAATCCATATTTTCCATTATGCTCGTAGGGAATATAAAATTGCTGAGCCAATACATGGTTCAAAGCAAATAGAAAGCAAAAGGACAGAAATAAGTATTTCATAGTTTGAATAGGATGCTAAAAATACTATTATTCCATCATTAAACAAGTGATTTCAAACGTATTGGATTCGTTATTCGTATTAGAATTCAAAACCAATTCTATATGAAAAACCTAACTTATGTATTGTTTTTACTTTTGTTCATTAATTGTTCGAAAGAAGATTTTTCTCATCAATATGATTTTGAAAAAAGCTATCAAGCTTTTCAAAACTTTAAGATTTTCAGTAATGGTAATTACGATTATCAAACTGATTGGGGATCATGGACCGGACACTCAGGAACGACAATTATCTCTGTTAGAAATATTATAGTAGTTCAACAAGATTATAAAATGAGTTTCCCTCCAGATATGGCAAATATTACAGATTCAATGCGTGCAAAAAATGCTTGGAGGGAAACACAAAATGAATTGAATACACACCCGGATTGGGGTGCATTTGATCCGATTATTTTAGACTCTGTTTATGAAAGAGCGAAAAATATATGGTTAAAAAGGATACGAATCATGATTACTATTTTGAAGTGGACTCGCTCAATTTGTTAAGGACTTGTGGATATATTCCGAAAGGTTGCCAAGATGGTAGTTTTACTGGCGTTGATATAATTTATATTCATTCAAAATGATTCTATAACTAAATAAAGGCTGTCACATGACAGCCTTTATTTAGTTATAGAAAACGTATTTTAATTTAATCCAAATCGCAATGTAACGCCATAAGTTCTCGGATCTCCAAGTACAGCTCCATATTGCCCCGCGTTGCCGCCAGCAACTAGGAATTGTTCAAAATAGTTTTTATTCAAAATATTACGTCCCCAAACGAATATAGTCACTCCTTTGTATGCTCTGAAACCAAGTCTGGCATTGAATAATGCATAGCCTGCAATATTCAAATATTTTGATGGTGTTGGACTAGAGGAAAAACCGCTGCGTGCAGAAGACTCAATAGCTAAAAAGAATTTACCTTCTGTGCCGAATAATTGTCCGCCATTTGTAGTGAGTTCGCCACCCAATGATCCAGACCATTTAGAAATACCGGGTAATCTTTGACCAGAAATATCGGTGTAGTAAACGGAGTTACCTGCAGCATCCTTCAATCCTGTCTCTTCCAGCGGCAATGGTGCATTGTCAAATTTTACATATTTGCCATCAGTATAAGAAAGTGCACCAAAGAAAGTGACATTTTGGAAACGAGCATTTCCTTCCAACTCTGCACCGCGTACTCTAACCTTCTCTGCATTGGCAAGATAGCCTCTATTAACGCCCAATTCTGGTGATTGTACATTGGTTTGGTAATCTTTAATATCTGTATTGAATAAAGATATATTCAACGTACTATTTCCCGTAGGCGAGGTTTTTACACCTATTTCATAGTTATATACTTTCTCTGGTTTTACTTTTGCAAGATCTGTCAGTGGTTGACCGTCTGATCCTGTTGGCAAACCTCCAACATTAACGCCAAGCGGTTTGTAACTTGTTGCAAACGTTGCGTAAGCATTGATTTTATTATTTACAATATAGTTTGCGGTAATTTGCCCAGAGAAATTACTTTCATGTGCTTTAAATGCAAATGCCTGATTACTATATACAGATTGTTTCATAGAGTCTAAAATACTCCAAACGGCATCACTAACGCCAAGTTCTGCTTGTGTCTGTCCGCCATAAGTCGTACGACTATACACTACATTTTTGGAATCATAGTTGTACCTCACGCCAGGTTGAATATGAAAATTGTTAGTAACTTTCCAATCTATATTGGTAAATATTGCTGCGCTGACAGATTTAATTCTATTATAAGTTTTGATACCATAACCATCTACTAAATCTTTATATTCGCTCCAATAAGCACCATTTCCAGTCGCCGATTGCTGTGCAAATCTCCAGTAATCTGCGCCTACTTCTTCCGTCTGTACAGGATCAGACTCTAAATTTTGTCCTAAATAGAATACACCTAAAACCCCACTCACTTTGTCCGAAATATTACCTGCATAGCGTAATTCTTGTGACCATTGATGATGTTTCGAATTTCCTTGTGATTTACTCAATGCATCCAAGCCTGTATAGTCGCGATCATTGGAAGGATTCCATTTCCAATAACGCCATGCTGTGGTTGATGTCAATGTTCCAAAGCCAATTTTACTATCTACATTTACAGATAATCCACCTAGATTATTATCTGCTCGCGCAGGCGTATTTTGATCTATTTTTCTATCAAAAGGATTCGTATAAGGAACTGTATATCCCAAATCTTTGATAATACTATTAAATTGTCTAAAAGAGGAGCGTAACGTAGGAACCACTCCACCGAAAACTAAAGCATATCCATTCGGGCGTTGACGAGTTGCATCACCGATAAGGGTAATTTTAGTTTTAGTTGAAGGGGTGTAAAGTAATTGTCCTCTAACGCCCAAATTGTTTAGCGTATTAACTGGCGTTTCTGTTGCGGTATTTAAAATTGTACCATTTCTCTGTGTACCCGAAAAAGATATTCTTCCTGCTAATTTATTCGCAAGCCGACCTGAAACGGTTGCTTTTGCTTGGACAAAATTATAATTTCCGTAACTTACTTCTACTTTTGCATCTGGCGTAAAAGTGGGAGCTTTTGAGGTAATATTAAATGCACCAGCGGTTGTATTTTTACCAAATAACGTTCCTTGTGGTCCACGCAGAACTTCAATTCTATCAATATCTATAAAATCTATACAAGTTGCGGCTGGACGTGCATAATATACGCCATCCACATAAAATCCCACTCCAGGGTCAATACCATCATTGGTTAATCCAAAGACGGAACCAAGCCCACGAATATTCAACGTTGTATTACGTGGTGTGGAAGAGTAAAATTGCACGCTTGGAACCAATTCTTTCAAACGCTCCACATTGAATGCGCCAGCATCCGCTGCATGCGCACCACCTATCACCGTAATCGGAATCGGTACGCTCTGAGCTGTTTCACTTCTACGACGAGAAGTAATTACGACTTCGTATAGATTATCGTTGAGATCGAGTGTGATGTCAATCGGTTTATGAATGTCCTTGACCTCCCATTCTTTTTTGATATATCCTACAGAACTTACTTGTAAAGTAAAAGGAGTGGAAACGGGAGTTGTAATCGTAAAATTTCCTAAAGAATCTGTGATAAAGGTTTTGTCCGTTCCCTTAATCGTTACTGACGCTGCATTTATTGGGCTCTTGTCTCGTGTTTGTACATTACCAGTAATCGTCTGCTGCGCAAATGAATGCATTGCAAGGCATAGTAGTGGCGCAAAAGCAATTTTTGTTTTAGATTGAAATTTCATCTGAATGATTTTCTTGCGATTGATAATTTTAAATAGTCTATTGAAATAGTAGACTAAATTGAATGCAAATAAAAGCTAAAAAATCATATAATGTTAAAAAAATGGAAAAAGTTTTTTTCTATAAATTGTAAGTCTTATTAATTCTTTGATTAATAAGACTTTAGAATTTATATATATGATATGTGTTATATATTATTGACAACTACTATAACCAAATTTTAAATTAGCAACAGATATAAGACGTCCAAGATTATCGTATTGAGCATCTTTGAAAAATTGATATTTAATTCCGTTTTCAGTATAAGAAGACAACTCATTTACGGACAATTTTCCGAACCAGCCTTGTACTGCTAGCATCTCTGCTCTTGGAAAGTTAGGCGCAGTTACTCCATAAAATGGAATATGTGAGGTATTCTGTTTTGTAGAATAGGTATATGTAGTTACATAGGATGGATAACTTTCGTCATAATATTTAACCAAATTTCCTTTATCATATTCTAAAATATATACCATCGGAGTTGACCAAGTTGTATCCTTTAGTTCATAATCTATTTGAAAACCAGTATTGGTAAGTTTTATCATATAACCATTATCGTCATAGTCATAGTTCGTTCGATACCTTTGTTCTCGAGAGATAAGACCTTTATCATTTAAATAAAAAATATTACTATCATCTTCTCCGAAAACATCTGTAGCTGTCATTACTATTCGATTTTTTTCGTAAATGAAATGCGTAACTTCCAATCCTCCTTGGTCAACTATAGAAATTCTACCTTTATCATCATATGTATATTTTGTAGTATCATGTCTACTATAGGTCAATGCTTCTATTTGATAGCTAGGGAATTGGCATTGATTAAAGGCTTTTGGTTCTTCAGAATCTGAATTTTTACTACAGGACTCAAATAGGAATATTGCAGTCAAGGTAAATAAATAATAACGTTTCATAGTTTTGGTTTTCATAAAAGAAGCGTTCTAGAGTTTAAATATAAACAATCTAGAACGCTTTTATTATATATGTTATCTTAATTAATTTCTGTTACTTCTTTCAATTCCACAATGCTTTCTTGCAAAGCATCGATAAACTCATCTACTTGTTTGCGTGAAATAGCAAGAGACGGAAGCAATCTGATCACATTTGGTTTAGCTTCACCTGTGAAGACTTGAAACTCATCAAACAAATGTTTTTTCAAGTTTTTGATTTCATCTGGCACGTCGAAACCAATCATTAAACCTTTACCACGTACATTTTCGATGCCGTCAATAGCTTTCAATCTATTGAGCAAATAAGTACCACGTGATTTTGCTTTTTCAATCAAACCTTCATTTTCAATCACTTCTAAAACAGCTAATGCTGCAGCACAAGCCAAAGGATTACCGCCAAATGTCGTTCCCAACATACCGAAAGACGGTTTGAATTGTGGTGCTATGGAAATTGCACCAATAGGAAAACCATTGCCCATACCTTTTGCCATCGTATAAATATCTGCATTTATACCCGCATAGTCTGTTGCATAAAACATACCGCTTCTACCATAACCACATTGCACTTCGTCTGCAATAAAAACGGCACCATAACTATCACAAAGTGTTCTTATTTTTTGCAAAAAACGATCCGTCGCAATACGAATACCGCCAACACCTTGAATCGCTTCTATGATCACAGAGGACGTTTCTTTACCGTATTTGGTAAAATAATCTTCTAGTGCTTTTACGTCATTGAAAGGTAAGAACGTTACTTCGTCTGTTTCGTTAACGGGAGCAATGATTTTCGGATTGTCCGTTGTTGCAACTGCCAATGAAGTTCGACCATGAAAAGCATGTGAAAAGGCAACTATACGTTTTCTTCCAGTGTGGAAAGAGGCTAGTTTCAATGCATTTTCATTCGCTTCTGCTCCACTATTCACCAAGAAAAGTTGATAGTCTTCTTTTCCACTTATTTTTCCTAATTTTTCTGCCAACTCCTCTTGAATAGGAATATGCACAGAATTGGACCAAAAACCAATTTTGCTTAATTGATTTTGGATACGTTCCAAATAATGTGGATGCGTATGTCCAATACTAATCACCGCGTGACCGCCGTACATATCCAAATATTGTACACCGTTTTCGTCCCACAAATAAGAGCCATTTGCTCTTTCAATTCTTAAATCCGCAAGTGGATATACTTTGAAAAGTTCCATTTTAGAGTTATACGTTTTATGTATTAAGTTGTAGGTTGCTCTCTGACATTTTGTATCAATTTGATAAGCATACCTTTTATTTCGTTAATTAAATTTCCTAGCTTACTAAAATCATCCAAATTCATAAAATTCAAATCCTTTGCTAAATCAAAAAATATTCTGATTCATTAGAAGAGCCAAGTGCAATATTGAGGAAATGAGCTAATTCTTTTGAGGAATATTTACCACAGCCCTCTGCAATATTTGCCGGTATTGAACTCGCTGCTCTTTTTAATTGAGACGTAAGTCCAAAAGTTTCATCTTTTGGAAAAAGTTTAGTTACTCGATAAATTTCCAAAGTAAAAGAATGACTTTTCTCCCATACTTTTAACTTCTTGTAATCTTGCATACTTAAAACTTATTACTTAACACTTATAACTAAAAAAAACTCCCCTTCAACTTCAACCCCGCTGTTTCTTCTAGTCCAAACATTAAATTCATATTCTGAACTGCTTGTCCTGATGCGCCTTTCAACAAATTATCTATGATACTATGAATCACCAATTTCGAACCGACTTTTTCCAAATAAATCAAACATTTAGAAGTATTGACGACTTGTTTAAGAAAAATAGGTTTGTCGCTGACAAATGTCATTGCCGCATCTTTATAAAAATCCTTGTACAAAGCTTGAATTTCATCCAAAGATTTACGCAAAGTTACAGTCGAACTAATATAAATGCCTCTTGGAAAATCACCACGCCAAGGCACAAAACTAATCTTTTCATCTTCATTCTGCGTAACAAAAGCTGGTTGCGATGGAAAACTATCTTGCAACTGGTGCAAAGATTGATAGATTTCTTTCAAATGTTGATGTTCCAATGTTTTGTAAGCGGAAATATTATTGTCACGATAGGAAAAATGAGAAGTCGCCGCCAATTTCTGACCGGCACCAGTTGAGCCCGTAATTCCTGTTGTGTACACTTCGTCTAACAAACCTGCAGAAGCCAAAGGCAACAATCCCAATTGTAAAGCAGTCGCAAAACAGCCTGGATTCGCAATATTATTGGCTTTTTGAATAGCTGTTTTATTCAATTCAGGAAGACCATACACAAATGATTTATCTCCAATAGTTGCTAAGGATGACAAACGAAAATCTTGGGAAAGATCAATAATCTTCACGGAATCCGCTACCGGATTCGCTTCCAAAAATTTGCGTGCATCTCCATGTCCCACGCACAAAAACAATACGTCTACATTATCCACAGGATTATTCAATTCGCCTGTAAATTGTAGTGCTGTTTCTCCAAATAGGTCTTGATGGACATCGGCAATCGGATTGCCCGCATTGCTCGTACTATGTACAAAACTTATTTCCACATCAGGATGACGTAGTAAAATGCGTAACATTTCACCACCCGTATATCCCGCACCACCTATAATTCCAACTTTAATCATCTTAATAAGGTTTGAGGTAATTTTTACTTAACGGTCTTTCATCATATTTCTCAAGAGACAGTTTCGCTAGAAAACCAGAGTTAATTATTAAATGCTGTTAGATATGCATCAAATACAAAAATCCGGTTTCGGCTTTGACCTGTTATTTCTCTCAAGATACTATGTTGTATCATTACGGTTATCAAATCATTAGTTGCCTTATAACTTAATTGTGTAATCTTTTTTGCTTCCTCTACAGTGATTATTGGATGGATAAATAATTCATTTAATAATTTCGATGCTGAACTAATACGTCGACCAAATTGAGAATGTATAATTTCTTCTTTCTGTACCTTTAAATCGAGTACTTCTTTTAAAGTATCTACTGCTTGAGTAGCTGTTTTTTCTATCCCAATTAGAAAATATTTAATCCATTGACACATATCATGTTGTTCTCTCACATTTGTAAGATTGGAGTAGTACAAAGATTTTTCCTTCTCAAAAAATGTTGACAAATACAGCAATGGCTTATCCAATATATCTCGGCTGACCAAGTA
The DNA here is from genome assembly GCF_004337365.2 of Rhizosphaericola mali. Taxonomy (GTDB): domain Bacteria; phylum Bacteroidota; class Bacteroidia; order Chitinophagales; family Chitinophagaceae; genus Rhizosphaericola; species Rhizosphaericola mali. The sequence goes on along the minus strand of NZ_CP044016.1, from coordinate 3,904,462 downwards.
CAGTGTTATTAAAAGCCTACCAATACGCCCATTTCCATCTAAAAAGGGATGAATAGTTTCAAATTGATAATGCGCAATTGCAATCCTCACTAATTCTGGCATATGAATTTCATCATTATGTAAAAATTTCTCAAGATCACCCATCAGATCATGTACCAAATCATGATGAGGAGGTATGAACCTTGCATCTGCCAGCGATGCACCACCAATCCAATTCTGACTCCGACGATAGGCTCCTGGAGTTTTAAACTCGCCTCGTACACTATCAAGAAGTATTGCATGAATATTTCTTAGTAAACGTCCAGATAATGGCAAACTTTTCAAATCATCAATGGCAACATTCATCGCTTTGATATAATTATTTACTTCTTTCCAATCATTGCGTCTTTCCGGATTAATTTCGGATTCAGGCAGTAAAGCTTCATCCATATTGGTCTGTGTGCCTTCTATTTTACTAGAAACTACTGCTTCTTTAGTAACATGTAACTGGATAAATAAATCAATATTCGGAACAAAACGAGAAAAAGCATTTAGTTCGCCCAACTTCATTGCCGCCTTTTCATTTAGATCATTAATGACAGGATCATCCCAGTGCCACTGGTCATCTATATATGTCGGTACGAAATATTTATATTTTAATCCCTGACTAAATTGTCCAGATTGGAAATTTTCTACTTGTATCATAATACAAAAGTAAAATATAATTTCAACTATTTTACTTTAATTGCCTAAAGTAAAATAGTTGAAATTATATTTTACTTTTTAAAGTGCACTACCTTGAAGAATAACCTCTATTTTATTTCTCAGCATCTTCTTCCACGGACTTGTAGATCGCCAATTGATTTCCGAATATTTTACTGAAACCACGAACGTCTTCACCAGTCCAACCTTTATTCACTTCACCGTAAGCTCCAAATTTTGCACTCATTAGATCGTATTTAGATTCGATACCTTCCACTTGGAAATAATGAGGATACAATTTTACGAAAACATCACCTGTAACATGATTTTGCGAACTAGCAAAAAATGCTTCAATATCACGCATTACCGGATCCAAAATCTGTCCTTCATGCAAATAATTACCGTAGAATGAAGACAAATTATCTTTCAAGGACAATTGCCATTTCGTCAATACATATTTTTCTAAAGAATGGTGCGCTTTGATGATGATCACCGGCGCAGCTGCTTCGAAACCTACACGGCCTTTTATACCAATAATCGTATCTCCTATATGAATATCACGACCAATACCGAAAGGCCCAGCAATGGCTTGCAAAGCTTGGATCGCTTCTGTCGGATGATCGTATTTTTGCCCATTGATTCCAACCAATTCTCCTTTTTCAAAAGTCAATTTTACTTCTTCAGGATTTGTTTTTGTGATTTGTGTAGGCCAAGCTTCATCGGGTAAAAATTCACGAGATTTCAATGTTTGTACACCGCCAACGCTTGTACCCCAAAGACCTTTATTGATCGAATATTTATTTTTTTCAAAATTCATATCCGTAACGCCTTTCTTTTTCAAGAATTCAATTTCTTGTTCGCGTGTCAAAGAAAGATCACGAATAGGCGTCAAGATTTTTACGCCAGGTAATTCAATATCGAAAACCATATCAAAACGAACTTGGTCATTACCAGCGCCAGTACTTCCGTGCGCAACGGCTTCTGCACCCAATTCTTTGGCATATTCTGCAATATGAATTGCTTGGATCAAACGTTCAGCACTCACGCTCAATGGATAAGTATTGTTTTTCAATACATTACCGAAAACCAAATATTTTATGATGCGGTCGTAATAACCTTTTACAGCATCTACCGTTTTGTGTGTTTTTACACCCAAATAATACGCGTGTTTCTCGATTGCTTCCAATTCTTCTTGACTGAAACCGCCAGTATTTACGATAACGCTATGCACATCATAACCCAAATCTTCATGCAAATATTTCACACAAAAGGAAGTATCTAAGCCTCCACTAAATCCTAAAACAATTGATTTTGCCATTGATTGATACGTTTTTTCGATACATATAAAAGGCTAAGGGCATCTAGTACCTTTAGCCTTTTACCTAAATATTAATGATATAAGTCGTGGAGCAGTGCTTTATGTTTGGGAGCATTGCCACCACCTGTTTTTTTGTCTTTTTTCAAAAATGGTTTGAGAAACCAAGCTTTTTTGAATTTCAAAAGTCTTTCGTATTCGCCTTTTTTCTCTTCAAAATTTTCCATAGTTTCTTCTGGTGTGTAATGATCTTCTGGATCATATAACATCGCCGTGCAGATACAATTCGTTCTGTTTTTCGCGGTTAAGATGTCATAATTTACACAGTTCCGACAACCTTTCCAAAAGTCTTCGTCATTGGTTAATTCAGAATACGTTACAGGTTCGTAACCCAATTCGGAATTGATCTTCATTACTGCCATGCCGGAAGTCAAACCAAAAATTTTTGCTTTTGGATATTTTGTTCTGGATAGTTGAAATATTGCGTGTTTGATTTTTTTTGCTACTCCATGTTTTCTAAAGTGAGGAGATACGATCAAGCCACTATTTGCCACAAATTTACCATGACTCCATTCTTCTATATAACAGAAGCCAGCCCATTTACCGAAATCGTCATGTGCGATGACGGCCTTGCCTTCTTCCATTTTATGAGCTACATATTCTGGAGTACGCTTAGCAATACCTGTACCACGCGCTTGTGCGGATAGAAACATTTCATCAACGATTTCCTGAGCATAGTGCTTATCATCTGAGGTTGCTACACGAACAATTATATTAGACTGATTGATATTTTGCTGTTCCACTTTTTGTTGAGATATAAATTGACTAGAGATAAAAATAAATTGCCTATCCCGTTACAGGATAAGTCATTAGATCGGATTCCAATAAAATTTGAGGGAATATTATATTCTCTGTCGTCGGATTAGTTTTGCGAAAGATGGCGGGTTACCCAATAAAGTTGCCAACTTCCTTACGCTAATGTAGGAATGGTCTACCGTGTATGTAATATGGGTTTGATTCATTTTCAATTTCTTAATCGATGAAATTGTGATTCAATATTGTTAAATAAATTTCGCTTTTGTGGCGCAAAGTTAGGAATGTTTGTAAAATATTCATAAGTTTTTTTGTTTTTAACATTATTAAACTTTTATCAATTGTAGTTCTGGTTGATTTTTGGCAAAAATTAAACACTTTTTAAGTTGGAATAGAATCATTTGAATCGATTAAAGTTTATTTTTAAAGGCTATGATCCAATTCCAATCTTTTGAGAAAAAATATGGGAAAACCCTTGTAATTGCTGTTTCTAAATTAAAATTAACATCCAAAATTTATTGGATTCATGGGAAAAATGGTTCGGGTAAAAGTACTTTGCTTCAGTCAATAGCCGGGATGCTTCGATTCAATGGAGATATTAAGATAGAAGATTATTCTTTGAAAAAAAATCCAAGTTTATGTAAATCTTGGATCAATTATGCTCCTGCTGAACCCAGATATCCACCTTTCCTTTCAGGAAAGGAAATTATCCAACTATATATACAAACCAAAAATGGAAATATAAAAAATGTTGATTACTTAATATCAGAGTTGGGTATGTCCAATTACATGGATTTGCCAATTTCTTCTTATTCAAGCGGTATGTTGAAAAAAGTGGCACTTGTTGCGGCTTTTACAGGAGATGTAAAGTGGATTTTACTGGATGAACCCTTCAATGCGATCGATCAATATTCTATAGAAATATTATCCAAATGGATCCAATATTTTCATAAAGAGAAAGGAATTGGTTTCATTTTGACGTCTCATCAAGGTATTAATATTGACCTGATAAATGGGATTGAGGAAATGTATATTGATAATAACGAAATAAAAACAACTGATGACCGTAACAACGAAACTGCTTAATAAGCTGTATGTCAATGCTTTTTATAAGAAAAATGCAGGATTATTCTTTTTTCTGGTTGTGACTTTTTTATTTTCTCTTATTTACATCAATGCGTTGGATAAAATTCCCAATGAGATAAAACTTTACTGGAATCTTGTCGTTGCAATCAAGCTTTTTAGTAATCCATATATCGCCACGTTCATATTTATGTTGGCGATATTCTATATTTCAAAAGCTTATTTGTTTTTTACAAAATTGATAGAAGACGACGCTTATTATTTTCTGTTTCAGACGATTGGCGCTTGTTCTAAACTGAAATCTTGGAAAATATTTTCTTATCCTACTTTCAAATTATTTCTTCCTTTGTATGCTTATGGTTTATTTGGTTTATTGATTGGATACGTTTTCCATTTTTGGAAAATTCCTGCCCTATTTATTACGTTTAACTTGATTGCCAATTTCCTTTTTATTGTCAGGTTGTCATATATTTTAACGAATGATAAGGTTGATCGTTCCGTTGTTTACCGAGTAAACTTGCCTATAAGCACAAAGCATTTGTTTGAAATATCTTCCTTAAATTATGTACTATCAAGTCAAAAATTAGCAACTATTTTGACTAAAGCCATTTCACTTGTTTGTATAATTAACATTTTCAAAGACGACAATTGGGGAAAATCTGGTGTAGGATTATCCTTGGTTGCTTTGTTTGTCAGCTTAGCACACGCAGGGATTCTGTATAATTTATATAAATTCAAAATGGAATATTTAGCATTTTATGCCAATATTCCTATTTCATTTGGGCGTTTTTATTTGCAAATATTAATTCCTATTTTACTTTTTTTACTACCAGAATGGTTAGTGATTTTCCAGAATACCAAATTGTTTGAAGCATTGAGAAGTATATTTATAATTAGTAGCCTTTCTCTTTTATTTTGGGGATTGCTTGAGCAAACTGGAATGAATTTGAAAAAATACTTTAAACTAATATTTCTATTGGGTTTTCTGTGCTATTTTCTATTTCTATATGGTTTGGCATTCGTTATTTGTGTATTCATTTTATTGTACACAAGTTTTTATGCGCATCAGCAATATCATCTTAAAGAAATTTGAATTTGTATAAATGTTTATTCGGTTATAAGTTTGAGCCAATAACTTGTTTAGAAAAATTTAAAAATGAAATTAAAATTACTCGCATTAGGCATTCTATTGACTTTTGCATTCGCATCTCAAGCACAGAAGTATCGCATTTGCATGAAAACAACGATGGGAAATGTTTTGATGGAATTGTATGATGGCACGCCCAAACATCGTGATAATTTTGTCAAATTAGCACATGATCATTTTTACGATAGTATTTTATTTCACAGAGTTATTCCTCAATTTATGGATCAGGCTGGCGATCCAGATTCCAAACAAGCAAAAAAAGGTGTTGGCCTTGGAGATGGTGATGTGAAATACAAAATCCCTGCGGAAATACAACCCGAAAAATATTTTCACAAAAGAGGTGCACTCGGGGCGGCGAGAGAGGATAATCCCGCAAAAGCATCTTCAGGTGCTCAATTTTATATTGTCACAGGGAAAATTTTCACAGATTCAACTTTGGAAAAAACGGAAAAGAGAACGCATTATAAGATATCCGCTGCTAATAGAAAAGTATATAAAACGATCGGGGGCGCGCCACATTTGGATAATAATTATACCGTATTTGGGGAGGTTTTGAAAGGAATGGATGTGGTCCAAAAAATAGGTGAAGTGAAACGGGACAGTAGCGATCGACCAATTGTCGATGTCAGAATTATCAAATTACGCACAAAACGTAAATTCTTATTTTGGTGGTGGTAATTGCGAACTCAACACGCAACAAAAAATTGATTCATCAATTGTTGCGTACATTGATCAATCGTTGACTCTTCTGTAGATAAAACTAAATCGGGCTTTAATGGTTCTTCAAATGGTGATTTTGTACCTGTGAAATTTTTGATCAAACCTGCTTTTTCTTTTTCGTAAAGTCCTTTTACATCACGTAATTGGCAAGTTTGAAAGGAGGCTTTTACATATACGATATGACAGTCTACACTGTTGACAATATCATTTTTGATCATTTGTCTAAATGCTTCTATCGGAGTAATCAGACTGACGATGACACAATAGTTTTGCTCTGCTAACATTTTGGCCATCTCTGCAGTGCGCCGTACATTTTCTTTTCTATCATTTTGAGAAAATCCAAGATCACGGTGAACACTTTCTCGGAGGAGATCGCCATCGAGTTGAATGACCGGAATCCCATCTTTTTCTAGTTTTAATTTTAGATTATTCGACAATGTTGTTTTCCCGGCACCAGAAAGACCTGTAAACCAAATAACTTTTCCAAGTGAATTATAATTCTCCATATTTATAGATTTTGATTATGCATTTCATTAAGAAGCTCCTTATATATATATTCCGCTTCTAAAACTAAATTGGGGTCGAACTTGTATTTGAGAGGTGCTGGACGATCCATTAATTCCTTGTCATAAATATGAGTAGGAGCTAGATATTTTAATTGATTAGTAGAAATATTATTTAATTTTTCAAATATTCTCTCTCCATTTTTCAGCAAAAAATGGGTATCAATAAATAAAAATTGAAATTTTTTGTATTCCTTTTTACAGTTCAATATTTCTCTATTAGCTTCAATCCACTCCTTGAGGTAATAATTTGCATATTTACTTTTGTTGTAAGACAGCCATTTTAATTTCCAACCATCAAAAGCGCTTTTTTCTCTTCTTTTTAAATATTTTACGCGCATCAATGAGGCTACCGTTAAATTGAAATGTCTAAATGCTACTAAAAAATTAGGTGTTGAAATTTTTTCAGTAAAAGAAAAAACAGGGATCCAAAAACTACTTAGGGCTCGGTAGGTCTCTGCAGTAACTTTCCATCCCCAATCCAAATCTTGTGATTGTTTTTTTAATATTAAGTTGACGCCTTCTTTAAATTGACTTTCTTCACACTTTAGTTTGAAAGATTTGGTCTTTCTCAAGAATTCTAAATCGATATCTGGATTAAGATTTTGTAATTTGAGTTGAATTTTATGAAAATTAGCATCTTCAAAAAAGCCCTTTTCGTTCATGATCTTATCAGCAGGCAAGAATTCTTCTCCCATTTTAATTCCAATATTATGAAGCCAACTAGAGAGAAAGGAAGTTCCTGATCTTGCCATGCCTATGACTACGAAATTTGCCATATTTGAATATTTATAATAGTAAATAATATCTCTACTACTGCAAATTATTTTTTTGATATAGTTTCTTCCTGAATTAGTAGGTAAATAGAGTTATAACATCGGTCAATATTGTAATTTTAGAATTATTTAACAGAAAAAGCCAGCGATAAACTCACTGGCTTTTGTACTATAGTTAGGTTTGGGTGCTTTAATAATTAAATGCATTCCATCCTTGAGGTTTTATATCATGCAAATTTCCTCCACGCGAAATTAATTTACATCCTTCTTCTATTTCAGTGATGTAACCTATAACGCTGATTTCTTCATTCAAAGTAATTTTTTCATAATCTTCTTGTTTAAGCGTAAATAGAAGTTCATAATCTTCACCGCCATCCAAAGCGCAAACGGTAGGATCTAATGCAAATTTCATCGCAGCTTCACGTGCTTTTTCATTGATGGGAAGTTTGTCTTCATATATACGGCAACCGACATTGCTATCTTTGCATATATGCATGACTTCGCTACTTACACCGTCACTGACGTCCATCATTGCAGTAGGAGTGATTTCATTTTTATCAAAAAAGTCTATTATGTCTCTACGCGCCTCGGGTTTTAAAATGCGACCTACGATATAATCCTCTCCTTCTAAGTCTGGTTGTATTTTTGGATTTTCAAGATAAATTCTTTTTTCTCTTTCTAATAATGTCAAACCCAAGAAAGCGCCGCCCACTTCACCTGAAAGACAAATAAGATCTCCTTTTTGAGCGGTATTTCTCTTTACAAATTTATCAGGAGCGACTTCGCCAATAGCCGTTACAGAGATAACAAATCCTTTCTGAGACATCGAAGTGTCTCCACCGACAAGATCCACATTATATCTTTGGCAAGCCGCATATACGCCTTCGTAAAATTCAGTCAAAGCTTCTACGCTGAATTTATTGGAAATGCCCAGACTCAAAGTGACTTGCGTTGGGATAGCTTTCATCGCATATACGTCACTCAGATTGACAATGATGCTTTTATATCCCAAATGTTTCAATGGCGTGTACATCAAATCAAAATGTACCCCTTCCAAAAGTAAATCCGTAGTGATTACCGTTTGTTTACCGTAATGATCAATCACTGCGCAATCATCTCCAATGGATTCGATCGTGGATACGTTTTGTATTTCAAAGTTTTTTGTCAAAAAATCTATCAGTCCAAATTCCCCTAGCGAGGATATTTCTGTACGTTCTTCCATGTTAATTATTTGAATGGACAAAGTTAAGCGATTATTTTTAGGAATGAGGTTTGAGGTGGAAGGTATGAGGCGTGAGGAAATTGTAATGTTGGTAAACCTCCAACCTTCTACATCTTACTTCACTCCGTCCACCTCACCAGATTTCACATAAATTTAAAATGCTTTTGCTGCCAATAATTTATATTTACCTCATGGAAAATTTAAAAAATACGCTCATTGAAGCGGCAAAAGCTGGAGCCGAAAGAGCAGCCTTTTATTTCAATAAAAAACATCAGATTATTAATAAAGATGGCGTAAATAATCCAGTAACAGAAGCGGATAAAGCTTCGGAAAAAGCCATATTTGAAGTCATTAAGTCTAACTTTCCTGATCATTTTTTGCTAAGCGAAGAGTCTGGTGAAATAGCAAAAGATTCTGAATATAAATGGATTATCGATCCAATTGACGGCACGATTAATTATGCGCAGAATATTCCTATTTGTTGTATTTCAATTGGTGTGGAAAAAGCAGGAGAAATGATTTTGGGTGCAGTGTACAATCCTTTTATGAATGAATTTTTTCTAGCGGAAAAAGGAAAAGGTGCTACGCTAAATGATGCACCAATCCATGTAAGCGAACAAACTTCTTTGGAAAAAAGCTGTTTGGCTACAGGATTTCCTTACGAATATATTCAAGATCCAAATGGACCGATTCCTGTATTTGAGCGATTTATTTCGCAAGGTATTGCTTTGCGTAGATTAGGAAGTGCGGCTTTAGACCTCTGTTGGACGGCTTGTGGTCGATATGATGGATTTTACGAGCATGGTTTGATTGCTTCCAATGGATTGATTCATAATACATTGGTTGATATCATTTCGCCTAAATAATTACTGCTCATGGCTATAGAATATACCTTACTACGCACCTATAATAATTATGTAACTGCCAATATTAGTTTGGGTATGTTAAAAGAAAATGGAATTGCTTGTTATTTACAAGATGAGAATGTAAGTACGATTTTGCCTTATTTGTCTTTAGCTAATGGGGGAATTAAACTTATGGTCGATATTCAATCCGCATCCGAAGCAGAGATTTTACTTTCGGATGTGGAAAGTCAAAAAGATGATGAAGATTTTCAAATGGGCTATTTCTCTAATTGAGATCTAGCTCCATTCTTCTAATTCTTTTTGTTTCTCTTCTTTGTATACTCTTTTGGATACAAATACACTTATTTCGTACAAGCTAATCAATGGCAAAAATACCAACATCTGACTGATCCAGTCTGGACTGGGTGTAATTACTGCAGCAACTACTAAGATGACGACAATGGCATATTTGCGATAAGTCTTCAAAAATTTAGGTGTAATCAATCCAATTTTTGTCAATACAAATGCCAATACAGGCATTTCAAATGCGATACCACAACCCAAAATGATATTGGTCATATTACTGATATAATCATCCAAAGTCGGGATGGTTAAGATCATATTACGATTACTCAATTGGAAAGAGGCTAAGAAATTGAAGGTAAATGGACTTAAAACAAAATATCCAAATGCTGCACCTAAAAAGAAAAAGAAAGACACCCAAAATATTGCAAATCGCGTGTTTTTCAATTCATTAGGTTTCAATGCGGGTTTTACAAATTTCCAAAATTCCCAAAATATATACGGAAATGCAGCGATAAATCCACCCAAAATGGCAATCGTAAAACTTCCGATAAATTGCGTACCAAAGGTATTGGCTTGCATATTTACTTTGATAGGTGGCAAACAAAATGCGTCACCAGCATGAATAAAATGACTGAATTTACAAAAACCTGTGTAGCTAACAAAGTCTGGATTCAATGGTCCGAATAAAATATAATCGGTAACCCAATGGATTTTTATAAAAATGATGACCGCAAAAACCAAGATGGCTAATATGCTTCTGACGATATGCCAACGCAATGCTTCTAAATGATCCACAAATGACATTTCTGCCTTTTCGCTATCTCCGCCGCGTTGAAATAAATCGTTAATCATCGTGTAAACTGCTAAATATTAGTCCGCAAAGTTAAACGACTGGCTCAAATGGCAAAATTGATTTTCTGAAAATTAACCTAAGACTTTCAATTGTACCTTATCGATGCGAGTATCTAAAATGCTTAAAATCTCAAATTCGTAATCGTCGATGATGATTCTTTGGTTGAGTTTGGGTATTTGTTTGTTATGGTTGATAATATAACCAGAAAGCGTTTCTGCTTTTGCAGCCGGGAAATCTAAGTCATAAGTAGAGTTTAAATAATCTAACTCAATTCTACCTGAAAAAATAAACTCGCGATCGGATAATTTCTTCTCAACCAAATAATTAGAGGAGTTTGTATCGTGGATATCTCCGAAAATTTCCGTCAAAATATCTTCTTTAGTTACGATTCCTGCGGTACCACCAAATTCATCTACTACCCAAGCCAAACTTTTCCTTTCTAGGGAAAATTTGGACATAAGATCTAATGCACTCATGGATTGTGGTACAGTGAATACTGGCAATAAAATGTCTTTTAATTGTGTAGGTCTTTTAAATAAATCCAATTGATGCACATATCCAACAATATCATCTATATCTTTTCCGAAGATGACAATTTTACTTAGATTGGCGGATAAAAACTTCTCGTGTAGCTCATTTATTGATGTAGTTAATGGCAATGCAATAACTTCTGTTCTTGGTACAAGGCATTGTCTTACCGATGTTTTGGTAAGCGAAAGTGCATTTTCAAACATGCGTGCGTTTCCATCGGATTGAGGTTTGTCTTCATTGAGTTTTTTCCCAATTCTATAAAATTGATCAATTTTGGCTTTAGAAATAGAACTTTGTAAACGTTCGCCATTTACATTAAATAAGTATATCAAAATTCCTTTGGCAATACCTACGAAAATAGTAATGATGGGAGAAAATATGGATACAAATAATTGTAATAAGGGAGAGAAAAAATATAATAATTTATCATTTCTACTAAATACCGTTCTTGGCAATAGTCTTCCAAATAAAATAGCTACTAAAAATGCAATGATAAAATTAAATGCAGAAGTTAAATATTCATTATTCAAATGAATAGGCATCCACACTGCAGTACGCAATAATTGATGTACCAATAATCCGTAAATAATCAGAGATAAGGTCAAACAAGCCATCATTGTTGCGACGACATTCGACGGTCTTTCTGTAAAACGAGAAAGAATTAATCCTGAGGATTTCCCTTGTTTTTTCTTTAATTCTATATTGAGCTTGTTTGCAGTAACAAACGCAATCTCCATGCCTGCGAAAAAGAGAATACAAAGAAGTATGATAATTATTCCCAAAATAGTTTCTCGTTGCGTCATGTTACTAAGTTAGTATTTATCAATTAGTAAAAAAGAAAATTCGAGACTATTTTTTTGTATCCATGCTTCCTGGAGATAATGAAGCTTCACTGTATGACATAAAACTGCCATATCTAGGATTAAAAAATGTGTAATTATTGAGATTTTGAGAGGACGTTTCCATTCCATCCAACGCATCAATATAATTTTCTGGAAAATATTGATGTACCCATACTTCTTTACTGGTGTACATCCTTCCAGAATTTTGATCCCAAAATAATTCAGACGTACGAAGAGTGTCTTTGGCTACATTATAAATTACGACGCTATCTCGTAGATAAATCAAACTTTTTCTTTGAATATAACGACCATATTTTGCAAAAATGTGTGTGTTGACGCGTGTACTGTCATCATAAAGAAATACCGTCAACGTTTTGGGAAATTCTGTCATGTTAGAATCCGAGGTAGAGCGTATCATGTATGGCGCAGTAAGATGTGCTTTAACTTTTCCTTCGGTACTCATATAAGCGTTGATCATCGTGCCGGTTTCCATATTGATATCATGTTTTTTGTCCAATGCACGTACTTCATTGATATCATTTTTACATGAAACCAAAAATAAAACCAAGGCTATATATAGAAACATCTTCATTTGCAAAGCGCAAATTTATACGTTTTACACAAGACCGTTTAATTTTCCGATAGAATAAATTCCCTTGTAGGTCAATTGAGCGTCTGCCAAAACTTGATTTTTAAGATGTGGTGTAAAAAATACCATATCGCCGCCTGTTAACAATACATTTAACTGATCATATTTTTCTTTGTAAGCATCGATCATGCCATCGATTTCTTTGCTCATGCCTAGAATCACGCCGCTCAACAAATTGGTTTTGGTATCATAACCCACCAATGGAAAATTCCATTCAGGTGTGACTAAGGGCAAAAGTGCTGTATGATCGTTCATCGCCTTGAAGCGCATCTGTAAACCAGGAGAAATCGCACCTCCTAAAAATTGATCAAAACAATCCAAAAAATTGTATGTGATACAAGAGCCCAAACCAATAATCAAATTATGCTGATGTGGAAATATATTTAACGCTCCAGACAATAATGCCCAACGATCCGCTCCGACAGAAGTTGTTTTGGGAAAAGGTGTACCAATATTCTTTTTGCTTTCAGAAGATATTTTATGAAAATGCGTATGCTCCTTTAATAAGATTTCAATGCTTTCATCATGATGGATGACGGATGATAGCACTGATTGATCCGCATTTTCTGTACGTATCAGATTTAAAAGCGTTTCTTGCGTCGTATCGGGCAAAACAATTTCTTTTACAAATTGATCGCCGTGAAATATGGCGCATTTCAAACGCGTATTTCCAAAATCAAAACAAAGGGTAACTGACATCTTAAATGGAGCTAATTTTTGGTGCTAAATAACAAAATAATCTATGCAAAAGGACATTTTTACTCTTTTTTAGCATAAATGGCATCTTCCATTGCGGAGAAAACATAACCTTTTGCCTTACCTTTTTTTACTAAAAACGGAGCCACTGCGATATTGCCTTTTTGAAAAATAAGATCTTTTCCATCTTTTTCCACGACTAATTCGCCTACCAATATTTTAAAGTCTGTTGGTATTTGCTCTCCTGCTTCCACTTGTATTAAATCCCCAATTTTTAAATCGCTCGTTTTCATTGGAAAAACCATTTCTTCGCCCTCCTGACCGTACACGAGCATATTAGTTAGTGGTACTTCATTTTTATTTTCCATTATTAACAAATTGTAGATTTTACGTCAAAATTAGGGAATGCATATTTCTTTTAAATTCTTTTGCTAATATTGTCTTAATGAAAGGATATTTGCAAAATGAAAGTATTGTATGATTTAGATGAGTTAGAACAAGTGGTGGGGCAATGCTGGAATGAATTTCAATCTTATAAAATATGGGCAATGCACGGAGACATGGGCGTCGGTAAGACGACATTTACCAATATGCTTTGCAAAAATATTTTACAATGTGAAGATAATATAAGTAGTCCTACGTTTGCCATCATCAACCAATATATCAGTCCGATAATCGGTACGATTAGCCATATTGATCTTTACAGACTCAAGGGAGAAGAAGACGCCGTTAATGCAGGAGTCGAAGATGCTATTTACGCATCCAAATTGAGTATCGTAGAATGGCCAGAAATCGCGCCAGAATTATTAGAAAAAGAAATAACCATTCACCTATATTTTTCTGTTCATACGGATGGGAAAAGAATATTAGAAGTTAGAAAAGACCAAATTTTTAAATGATTACATTATGTCAAAGCCCATTCCTATTATAGATCTTGGTGTCAGTTTTGAAACACAGGAAGAAATGCTCGACATCAAACCTAAAAGTTCGAAATTAGTCATTGGTATACCTAAAGAATCTGCATTTCAAGAAAATCGTGTGGCCTTGATACCAGAGGCAGTGAGTGTGTTAGTAAATAATGGACATGATGTAATCATTGAATCCAAAGCTGGTGAAGGTGCGCAATATAGTGACAAAGATTTTAGTGACGCTGGTGCGCAAATTGTGTATGACAAAGAAACTGTGTATAAATGCCCATTACTGATAAAAAGTGCACCTATATTCGAAGAGGAAGTTCCTCTTTTACAGCCTAACCAAATCGTACTTTCTCCGATACATCATGCGTCATTAAATAAAAATATTGTTGAATCTTTAGCCAAAAAGAAAGTTACAGCAATAGCATTTGAATGGTTAAAAGATGATAGCGGCACGTACCCTATCGTGCGTACTATGAGCGAAATTGCTGGGAGTGCTTCTATGTTGATTGCAGGCGAATATCTTTCTTGTGGAAATAATGGGAAAGGTGTCCTATTGGGTGGTATTAGCGGTATTCCTCCAACTAAAGTAATTATTTTGGGTGCGGGTGTTGTGGGCGAATATGCCGCTCGTACGGCAATGGCGCTCGGCGCTTCGGTAAAGGTATTTGACAACAATATTTACCGTCTCAAAAGATTACAAAATAATCTTGGGATGCGTATGTGGACGAGCGTAATCGAACCGAATATACTTGCCAAACAATTAAAAACTTGCGAAGTTGCTGTTGGCGCTTTAAGTTCGGAAAAAGGTCGGACTCCTGTTATCGTTACAGAAGAGATGGTCGCTCGTATGCGTCCAGGAAGTGTCATTATCGATATCAGTATTGATCGCGGTGGTTGTTTTGAAACGAGCGTACCAACAACATTAGAAAATCCTGTGTATCGCAAGCATGATGTCGTACATTATTGCGTTCCCAATATTACCAGTGGGTTTGCTCGTACTGCAAGCCAAGCAACGAGTAATGTCTTGATGCCTATGTTGATTGAAATCGGAGATGAAGGCGGATTTGAATCGATGATCTGGCAAGACATTAATTTGCGAAGCGGCGTTTATTTATACAAAGGTTTCCTAACTAATTTCTATATTAGCGAAAGATTTAACTTAAAATATACCGATTTGAATTTATTGATTGCTAGCAGGAGATAAATTAATTAGAACCCTAAAACTCAATTTTAAAAAACATATTATACCAAAATTACTACTATGACTAAATATTTTGTGCTATTAAGCATGAGTATACTATTTGTGACGCATTCATTTGCACAGAGCAATAAAGTTGCAGGACCAGAGATTACTTATGGGAATGTAAAAGTTGAAGACTTTAAACCAACCGCATATGAGGTGGATTCCTCCGCAGAAGCTGTTTATTTATTTGATAGAGGTAATACTTATTTTCAAGGCAATAATCAGGGATTTTTCTCTCTTGTAACAGAAAGAATCGCACGTATTCGAATAATGAAGAAAAGTGGTTATGATATTGCAACTGTTATAGTGCCTTTATATGTACCAAAATCTGGGGATAAAGAAAAATTGATATCACTACAAGCGGTTTCCTATAATGTTAATAATGGTCAACTAGAAAAAAGTGCCGTAGAAAAAGACAAAATCTATCATGAACAATCTGGCAATTTTGAGAATGTAAAATTTACATTTCCCAATATCAAAGAAGGTTCCATTATAGAATATAAATATAAAACGGAAAGCCCTTATTTTAGTTCTATTGATCCTTGGTATTTTCAAGGTGGTTATCCTCGTGTTTGGTCTGAATTTGAAATAGAATTACCAACAATATTCGATTATAGAATGAGCTTAGACGGATATCGCAATTTTGATTTGGATACATTTAAACAAAAAGAAAATAACTACAGTATTTTAGTTCCAGGTAATCAATCCTATGAAAGCTCACATTCAATCAATGTTCATAGTAAAACCGTAGTGCGGAAATGGGGAATGCAAAACGTAAAAGTACTAAAAAATGAGCCCTATATTTCGTCATTAGAAAACTATACATCAAAGATAAGTTTTCAGTTAAGTTCGCTCAAATTGCCTGATCAGCCGATCAAAAATTATATGCATAGTTGGCAAGAAGAGGCGGTAGATTTAAACAAGGATGAAGATTTTGGACATCAACTACAATCTACAAATAGGTTTTTAGACGATGACTTAAAAGATATCCCTACAAACGATTCTATAGAAACCGTCAAAGCCGTTTTTCGTTTAGTGCAGAACAGTTTGAATTCCACGGACAAACGGTCCATTTGGTTAACGCAGCCAATTAAAGAAACTTGGAAGTTAAAAAAAGGAAGCGTTGCAGATATTAATATATTATTGACAGCGGCAATGCGTAGGAAAGGAATAAGTGCAGATCCTGTGATATTAGGCACAAGAGATCATATCAGACCCTTTGATATTTATCCAATTATGAATCGTTTTAATTATGTGCTTTGTCGTGTCAACTATAATGGGAAAAAATATTTTTTGGATGCAAGTGATAAACATCTTGGATTTAACCAATTGAATAGTTATTGTTATAATGGACCAAGTAGAACAATAAATGAACAATTGCCAGAATTAGTGTATTTATCCCCAGACTCCATCACAGAAAAAAAATCAATATTTGTCAATATTGACCCGATTGGAAATGATTCTTTGGATATTGGTGTGAGCGTAAATTATGGTAATTTTGAATCTCAATATCAGAGAGATAAAGTGCTGAGTGTCGGTGAAAAAAAATATTTAGAAACTATAGAAAATGGATATACGCCCAGTGTTCATTTTAGTGAAGCAACTGTGGATTCAATTAAGAACTATGATATGCCACTTTCTTTAAATTTCAAGTATAAGCAAACTATTGGTGATGAGGATATTTATTATTTTAATCCAATAGTGTTTGATAGAGAAAAGGATAATCCATTTAAAACTGCAGAACGCAGTTATCCAGTAGAATTTACGGCTAAAATGAATCAGGTATATTATCTAAATATGACTATTCCGGAAGGATACGAAATAGATGAGATGCCCAAATCGGCAAGGGTAAAACTATTTGAAAATGAAGGTATGTTTGAATATTTAATTTCTACTCAAGGAAAGGCTATACAGTTGAAATGCACCTTAAGACTTGACAAAGCAACATTCTCACCAGAAGACTATAATACATTACGTGATTTTTATGGTTTTGTAGTGAAAAAAGAAAGCGAACCGATTGTTTTAAAAAAGAAGAAAAACTAAACTATGAAGCTATTTTTTCTAACTATAAGTCTTTTTTGTCTATGCATTATTCGAGCACAAAAGCCTTATGATACCTCTCTTATCATTGATTCATTGAAAACAAATGCAGATGCGGTGAAGCGTTTGGATGAAATGAAAATTATAGTTAAAAGCCCAAATGAAGCTGTAATTAAACAAAAATATGCTATCACGATTCTTAATGAAAATGGAGCGGATCAAGCTATTTTAGTTGTGCCTTACGATAAGAAAAATGTAATTGAAGATATAAATGGGACACTTTGGGATGAAAAGGGAGAAAAAATTAAAAGCCTCAAAAAGAAAGATATTTCGGATAAGCCGACAAGTGGAGATGAAAATTTGATGATGGATACGCGGTTCAAATTAATTAATTTTTATTATTCAAAATATCCCTATACTGTAGAGTATGAAGTAGAAACAACTATAAAATCTTTATTTTTTATTCCTAATTGGGATCCAATTGATGACTACAGAGAGTCAATGGAAAAAGGAGCGTTATCAATAGAGGTTCCTAATGATTATAATCTTCGTTGTTTACCGTTGAATATGTCGCAAGTCATACCACAAACTATAAAGGGGAAAACAACAACCTATGTATGGAATATTCAAAATTTCAAAGCTATTGAGTTTGAAAAATTTGCGCCGATCGGAATACATAATATTTTACCAAAAGTGATCATATCTCCTTCCAAGTTTAGTTTTGATCAATACACTGGAGATATGTCCACATGGAAAGATTTTGGACAATTTTCCTATCAACTATATGAAGGAAGAAATACATTACCTCCTAATGTAGTAGCAGAAGTGCATAGTTTGACAGATGGGCTTTCTAATACAGAGAAGATTAGAAAACTATATCAATATTTGCAACAAAACTATAGGTATATAAGTGTACAGTTGGGTATTGGTGGTTGGCAACCATTTGATGCAAATTTCGTGGCTAAAAATAAGTATGGCGATTGTAAGGCTTTATCTAATTATATGTATAGTCTTTTGAAAGAAGCTAGCATAAATTCTTATCCTGTATTGATAAAGGCAGGAGAGCGAAATACGGATTATTTATTGCCCTCTTTTTCTAGTAATTTTTTTAACCATGTAATTCTCTGTGTACCACAAGAAAAAGATAGTATTTGGTTGGAATGTACGAGCCAAACACTTCCAATGAATTATTTAAGTTCTTTTACTGCAAATAGAAAGGCATTAATGATTACACCAAATGGCGGTATAATTGTTGAAACGCCGAAACTAACGTATAAGCAAAATGGGCAAATAAGAGAAGCTTCAATTCAAATGGATGTAGATGGAAATTTAAAAGGAACTATTCATACCAATTATACAGGTCAACAACAGGAAAGTATTTTTTCTATGTTGCATGAAGGATCTAGTGATGATTTGAAAAAATATCTGAATAGATTATTTGATCTGCCAACATATGAAGTGACCAGTCATAAATATGTGGAAAATATGAAATCTATTCCACAGATTGAGGAAGATTTAGATGTAGTCGCTAGTAATTATGCCACTGTTATGGGAAAGCGTATTGTAATTGTACCTAATCTTTTTAATCTATCACAAGAGAAATTACCCAAATATGAAGTAAGAAAAACGTCTGAAGTATTCACTTTCCCTTTTGAAGATATAGATAGTGTAAATATCTCCGTCCCCTCTGGTTATATAGTTGAAGCACTGCCGAAACCAGTCATTATTATGACAAAATTTGGTAGATATTCTGCAATGTCAGAAGTGAAAGATGGAAAGATTATTTTTAAAAGAAAACAAGAGAGATATGCTGGCGAATTCGCCCCTACAGAATACAATGATATGATTCAATATTTTGAGAAAGTATATGAAGCAGATCGAAAGAAGATTGTTTTAGTCAAACAATAACGACAATAGTTCGATTTTTTTATTCTGAATCTGTATTTTTACACAATGGATTCACAGTTATCATTATTTGGTTTTGAAGAAACTCCTTCTGATAAAAAGGAAGAGGCAAGGGCGAAAAGTACGACAAAAAAGCAGGCCGCAAAAGATGCTGGACCTGAGGTTTCTCTATTTGGAGAAAGCGTTTCCGACGATGTTCCTGCTATAGAAAATGACGCTCCCAATAAGGAAGTAACTGAAGAAATAAATAATGATATTGTAGAACAAGAAGAAGGCGTTAATACCGCTGCGTCTGAAGAAATTGTATTTGCAACAACTGAAAATTATTCTATTTCAGAGGACGAATATCAACAATTGGATGAGAATTCTGAAGATGAATTTCCTTGGGATGAACAAGTAATTCCTGACGAGGAAATATATACGGATGCACAAGTGGAAATTGAAAATTTTGCTGCAGACGAGAATGTAGAAGATTATATAGAAGAACCTACAATTTACCTGTCTGAAGAGAGAGCTGAATTAGAATGTTTGGGACAAGATTCGATTTCTAAAAATAGTGACTTGGGCTTTCCTACAAATGAAATGTCGGCGGAATTATTAAACTCTGATTCAGAACCTGAATATGTAGAGCCCGCGCCAATCTTTGAATCGAATGATGTATCTGAAATTGAGGAATCTATTTTAGAAGAAGAAAAGGATACTGAAATTGTACAAGAGGAAGATATAAATACACCAGAGAGTAGTGAAACTGTTTCGGAAGAAGCAGCGTTTGGCAATAATGAAGAAAACCAAGAGGCAATCTTAGACGCTGAGAATTCAGAACCAGAATATATAGAACCTGTACCAACCTTTGAATCAAATAATGTATCTGAAATTGAGGAATCTATTTTAGAAGAAGAAAAGGACACAGAAATTGTACAAGAGGAAGATACAAATACACCAGAGAGTAGTGAAACCGTTTCGAAAGAAGCAGCATTTGACAATAATGAAGAATTCCAAGAACCAATTTTATTCGCTGAGAATTCAGAACCTGAATATGTAGAGCCCGCGCCAATCTTTGAATCGAATGATGTATCTGAAATTGAGGAATCTATTTTAGAAGAAGAAAAGGATACTGAAATTGTACAAGAGGAAGATACAAATACGCCAGAGAGTAGTGAAACCGTTTCGGAAGAAGCAGCATTTGACAATAATGAAGAATTCCAAGAACCAATTTTATTCGCTGAGAATTCAGAACCTGAATATGTAGAGCCCGCGCCAATCTTTGAATCGAATGATGTATCTGAAATTGAGGAATCTATTTTAGAAGAAGAAAAGGATACTGAAATTGTACAAGAGGAAGATACAAATACGCCAGAGAGTAGTGAAACCGTTTCGGAAGAAGCAGAGTTTGGCAATAATGAAGAAAACCAAGAGGCAATCTTAGACGCTGAGAATTCAGAACCAGAATATATAGAACCTGTACCAACCTTTGAATCAAATGATGTATCTGAAATTGAGGAATCTATTTTAGAAGAAGAAAAGGACACAGAAATTGTACAAGAGGAAGATACAAATACACCAGAGAGAAGTGAAATCGTTTCAGAAGAAGTAGAGCTTGGGAATAATGAAGAGTTTCAAGAACCTGAGAATTCAGAACCTAAATATGTTGAACCTGCTGCTCCAACATCTGAATCCGAAGTAGTAACTTCTGAGACATCAGAAATTTCTGAATTTGCTGAAAATGAAAATCCTCAAGAGCAATATCTACCTGAATTCAAAGAGGAAAACGAAGAAATTTCTACAGATGAAATGGTCTTTGATTATCCAGATTTTTGGGATGAAAAGGTAAAAAAGGAAACGACTTCGAATATTCCTCTTGCAAAGGATTTATTTGGGGAAACGATTGTTGCGCCAAAAAAAGAAGTGTTTAAAGCTGGTAAAAGAGGACGCAAATCATTTAAGGAAATTGACGCAGAGGTTGATCTAATCGAAGTGCCAGAAGATGATATACTTTTTTCCAAACAATATTATCCGATCAGTGAAGTCGCAAAATGGTTTAGAGTGAATAATTCCTTATTGCGATTTTGGGAAAATGAATTTGACATTTTAAAACCCAGAAAAAACAGAAAGGGTGATCGCCTTTTTCGACCAGAAGATATTAAGAATCTGCAAGTCATATATTATTTGCTTAGAAATAAAAAATACACAATTGATGGTGCAAAGAAATATCTGAAAACAAACAAAAAAACAGCTGATGTTAATTTGCAAATTATCCATGCGCTCAACAACTTCAAAGGTTTTCTGTTAGAGTTAAAAACAAACATTTCCTAATATGAGAAAGCGAAGATTGGGATACATACTGATATTCATACTGCTTTCTTTTGTTGGGAAAGCTCAATTGGTTCCTTTTCAAGATTCCGCTTCACATTTGTATGGTTTTCAAGATTCTACGGGCAAAATTATTGTCACACCGCAATATACCATGGCGGAAAATTTTTCTGATGGAAGGGCCGCAGTAAACAAAGGTGCGGTAGTACAATTTCAAAATGTGAA
Source organism: Rhizosphaericola mali (assembly GCF_004337365.2). Taxonomy (GTDB): domain Bacteria; phylum Bacteroidota; class Bacteroidia; order Chitinophagales; family Chitinophagaceae; genus Rhizosphaericola; species Rhizosphaericola mali. The sequence goes on along the minus strand of NZ_CP044016.1, from coordinate 3,882,780 downwards.
TGGTGGCAAATGGGGATTCGTTGATAGCATTGGTACACTTGTTATCCCTATGGACTACGATTTTGTGCAACCATTTAAAGATGGAAAAGCGCGTGTCGTAAAGGATCATAAGAAAATGCTTATAGATAAAGCGGGCAACTACATTGACGAAACGAAAGTTTACTACATCTATCCCAATAATCAACCTGTAAATTGGGGTTCCAAGAATTAGTTTTACATTGCTATCAAGAAAGTCACATTTTTTAATAGCATGTAATGGAAAAAATTAAAAAGTATCTCGAAGAATTTGGCTATTCTATAGACGCAGATTGGAAATTGTTTCAAACTAAAATAGTTAAAGTCCAATTTCCTAAAAAACATATACTCTTGAAAAAGGGAGAAGTTGAGCAATACATTCATTTTTTGGAAAGTGGTATTGTGAAATATGGTATTCCTATGGACAATTACGATAGTACTTTCAATATCATATTTGAAAATTCATTTTTTTCCGCCTATGACTCTTATCTAACTCGATTACCATGCCTGTATAATGTAGTGGCGGTTACAGATTTATCCTTATGGCGTATCTCTTATGATGATATGAATTTGATCTATGAAAATACACAATTAGGAGATCGTATTGGTAGAAAAATATCAGAGGCGTTATATGTGAAAAAAGTTAGAAGGGAAATTTCTCTTTTAGCTGATAGTGCTACCAAACGATACTTGGATTTATTTGAGGAACAGCCAGAGTTAGCATTAAAAATTCCCTTAAAAGACCTCGCCTCTTACATTGGCATTCGCCCGCAATCTTTGAGTAGAATTCGGAAAGAATTACTCAAGTCCCATGTCGAATCTTTCGGAATAAACATTTAAAATTTAATTTTTTTATTATCGCATATTTTTTTCCAAAAAATTGTAACTAATCTTTTTGTTGTCCGTTTAACGAGTAATTAACCTTGTACTGAATTTCATGACAGAAAATGATTATAACAATTGTGTTCATTTATACGCCGAGAATGTTTTTCGGTTTATAATAAAAAATCTACGGCACGAAGAGGATGCGCGAGATATCGTACAATCTGCCTTCGAAAAACTTTGGATTAATAAGGACAAAGTAGATACGGAGAAATCAAAATCCTATCTATTTACCATTGCGTATAATCAAATGATTGATTTTTATAGAAAAAATAATCGCATTTCATTGAAAGAGGATTTTTCGGAAGACCCACGTATAGTGCAGCAACCGGATAGACAGTTGAAAGAATTGATTCATAATGCGATGCAAAAATTGAATGAAGTACAGAGAAGTTTGGTTATGCTCAAGGATTATGAAGGCTATTCTTATGAAGAGATCGGAGCGATTACGCAATTGTCGGCAAGCCAGGTCAAAGTGTACTTGCATCGAGCGAGATTGACAATGCGCAATTATTTGGTGGGAATGAATAAAGTTTTGTAAAAAAGGAGGGCAAAATGATTACAAAAGAGAATTACTTAGATTGGTTTTTATTATACGTTGATAATGAATTAGATAATGATCAAAAAAAATTGGTCGACCAATTCGTTGCAACACATCCCGAAATAGAAGAAGAATTTTTGGCATTACAAGAAACTGTTTTGCCTGTGGAAAATTTTGATCAAAATTGGGATAATTTACTAAAGATAGGAAACACAGATAACGCGAATTGGGAAGAAAAAATGCTTTTGCATTTGGATAATGAATTAGCGAAAAATGAGCAAATTGATTTGCAAAATCATTTGAAAAATAATGCTTCTGATAAGAAAAATTGGGAAGCCTTACAGCAAACAGTTTTACCGCTTGAGACAATCAGTTATCCCAATAAATCTGAATTATTACGTAAAGAAAAAGGTCGTATTATTCCTATTTGGATAAAAGTTGCATCGATTGCCGCAGCGTTGTTGCTCGTTTGTTTTTCTATTTTTCAATGGACAAAAACGGAAATTCCATCCGAAATTGTCCTTAATTCCAATCCTAAAAAAACGATTCTAAATCAAACAAAAACAAATCCTGTAGCATCAGATTCTGACAAATTAACGCCCAAATTGAATCAAGTGCAAAAAAGTACGGAACAAATATTGGCATCAAACAAGCCTGAAAAAAAATCTAGCATAGAACCGAAAAAATCTATTTCTGCAAAAAAACAATCAATTGGAGATCCACAAGATCAAATTTCGGATGATGATCATTGGAAAAAATCTGAACAATTCGTTTTGGCAAAAGTAGATATCGCACCAACTACGAAAAATGACATTCCCAATGTGATAGCGTCCACCCAAAAAATTGAGTTGATCAATTTGCAAGAAAAAAATAATGTCACTACCACAAAATCTTCCAAACGCATGATATTTGCGGCCGATTTTAATTCGGATGATGATGTTTATGTTGCCAATACATCTATTAGCACAAAAAAGATTTTGAAATTTTTCAAAGGCAAAAAGGAAGAGGATAAAAAAGCAACCCAAACTAACCATTTATAATCGTAATTGTATGAAATTCAAAATATTAGCTTCGTTAACACTTGGTTTGACTATTTGCATATATGCAAATGCACAAGTTGATTCAATCCCAAAACCGGACACGGTTCGTCGAGTTTTTAATGCGACGGTAACGATTACTGAGGTGATGGATTCTGCATTTAATACGCATTATGACACGCTGATTGTTGCCAATTCGGAAGTCAATGGCGCAAAAAAGAAGAAATTTATCAATACCAATTGGTTCATATTCGATTTAGGTTTTGCCAATTATAATGACAAAACGCCCTACGGTTCGGCAGCTGCAAATAGTTATTTGATGCCTGGAACTGGTGGAGATTTTACCAAAAGCGATATGCGTCTGCGTACGGTGAAATCTTCTAATGTGAATATTTGGGTATTTATGCAAAAGATGAATTTGATCAAAGGCAAATTCAATTTGAAATATGGATTGGGCTTGGAAATGTTCAATTTTAGATATGAAAACAATATCACTTATCATAAAAATCCTGATTACATCTATCGTGATACCACCGATTTTAAGAAGAACAAATTGTATGTGAGTTATGCCTCCATTCCGCTGATGTTAAATTATGATCCACATCCAGAAAACCCTTGGGCATTCAGTATCAGTACGGGGATTATCGGAGGTTATAGAATTGGCGGACATACTAAACAAAAAAGCAGTGAATTCGGAAAAGTGAAGCAAGGAGGTTCATTTGATTTGAATGATTGGAGATTGGCATATACGGCGGAATTGGGGCTAGGGCCAATTCATGTTTTCGGTACCTATAGCATTACCAAATTACAAAACAATGTGATGGATCAACGTCCCTATTCTATTGGGATAAGATTTACCAATTGGTAGAGATAGAAGGTTGGTGGCATGAATTATAAGGTTAATGGCTTGAGGTTTGATGTTCACTTTTCTCGCGCAAGCATTAGCGAAGCGGTGCTTGTGTGACATCAAAAAACACACTGGCTCCGTTCATTCCTCACTTAAGCTTGCGCGAGAAAGTAAGGTCGGGTCTCATGTTTCATTTTACGAATGCGTTAAGAATTTTCTGACAAAATGGTTTCTTATTGATAATCAATATATTTACCACGGAAAATTTTAGATATGAAAAAATTAATGTTTGCCATCGCGATTGGCGTTGCCTTGATGAGTTGTAAAAGTGTAAAAAAAACAACCAATTCCAATGTGAAAAATTATAATCCCGTTGTGGCACATCGTGGAGCATGGAAAGAAGCCAAAAATCCACAAAATTCTATTGCCTCCTTGAAAGAAGCGATTAAAATCGGTTGTATCGGTTCGGAATTTGATGTGCATTTGACCAAAGATGATTCCTTGGTTATCTGTCACGATGATGAATATCAAGGTCTTATAATTGAAAAAAGCACTTATGCCGAATTGGCTGCCAAAAAACTTCCCAATGGCGAAACGATACCAACTTTACAAGAATATTTAGCTGCCGGAATGGATCAAACGGCTACCAAATTGGTTTTAGAAGTTAAAAAATCCATTATTTCGAAAGAACGCACAATTCAATTGACCGAAAGATGTGTTGATCTTGTACATCAACTACATGCACAAAAATGGATCCTGTATATTAGTTTTGATTACGATGCAGTGAAGAAAATTCGTAGTTTGGATGCGAAAGCAAATATTGAATATTTGGAAGGCGATATTGCTCCTGCGCAATTGAAAGCTGACAAAATAAATGGTCTAGATTATCATATTTCTGTGTATCAGAAACATCCAGAATGGATCGCAGAATCCAAAAAACTTGGTTTGGACTTGAATGCTTGGACGGTTAATGAGCAGAAAGATTTACAATATTTCATAGACCATCAATTCAAATATATTACTACGAACGAACCAGAATTATTATTCCAACTTTTATACAAATAATTCTATTTCAATATTTTATAGAAAGCGTGCAACTTAATCAAGTTGCACGCTTTCTTTTTCCCAAACCCTTTCTACAAATTTGGTAACTTGCCGCCATGATTTCTTTGGAAAAAAATGAAGATTTTGCACGCGCCGCAAGTTTTATCAATCAGACCAATAAAGATGTATTTCTTACCGGAAAAGCCGGTACGGGAAAGACGACTTTTCTAAAATTTATCAAGGAAAGTTGCTTTAAAAATATGGTCGTGATTGCGCCCACAGGAGTCGCTGCGATCAATGCCGGCGGCGTCACGATTCATTCTTTTTTCCAATTGCCATTTGGAATGTATGTACCCAATGCGCCATCCGAATGGGGCAATCCAGAGGACAGCATGATCTATAATAAAAATAGATTGATGTCTAAATTGCGTTTTAATCGAAGTAAATTGGATCTCATACGTGAATTGGAATTGATCATTATTGATGAGATTTCCATGGTACGCGCCGATCTTTTGGATGCGATTGATGATATTTTACGTGCCATCCGTCGACAACCATATACGCCTTTTGGAGGGGTGCAGATGTTGTATATTGGCGATTTATTTCAGTTGCCGCCAGTTGTAAAAAATGAGGAAATGGCGCAATTGAGTGAATTATATGCTAGTCCATTTTTCTTTTCAGCACGTAGTATTCAAGAGACCAATCCCATATTTATTGAGTTGAAAAAAATCTATCGTCAAAAAGATGATCGATTTATTGATTTGCTCAATAAGGTGCGGAATAATAAATGTGAATATTCGGATATAGAATATCTCAATTCTTATTATCAGCCTGATTTTGAACCAAATAAGTCCGAAGAATTTATCACCATCGCCTCGCATAATGTGATTGCAGATCAGATCAACCAACAGGAATTAGCAGAATTGCCAGGGAAAATATTTCGATTTAATGCTATGGTGAGTCGTGATTTTCCCGAAAAAGTATTTCCAGCAGAAAAGACGTTGGAATTGAAATTAGGTGCGCAGATTATGTTTATCAAAAATGACAAAGGTGAGCTACGCAAATATTACAATGGAAAAATCGGAACGATCGCCGAAATAGACACCGATACTATCAAAATAAAATTCAAAGGTGAAGAAGATGTGTTGTTGCTCAGTCGAGAAAAATGGAGCAATATTCGATACAAATATGACGATGTAAAAGATAAAATTGAAGAAGAAGAATTAGGAACATTTGAACAATTTCCGATACGATTGGCTTGGGCTGTGACGATTCACAAAAGTCAAGGTTTGACCTTTGATCGGGCGATTGTTGATGCCGGACGTTCGTTTGCCGCTGGTCAAGTGTATGTGGCGCTCAGCCGATTGCGTAGCATTCAAGGTTTGGTTTTGCGCTCGCGTATTTCGGATGGAAATATTTTTTCGGATACGAATGTTTTGCAATTTATAGAAAAGAATGCGGACGCCTCTTTGGATGCAATGCTTTTGGACGAACAAAAAGAATATGTAGGGCAATTACTGATTCGCACGTTTGATTGGAATAAATTGTTGGACAAATTTGTAGATTTCTTAGAAGATTTGGCAACGAAAAAAGTAAAAGAACGCGATCGAATTGCTTTAAAATGTCGTCCGATACATGAAGCTATAAAAAAGCAATTAGAAGTTGCCAATACGTTTTCTCGTCAATTGCAAATCATTTTGGATAAAAGCGATGCTGCACAATATGAGCATTTACATGAAAGAATGAATGCAGCGATTCAATGGTTTTTACCACATTTGGAAACCAATGTAATCGTGCCTTTTCAGCAAATAATTGATTTGGTAAAAGCAGAAAAAAAAGCAACCAAATTTGTTAAAGAATTGCATTTGATGTTTCAAATATTTGAAAAGAAAAAACGTCAGATTTTGCAATCGCAATCTTTGGTAGATGGTTTGGCTAATAATGTTCCTGTAGAAGAATTGATTTTGAAATTGACAGAACAACAAAAAGAAGTTGTTGAAAGTCAAAGCATTCCTGTAGTGAAAAAGCGAGAAGTAGGAGAGACTCGAATGGTTACATTTGCTATGTTTCAAGATGGAAAATCCATTGAGGAAATAGCTACGGAACGCAATCTCTCCACCAGTACGATCGAAACGCATATCTTGCAATTTATACCTTCGGGCGAAGTTGATTTAGATAGATTTGTAAAAAAAACAGATCAAAAAAGAATTATTAAGTATTTGGAAAATCATACATCCGCAACGCCTCTCAAAGAAATCTTTGACGCATTTGAAAATGAATTTTCCTATATGCAAATAAAAGCCGTTCGTTCTTGGTTTACTTCTCAAAAGCAAGCCTCCACCACTTAATATAATCTATGCAAATACAAAATATCAACATTCTCGATTATAATGAAACGGAAGTACACGAATATGTACCAACAGAAATCAATGAATGTTTTCCATTTAGAGACAATGCCAATGTCACTTGGATCAATGTATCCAAATTGGATAAAGATGTGGTGCATGCGCTTTGCCTACATTACAATATTCATTATCTGTTGGAATTAGATATTTTGAGCAAAGGTCAACGTCCAAAAATTGACGAACAAGACAACATTATTTTTTGCTTGCTCAATATGTTGCGTATTGATCAACAGGACAATTCCGTTAATAAGGAACAAGTCAGCATTGTATTGGGACCTGGCTTTATTATTACGTTTCAAGAAGAACCTAATTTTGATGCATTTGAAAGTATACGTAAAGAAATTAGAGCAGATAAAAGTCGAATCCGATTAAAAGGTGCAGACTTTCTTTGTTATGCATTATTAGATGCGATTGTTGATGATTATCAGGATATTATAGACGATTTTGGCGATCGCATAGAGACAGAAGAAGATGCTTTGGTATTGAGCAAAGATTTTAATTTTTCCATAAAAGAAGTGACACGCTTACGTAAAGATTTGATGCTTTTGAGAAGAAATATATTGCCGGTACGCGAGTTGGTCAATAATTTTCTTAAGACCAATAATCCGCTGATTGACAAGAAAACAGAACGCTATTTTAAAGATGTGTATGATCATATATTGCAGGCGCAGGATATTATGGAAAGTTACCACGACAGCATGAGCAATCTGCATGATCTATATCTCAATAAGTCAAGTCTAAAAATGAACGAATCCATGAATGTTATGGCTATTGTGACTTGTTTGCTCGCGCCCGCAACGGTGATTGGTGGTATTTTTGGGATGAATTTTGATCATATACCATTCTTGCACGACTACAATAGTTTTTGGGTAATTCTTACTATTTTGTTTATTGTTTTCTTGCTGATGCTGGTGTATTTTAGAAAGAAAAAATGGATATGAATAGAATTGTGAATGAAGCGTTTAATAAAAAGTGGAGTAAAGAATCACATTTCTATACTCCACTTTTTATATAATGATTATTTAATCATTTATAATTTCTAATTCATCATTATCTAAACTGCTTTCAACAAAAAGTGATTTTTCTTGCCTTTTTGAATGAGTAAATATTGATCATGTAAAAGTGTAAAGCTATTCATTTTCGCTGCTATATCAGCTACTTTTTCTCTATTGATGCTGACTCCGCCATTTTGTACCATTTTGCGTGCTTCGCCTTTACTTGATAAGATTTTGGTATCCGCTAAGAAGCTTACAATATCTAAATCGCCATTCAAATTTGCTTTTGGAAAATCAATTTTGACAATGCCATTCATATTTTCCAAATCTTCAACAGAAAGCGTATCTACAGAAGCATTTTGCGCGGAAAATAATTTTTCGGTTGTGATAATAGCTTCATTATATGCCTCTTCTCCATGAACGAAAATGGTCAATTCTTTTGCCAAAGATTTTTGCAAAAGACGTGCTGCAGGATTTGTATCGTGTTCAATGGTTAATTGCTCGATCGTTTCTTTACTCAAAAAAGTAAAAATTTTGATCCATTTTTTTGCATCATCATCAGACGCATTTATCCAAAATTGGTAAAATTGGAAAGGTGTTGTTCTTTCTGCATCTAACCAAACATTACCACCTTCTGTTTTTCCAAATTTCCCACCATCTGCTTTTTTCAATAATGGGCAAGTAAAAGCAAATGCTTCACCGCCAGCTTTTCTACGGATTAATTCAGCTCCTGTGGTGATATTTCCCCATTGGTCGCTACCGCCCATTTGTAATTTGACATTATTTTTTGTGTATAATTCATAAAAATCATGTCCTTGCATTAATTGGTAGGCAAATTCTGTATAGCTAATACCATTATCACTTTCAATACGTTTTTTTACACTGTCTTTGGACATCATGTAATTAACGGTGATGGATTTACCTGTGTCACGCAAAAAGTCAATAAAAGAAATGGTTTTGAACCAATCATAATTATTAACCAAAACGGCTCCATTAGATTTAGACGCATCAAAATCCAAGAACTGTGTCAATTGTTTTTTTACACCAGCGATATTTTTTGCCAAAGTCGCTTCGTCTAACAAATTGCGTTCAGCACTTTTGCCAGTTGGGTCACCAATCATTCCCGTCGCTCCTCCAATCAAAACATAAGGTTTGTGTCCTGCTTTTTGTAAATGACACAACAATATAATGGGAACTAAGCTTCCAATATGCAAACTATCCGCAGTGGGATCAAATCCGATATATCCAGCGGTAGATTCTTTCAATAATTGCTCTTCCGTACCAGGAATAATATCTTGTAACATGCCTCTCCAACGAAGCTCCTCAATCAAATTCATTTTATTCCAAAATTTTGGCAAAAATAGTTTTTCATATTTAGTAATCCATAGAAACGCAAAATAATGTCTAATTTTGTTCGCTTTTTCTGAACATTTTATTAACAATATTATACGACTAATTGCGTTTTAAGGAGTAATTATATCATATGAATTATATTAAGTCTCTTGCTTTTATGGCATTGGGATATTTTGGCGTTTTAAGTAATGTCAAGGCTCAATTTAGAACCTATTCGAATGAATTTTTAAATATTGGTGCAGGTGCAAGAGCGTTAGGTATGGGCGGTGCGCAAGTTGCTTCTGCAACAGACGCTACTGCAGGATATTGGAATCCTGCAGGTTTAGCGTATGTCAATGAATCGCCGTCTTTTGCGGCACAACATGCGGAGTATTTTTCAGGAATTGGTAAATATGACTATTTAGCAGGAGCCTTTCCTGTGTCTAATGGACAAAGAACATTGGGGTTGACGATGTTGCGTTTTGGGGTAGATGATATTCCCAATACATTGTTTTTGGTAAATCCAGATGGAAGTTTGAATTATAATAATATCACCTCTTTTTCATCTGCGGATTATGCATTTTTACTTTCCTATTCGCAATTCATTCGTAATGATGATGATTTGCAAATATCCTTTGGAGGCAATGCAAAAATCATATACAGAAAAGTCGGAACTTTTGCCAATGCGTGGGGTGCTGGTTTGGATGCGGGTTTGATGATTAGAGCACACAAGTGGAGTGTCGGTATCATGGCAAAAGATATCACTACAACTTATAATGCGTGGAAATTTCACTTTACCGATGCGGAAAAACAACAATTATATTTAACGGATAATGATATTCCCATAAAATCAACAGAGTCTACAGCTCCATCCCTTTTGATCGGTGGTGCCTATAATTTTGAATTTAGTGAAAAATTTCATTTGTCGACAGAAGCAAGTATGAATTTCACTTTTGATGGACAAAGAAATACGTTGATCAGTGGCAAACCAATCAGTATCGATCCGCATTTGGGATTAGAGGCAAATATTTCAGATCGCGTATTTATACGTGCAGGTATCGCCAATTTTCAAAGAGCACTCAAAGATGGTGATACTTTGAATCTTCAAAAAACATGGATTTATCAGCCTAGTTTGGGTGCAGGTTTTAGAATAGGCAATGCAACGATTGATTATGCATTTGTAAATCTTGCCAATCAATCAAGTCCTTTATACACCCATGTGTTTTCAATTAAATTCTTTCTAAATAGGAAAAAAGATTATTAGCCCTCTCCTTTGAAAATATTGAAATAATGAAGTTATTTAGATATATACTACGCTCCGCTTTTTTGTTACTACTATTTTCTATAGTTGGCAAAAGTTATGCCCAGACCTATAATAACGAATGGATTGACTATAGTAAGACATATTATAAGTTCAAGATTTTGAATGATGGAATGTATAAGATTACCGCAGACTTGCTTTCCAATTTAGGATTAAGTTCAACTCCTGCTAATCAATTTCAACTTTGGCATAATGGTAAAGTTGTGGCCTTGTATGTACAAACTGACGGAAGTAATCCTATTACAGGCACAAATTTCATTAAATTTTATGGAAATCGAAATGATGGTACACTAGATACAGCACTATACAAAAATAAGGCATCGCAAATGAGCAATTATTATAGTTTAGAAACGGACAGCTCAGCTTATTTTTTAACTGTAAATACAGATACTACAGAAAATTTACACTTCCAGACAAGTACTAATACAATTCCTTCAGGAGCAACTCCAGTACCCTATTATATGACGACTTGGGGTTCTTATCAGCGAAGCCAAATTAATGCAGGGAGAGCTTCTTCTTATGGGCAATATGTATATTCTTCTACTTATGATGATGGAGAAGGATGGGTTTCTTATAATATAAACTCTAATGGAACGGGATCTTCTTTTGATTTGCCTGATGTTACCTCTTTGAATTGGTATACTTCTGGTCCGACGCCTGTATTAACTGTCGCATTAGCAGGATCTTCCGTTTTGGGAACGAATAGAACGGTTAATTTGCTTATTAATGGAACGACAATAAACTCACAAGTCGTAAATGGATTTAATATAGGAAATCTAGTGACTTCGATAACGAATTTGAACACCTTTACGTCTTCTCCAAAATTAGTTGTACAACCCAATAATTCACCAGCTAGTACTGATGATCGCGTTGTTCTTAGTAAAATTGAAATGAAATATCCAAGAACTTTCAATTTTCCAGGGAGTAACTTGATGACATTCAATCTTACTGCCAGCAATCAATCCCAATATATACAAATTACAAATTTTAATTTCCAATCAAGTAATCCTGAATTATATGATTTTACAAATGGAAAAAGATATATCGGCGTAAGAATTAATGGTAGCACTTCTGTATGGGGGTTTTATGTAGATGCAAGTACGTTGGATAGAACATTTGGGATCGAAAATGTGGATGCTGGTATCGAAACGTCAATAACGAATATAAGTTCTAGAACTTATACAAACCCATCTACAACTCAAGGTAATTATTTAATAATTTCTAATAGCATATTACGTACGGGTTCCGATCCTGTCGCACAATATCAACAATATAGGAACTCTAGTGCAGGTGGCAGTTTTAATGCGCAGATATATGATATTAGTCAATTAGAAGATGAGTTTGCATGGGGAATACGAATGCATCCGTTAGCGATAAAAAATTTTTTAAAATATGCACGCAATAAATTTTCAACAAAACCTGAATACTGTTTTTTAATTGGTCATGGTCTTACTTATGATCAATTTTACTATAATCAAAGTTCGACAGGGATTAATCAGCTTGCTATTATTCCGACATTTGGATACCCCGCCTCGGATGTTTTGTTGGCATCGGATAATTATTTACCCGCAGCAGCGACGCCCATCGGTCGTATAAGTGCAATTTCGACAGATGAGGTTTCTACTTATCTTTCAAAAATCAAAGAGTATGAAGCCGATCAACAAAGCCAAAGTCAGACAATTGATAATAAAGCATGGATGAAAAATATAGTACACATTGCTGGCGGTAGTGATGCTAATGAGTCTAGTCAATTTGTTGGGTATTTAAATTCTTATTCTAGTATTTTAACAGATACATTAATGGGCGGTACTGTTTATAATTTTAATAAATATACAAATGAGACTAGTGCAGCTTTGAATGATGTACAATTACGAAATTTATTTACAAATGGATTTAGCTTAATGAATTATTGGGGACATGCTTCTAGTACAACATTAGACTACAACCTAGACCATGCATCTAATTATAGTAATGCCGGAAAATATCCAGTGATGTATATCAATGGATGTGATGTAGCAGGATATTATACATATGACGCAAGTCGATTAACAACTTTTTCAACTATTCCTGAAGATTTTATTTTGACACCAAATGCAGGTGCAATTGCATTTGTAGCACAAAGTTATCTGGGCGTTACGACGTTTTTACAAAACTATAGCCTACCTTTTTACCAGTCACTAGGTAGGACAAATTACGGCAAACCAATATCTTATAGTCAAATAGATGCAGCAAATGAAACTACTGTAGCACCTTCTTATTATCCGAATAATGATACGTTAGCTACCAATGCACAAGCTGAGGGAAATTTGCTATTAGGAGATCCTTATATAAGTGTTAATTCATTTTCAAAACCAGATTTTGCAATCGAAGATGCATCCGTTACGGTTACGCCATCCTATATTGATATTTCTCAAAGTAAGTTTCATGTGAAGGCATATTTATATAATCTTGGTAGAGCAACTGGAGATTCTTTATTAGTGCAAATAAAACGAACTCACCCAGGAGGAACTACGGATATTTTATATAGCAAAAATATTGCTTCTATTAAGTACAAAGATTCCATAGAACTGGATGTACCTATATCTGGTGCATCCGATAAAGGAACAAATAGTATAGTATTTACGCTCGATCCAAATAATCGATATGATGAACTAAGTAAGTTGAATAATACATTAACTAAAAGCGTGTATATCTACGAAGTTGGTTTGACTCCAATTTATCCTTATAAATATTCTATCGTTAATAAGCAAAATATAAAATTGATAGCGTCTACAGCCAATCCAATTGCAGCAACTACCCAATATGCAATGGAAATTGATACTACCGCCTTATTTAACTCGAATTTAAAAGTACGCAAAACATTAACTTCTTTTGGTGGGGCATTGGAATTTGATCCAGGAATTACTTTTTCTGATAGCCTCGTATATTATTGGAGAGTATCGCCTATACCCACTAGTGGTGATTATCATTGGAATGTTAGTAGCTTTTTATATTTGGCCAAGGCGACGAATGCAGGTTTTAATCAATCTCATTTATATCAGCAATTCGATTCAGAAGGTGATCGAATAAGTTTAGATAGTGCAAGCAGAGTTTGGAATTATGATAACATTCAAGCGATTGTAGAGATGCAAAATGCTATATTACAAAAAAGTGGACAGCAGGGAAGTGATTTTGCAGTAAGCCTGAATGGTACAATGGTATCAGAATATTATTGTGGAGGTAACTCTCTTGCATTTGTAGTATTGGAACCGAATACAATGAAACCATATTATAATAGCTCAACACCCTCAACGACTGCTCCTTCTAGTTATACGACTTCGTTTATGGGGTCTTACGTCCCATGTGTGGATAAAGCTTATTGTATACCCCAACAAACATTTGAATTTGAGACATCAACAGAAGATCAAAGAAATAAGATTCGCGATTTTATGGATTGGATTCCTAATGGTGCATTTGTGGCAGTAAGAAACTGTTATTTTCCCTATTGGTCAGATATGCCCAAAGCTGCAGAGTGGAAAGCGGATGGTAGTAATAGTATGTATTCGCGTTTAGTGCAGATGGGTTTTTCAACTATTGATGATTATAATGCAGTTAAAGCATGGTCTTTTTCATATAAAAAGAACGATGCTACTTATACCCCCGTTATACAGTTTTCAGAAGGGACGGATGACAAAATTCAAACATCCACAATTTTCAATGAATCTGACTCTCTTGGTTATATAACATCTCCGAATTTTGGGCCTTCACGAAAATGGTATACTATGCTTTGGGATGGGTATTCGCAAGAAACGATATCTGGAGATAAGGCAACAGTAGACATAATCGGAGTAACTACTGCAGGTGCTGAGACTACACTGCGGACAATTAATTCATCGCAAAAATCAGTGGATATCTCTGATATTGACGCTGCAACATATCCATATATAAAATTTTATATGCGAAATGCTGATAGCATCAACTATACTCCATACCAGTTGAAATACTGGAGACTTTTATATGATGCAGTTCCTGAAGGAGCATTGGCTGCTAATGTGTATTACAAAGCAACAAGTGATTCTTTAACCAAAGGGGCTGATTATAGTATGGATATTGCTTTCAAAAATATTGGAGATGTGCCATTTGATGATAGCCTTAAAGTAAATTATACGTTAACAGACAAAAGCAATGTTGCGCATTTATTTTCTTTATCTAAACTTAAACCATTGGTTAGTGGTGATACGACACTAGTTCATGTAAGAGTGCCGGGTACTGATACAACGTCAAATAATTTATCAACGAATATTTATACAGGAAGTAATACACAATATCTCGACGTTAATCCAGATAATAATCCAATTGAACAAACACATGCGAATAATTTCCTTTCTCAACCACTATATGTTTCTGGGGATGATGGAGATGTATCTTTGGATATTACTTTCGATGGTGTACATATTTTAAATAATGATATTGTTGCTTCAGCCCCGAAAATTATAGCTAAGCTTACGAGTGAATCTAAATATCAACTATTAACTGATACCGCCTTATTGACCTTACAATTAAAATATCCAGATGGTACGTTGAAACGTATTAAATATGGCACAGACACTCTTTTATTTACTGGTGCAAAGGATTCTAGTGATAATGCTGCGTTAGCTAATTTTGCTCCTTATTTAACGCAAGATGGCACTTATGAATTGATAGTACAGGGCAAAAGCACTACATCTTCTACTAGCGTATCTCAATATTCCATTAGTTTTCAGGTGTATAATAAACCTATGATTTCAGATATGTTTAATTATCCGAATCCTTTTACTACGTCAACTGCTTTTGTATTTACATTGACAGGTAGTGTAGTTCCTCAAAATATACGTATCGAGATATTAACAATTACGGGTAAAATTGTGAAAGAAATTACGAAAGCCGAACTAGGACCTTTAAAGATAGGGCGAAATATTACAGAATATAAATGGGATGGAACGGATCAATATGGGCAGAAATTGGCCAATGGTGTTTATATTTATCGCGTGATTACAAATCTTGATGGAAAAAAATTGGATAAGTTTAATGTAACCGATACAAATGGAAATAGTGTCAATACTGGACAATTTTTTAACAAAGGTTACGGAAAGATGTATTTAATGCGTTAATTTGCCTTATGAAAGTAGTTGGCGTAGGTACGAGAGTATTAAATTTTTTAGTAGATACAACTATAATTTTAATATTAACGTATATTATCAATAAGGTTAATACCTTTTATGTTTCATTCTGGCATTTCCGTGGATTTGCGTTTTGGAAAATATTTTCTGCCGTTCTTGTGGTATATTATGTTTTAGGGGAAGGTATTTTTGGTAAATCTTTAGGTAAAAAAATGACCTATACTATTATTGTAAAGAAGGATGGAGGGGCAGCTTCTTTTGGTCAAATTTTAATTAGAAGTTTAGTCCGCCTTATCCCAATAGATTTTATGTTTATTCCATTCACAGATAGAACGTTGCACGATATTTTAAGTAATACTTATATTATTGAAAAATGAATGGTGTATAATTACTAAATTGAACAATATTCCAATAAATACACTTGTTGGGATACTATCTACTTTTGTCCTTATTGTTGTTACTATTTTATTGCTAATTACGCATGGATTAACGTTTCCAATTTATTTAGACGAGAATTTTTATAATAAAACTATACTTGAGTTTTACTATCATCCCGATTTACATACACTGAAATATTATAGGGAGTTTAATCCTCCATTACCGTATATATCTTATGCAATATGGGCCAAATTATTTGGTTTGTCCTTACCGAGACTGCGATTATTTACATTGATACTATATATGTCTTCTTGTTGGTTGTGGATAAGAATATTAAGTCGCCTTGGTTATGATCGTCTATTTTTCATAATTGGATCTATTCTCTTTATATTGAATCCATATATACTAAGTAATGCAATAGTTATCTATAATGATTTATTTAGTGTTTTATTTGTTTTAATATTTATTAATTGTATTCTAAAAAACAAATATTATGGATTATTATTAAGTGGACTAGCTTTAGTTTATTCTAGACAATACAATGAAATAATTGTTTTTTCCTACTGGTTAGTATTAGTATATGATTGCTTCAAAAATAAAAAGATATTACATCTTAATCAATTATATATACTCAATTTTATTGGGCTAAGTATTCTTCCTCTATTTCTTTTTTGGGGGGGGATTTCTCCGATAAGTACCATCATTGCTACGATTGCACCGGACACTCCAATATATCAATTTTCTTCTATATTTGTTTATATCTACTGCTTTTCAGTTTATTCATTTCCTTTAGTATTTTATATACTTGTTAAAAAAAAATTATTTCAAGATTCCACAACTATAAAAGTGTTATCTGTTTGTTTTATAACGAGTACAATTTGTTTGTGCATTTGGCCTATTTTTCCATCCCCGTCAGCGTTGAAGGATGGTAGCGATAATGTCGGATATGTACATAGGTTTTTGCTTTTTATATTTAGAAATCCTATCGTTGTTAATTATTTATTTTCAATCCCATTGTCGATTACATTTTATGTATTCTATCATATTATTAAGCATATTAAAATATTAGATAAGTATTGTTTATGGTATGTTTGTTCATTTATAATATTTCTCATAGTCATGCCATTCTCATTTCAAAAATGGGAAAAATATTTTATGATTGAATTGCCTCTTGTGTTATTACTATTGTTAGAAATGATTAAAAAGAAAAATTTGGAACGCGCATTTGAAAAAAATATTTCCAACAAATTTTTCTAAATCTCAATTCTTTCAAATTGTATATTATTCAGATTTGCTGCATATTTTGGAAAATTTGTTTTATACATTATCGAAGTTCCCATTGAATATATTTTTTCAGAATTGGCAATTAAATAAAAGTCTAAAAAAGATTTTAAATAAACTTCGAAATTTTCACCAGAGATATAATCCATATGGACTACTTTTTTAGGAAATGTAAATATATTTTTTAATGCTATTATAGAGTTTTGAAATGTGACGCTGTCAGATGAAACTAAAATTTTTGAGTTAATGTGTTGTTTTTGTAATTTTAATAATGCTCGACTACAATGTTCTATAAGATTTTTCTGTTCTGATTTTGCTAGGGTAGGGTAGTTATACTCGGGAAAATCTGCTAAAAGATTTTGAAATCGGAAGACTACAGAGATATAAGGACCTCCGATTATTTTTGAATGATCATCAATTTCCTTTTGTAGTTTTATAGAAGGCTTAAATAATTTATGAAATACAGTACTCCAATCATAGTTCTTATTCAATTCAAGATTGATTGAATGTAGGAGGTCTCCTTTACAATAAGCATGAAATTGTTTTTTTGTATTGGATTTAGAAAATCTTATTATGTCATTCCCTAAATCCGTTATATGCATAATCCTTGATTCAAATATATTGCTAGAAAATTTATCTTCTGGTGTTAATCTCCAATCAATAAGATTCGGTTGCAAATAATTTATTAATGCAAAAGGATATGTGTGGTGGATTTTGAATTGCATTCCTTTACTATCTGCTAAGCAAAACGCAGAAACTATTCCTTTTAGTCGATCGGCTAATCCTCCATGTGTCTCTCTACCATCAATTATTTGTATAAATAATTGTCTTGGTGGATATTGCTGTTTGAAAAATGTAAATCGCTTTATTCCTAAAACGGTCTCTTTGACTGTATTGGGTAATACATCCAATATAATATCCGTTGTTTTTTTTAGTTTATTTTTGATTGTATTTTCCAATTTTATTTTAAATTATACTTAATTGTTGAGTTTTATTTTGGCTATAGTTTAAATAATTGCAAATTTAAAAATATTTTTTTGCTAAATATGTCTAAAGTTTTATGGCTTTGTAGTTGGTATCCAAATAAAGAGCAAATACAAAACGGTGATTTTGTAAAGCGATTGGCTCAGGCGGCATCTTTATATGATGAGATAACAACATTGTCTATTGCAAGGGTCAATCGATCAAGTATTCAATATAAAAGCAAAGAATATGTACGTTCAATAAATAAAAATTTAGAGGAAATTATAATAATGTATAGTTGCAGAAATAATTCATTCTTAAATAAAATTATTTCAACTATTAAATATTTAAAATATCATATTGATGAATTTAAACGATATAAAAATAAACATGGTAAACCAAATATAATCCATGTTCAAGTTGCTACAAAAGCAGGTATTATAGCAGTTTTATTAAAAATAATATATCGCATTCCATATGTCTTGACAGAGCATTGGACGCAATACATAGAGAAGGCAGAAGGTGAATATTCTAAAAAATCATTCGCATATAAATATTTAATGAAAATGATTTTTCGCAATGCGACACAAGTTATTGCTGTTAGTCGTATTCTTGGAATTAGGTTAGATGAACTAATGAACGTCAATAGTATTGTAATTCCAAATGTAGTGGATAAAAAAATATTTAAGTATGACGACATAGCACGTCAATCAAAATTTACCTTTGTACATATCTCTAGTATGTCCCAACAAAAAAATCCCTTGGGAATTTTAAATGCATTTGAAAAATTATTTTTACGTAATCCTAATATCCAATTATTAATGGTTGGGGCAAATGAAAGATTCAATTTAGATAAAGCAAAATATCCAAATGTGCATTTTATCGGAACCGTAGATTATGAACAAATTCCTAATATTTTAAAGATGAGTGATGCAACAATTATTTTTAGTCGCTATGAAACATTTTGTTGTGTCATTCCTGAATCCTTAAATTGTGGCGTTCCTGTCATCTCTACTAAAGTGGGTATCGCACAGGAATTAATAGTACCTGGGGAGAATGGATTTCTTGTTAATGAAAATGAAAATGATCTTTTTCTTGTAATGGAAAAAATAATTGATTGGGAGTTTGATAAAGTGCGGATAGCATCTTCTTTCACAGAACGTTTTAGTTATGAAACCATCGGTTTAGAAATGCATAATCTATATACTGAAACTCAAAATAAGAGATCTCGACATTAAATTACTATCACAAATAAGTTCAATTAATTTATAGAATCAAACGATATTGAACCTATTTATGATGGTAATTTCTTCTAACTATTATTTCTCTCCTGGTTCGCAATTTCTTCTTAAAAACTCTGTATAGGTTGAGCTTAAGTGATCTCTCGTGCCATCGCCTTCACTTATACTATGTGTACGATTCGGATAAGGCATAAATTGAAATACTTTATCATACTTTATCAATTGATTGATCAACATTTCACTATTTTGATAGTGGACGTTATCGTCACCAGTGCCATGTACTAACAATAATTTGCCTTGTAGACCTTGCGCGTGTGTGATCGGAGAGCCTTGAATATAAGGTTGCTTATCCTCTTGAGGCAAGCCCATATATCTTTCTTCGTAGATATTATCGTAGGTCAATTGATTTGCAACTGGTGCAATAGAAATACCTGTTTTATAGATTTGTGGATATTGGAATAAAAGGTTCAATGTCGTAGATCCTCCACCACTCCAGCCCCATACGGCAACGCGGCTCGTATCAACATACGGCAATTTGAAAATTTCCATAGCGCCTTCTGCTTGATCTTTGATGTTAATAATCCCGATATTTTTATAAATACTTTTTCTCCATGCGGCACCTTTAGGCGCTGGTGTGCCGCGACCATCGATACTTACGTAGATATAACCGTCTGCAGCCATGTCTCCTTTGTACAAGAAATTACGTCCAGAGCCAAATTCATCCGTAACAGTCGCACTTGCAGGCTCTGTATATACATAAAATACGATAGGATATTTTTTCGTACTATCAAAATTCTTAGGTTTCACTATCCACGCATCTTCTGTAATGCCAGAAACAGTTGTCAATTTCAAAAACTCCACTTTTGGAAGATCGGGAATACTTCTACTTTTGTTTTCTTCTCCTAAAATAGCTCCAGTTTGTAGATTCACCCAATTGGTTGCTGGATAAGTATTTGCATTGGAAAAAGTATGTTCTGCAAATTTTCCATTAGGTGATACTTGGTATTCATGCGTTCCTTGTTCTGACTTTGGAGACAATTCTTCCATTTGACCTTTGCCAGTCAAAGAAGATCTATACAAATATTTTTGTGTAGCATTGTCAGGTGATGCACTATAATAAATATAACCACCTTTTGTATCAATAGATTTTACTTCAATAATGTCATAGTTTCCTTTGGTTAAAAGGGTCTCTTTTTTGCCATCTTTACTCACTAAAAAAGCATGTCGCCAACCATCTTTTTCAGATACCCAAACGAAGGATTTATGATCAGGCAACCAATCCCAGCCAATAGGATCATCATTATTCCAACGGCTTTTTATATCAATCCAAGCTTTATCTTCTTCTTTGTAAAAGGAAGTCGCTTTACCGGAGTGGATATTAGCATAATATAAAATACTGGTATTTTGCTTGCGGTTTAATTGTTGCAAAACAATTTCATTTGCATCTGCCCATTCCATTCTAGGAATATAATTTTCCGCTGGATCACCAGGGACATTCATCCAAGTAATTTTTTGCGTAGCGATATTAACGACGCCAAGTTTAGTTGGAGATGGCGTCTGACCGACAACTGGATATTCAACAGGTTTGACAAAGGAATAAATAGAATCTGTATTGTCAATCATCAAAAAATTACGGATTTTGTTAGCGTCCAGTTGCCAAAATGCGATAGACTTACTATCTGGTGACCAACGAAATCCATCGCGGCATCCAAATTCCTCCTCATACGCCCAATCAAATGTACCATTGATCATGCGATCTGTGCCGTCTTTGGTCAATTGCGTAATGCTATTGTTAGAGAGGTTTTCCACATAAACATTGTGTTGGCTAACATAACCGACATAGTTTCCATCAGGTGAAAATTTGGCAAACATCAATGAAGACGTAGGTAATTTTTTTCCTAATTGAACCAATTTATTGGTTTTTAAATTGAGAACCCAATAATCACCTTTTGTATGATAACGCCAGACTTTTTTGGAATTTGTAAAAAGTAATATCTGTGTTTTATCTTCAGAAAATTCGCTTCTTTCTACTGGCATAGAAGCTGTCGATCCTTCTGGTGTCAATTCCTTTTGAGAAACAACAATGGAATCTTTTAATTTTTCTAAATCTAATTTATGGATAGCATTTTGCTTAAAATAATAATATCCATTGCCATCAGCTGTCCAATTGTATTTGCTTGCTCGTTGCGCATTCAATTGTAAAGAGGTAGCTAAAATAGCTACAAATGTGAAAAGCCTTTTAATCATCGAAAGGAATATTTTAGTTGAATTTTTGAGTAAGTGCAATTTAATATATGTCGGATGAAAAAGATATTCGATTTTTATCTTTATTTGGTCTTTTTTTGTGCAGAAGAGTCTGTTTCGACTTTTATTTTCTTTTTCTTGTCGCCAAACATATGTTCGAAATCGCGTGTATAGGATAAACTTACTCCCATCCTATTACGTCTACCAAGACCAGAAGCTGCAGAACTCCCAATATCTAGACTACTTCTATTAAATATAATAGCTCTTAATTTTCGATCCTTAGATAAAACAATCTGAACAGATATATCTGGTAACCATTGGAAATTGCCTGTAGATGAGCTTGCTGCAAGATTAAAATCTAAGTCCCCTCCCACTGTAATAATGACTTTACCATTCAATATACTTTGGTTCAATTTTAAATTGACGGCTTGCCTATCTAATTTAGCTGATGCGGCATTACCCCCATACCAACTGGCGCTAGAGTATGTTGATGTACTTAAATCAAATTGTAAATCTCGACTACCTGTTAATTTGTATAAAACACCCGAAACTAATTTATTAAATTCAGAAGTAATGATGGATGAAATTGAATTTACGCCTACGGATGCAAAATTAGTTGCAGCACTATTAGCTCCGTAAGGTGCAAAACTTCCAAATACGATCAAGTAGGTAACTTGCTTCAACATTTCATTATCATCACTAGCCAAACGATTTAAGAATAATGCGAAATCTGGATCATTTTTAATCGTACTTCCTGTAGGGAAATCTAAGTGAAATTTAATATCAGGATGCATCAATTTGCCTGTAAGTTGAGCAATTACATAAACGTCGCCACGGTAACCACGTACATTACCGTTGATAATATTACCCGTCTGAGCACTGACCAAATCATTC
Organism: Rhizosphaericola mali; assembly: GCF_004337365.2. Classification (GTDB taxonomy): domain Bacteria; phylum Bacteroidota; class Bacteroidia; order Chitinophagales; family Chitinophagaceae; genus Rhizosphaericola; species Rhizosphaericola mali. Next base: position 3,860,222 of record NZ_CP044016.1, on the reverse strand, counting down.
AAACTTACATGCGTTGCTGTATAACTTGCATCGATACGGATATTCGCATTATAAGGATCTCCCGTCCATTCAATGTAGTTATTTCCATTTTCCATTAGATCAAAAGGTTTTTTGATAAACGATTGGAAATTAAAGTCATATCGACCTTTTTCAATATTATATCGACCTTTCATCGTCATACTACCTTCCGCCGGAACATGTATGTTTAATTTTCCACTACCTGTTGCTTTAATCACATCTCCCGTCTGTGCATCCATAATCACATCGATATTAACAAGATTATTTGCAGTAAGATCAAGATCAACGGTAATTTGTCCTGGAATTTTTGGTTTTTTATTTCCGTTATTTCCATATTGTTTGAATATGATATAATCAACATTGGAACTTTCACGACTGCTTGTCGTAGGTATATATATGTGTGAACTATCGGCGGCTTCCACACCTACATACATTTGCATATTTTCTTGTGGACCCTTAATCGTAAATTGTCCCTTACAAAAAGCCCGACCGTAAAACATCGGGTTGTCCTTGGCTTGTGTATTAAGTGCTAATAGTTTATCCGTAGTGATATTGATGTCAAATTTCATATCATCCAAAGCATTTTCATATATAATACCCTGAACGTTGGCTATATTTTTCTTTTCATCTCTCAATGTCAGATTACCCATATCAATTCTGTCTGGATAAAAATTGATCGTTGCGCTATCCACCCAATAATGAACTTGCGTGTAGATAACGGTCAATTCTGCCTTTTTTAAATGCGTGATCCCAGTTATAACTGGACTTTTGAAAGAGCCTCCAATATGCAGTTGGCCTTCAGATTGACCTGACATATCGGTAAATAAAGAACTTAAAAATTGATTCAAAATAAAAATCCTCGCATCAGCAAGCTCTATATTGGCATTAAGAGGGGATTGTGCGGTATCGCTCGTATTATAATCTCCATGAATTCCAAAATGATATTTTTCATTATCAGAATTTACTGTGTAATTCACCAATTTAGATTTGGGATTAAAATGGCCTTTAATATTTACTATCCCGACAGAATCATCATTTAGTTTAAATTCCTCTGCCTTAATGTTAGCGTCTATATTGAATTGTCCAAAGAAATTGTGCATGACAACTTCGCCATTGGCAATACCATCTAATTTTGGATTTTTCAAAACTAAGGGTGCAAAGTCTCCTATGCTGATATTTTTCATTATGACTTTAAGGTCATTACTTTTTTTATCAGGATCATTGGATGTCTCGACGACTAATTCTTGTAATCCTTGACTGAATTTTACATTTTTTGCAGAGGCAAATTGTTTTCGGATAATGATTTCGCCTTCTTTATCAATATTCCATTTTTTGTTATTCAGAATAAAAAAAGAGGGTTGTACATCTATTTTTACACCATCATTTAAGGTGTACACATCTGCCATCAAATGGGCATCATCCAAGGATGAACTCGCTTTGGTTTTTAAGTCAACGGTAGAGTGGTCACTGATGGACTTGATATTCAACTCTGTATTAGGGAAATAAAAGCTATCGCTGGTAAAAACAGAATCAACTTGTCCATTTATTGCTAGAGTGTTCAAGTCGCCTCTTCCTACGATATCCGTTCCTCTAAATTTATTTCTCTTTATATTAAAATCAGGAACATGTGCTTTTACATAAAAGACATTAGAATCAATTGTATTGATACCCCCTATTAATTCCGCACTATCCAATCCTGAAAATCCGGGAAAAAATAATTCTGTATATTTTGTAAAATTACGAGTATCAATGGTTAACAAAAATTTTTGATCCAATGGAAAATGCTGAGGCTCACTTATAATCGATGGATAATACTGATGCAAAAAAGATTGAAAACTATTCGGAAGATCCAAAACTTTGTACTTGCCACGTAATCTAACGTCAAATTCGTTGCTTTGAATTGTCAGTTGTTTGCGTTGAGCATCTAGTTGAGATGCTTGAATGGACAGGGAGTCAAAATTAAGTTTGAATGTATCTTTTTTTAGACTTGCATTCAGAATTTTGGCACTACCAATGTAATTATCGATATTATTCCCTTCAAAATCTAAGTCAAATAGACCTGTGAGAATAAAATTTTCTTTTAATAAATTTAGTTTTTGCAGATGAGCATTTTGCAAATCACCAATGACATTAAACTTCGGCGCTTTTCCATTCAGATCAATTTGAATATTACTTAACAAGTTGATATTGGTATCCGAAATATTCAAGGTGCCGGTGAAATATTTTTTCTGAATTACACCATTTACATCTATGTCCGAGTAAGGATAACCATTTAATTTAATGGAATTAAAATGTCCATTTAGTGATGAGCGTGCTTGGCTGAGCTTATAACTTGAGCCTTTAAATTCACCATGGAAATCTACTTCGCCGATTACGGGAGAGTGTACAAATTTGCCTAAATTAAATTGACGAGTCGTTATATTACCAGAATAAGTGGGTTCTCCAACTTCCGGAAAGGTCATTTTGGCTTTTACATAAGCACTACCAATAGCTGTGCTAAAATTACCTTCCGTAAAAAAATCATGTGGTGTTCCTTCAAATCTACCTCGATATTGCATGACGCCCATGGCATCTAAGTCTGGGCTTGTTAGTGTTTTGAAACGTTCCACTATTGGTGCTGCCTCTAATCTCGTCGTTTGTAAATTTAGGTTTTCAAATTGCAAATGTGACGTATCCAAATTGGGAAAACCACGCATACGTAGATCTCCACTTAAGAATGTATGCTGATCTAATCGCATCACAATACCTTTTGCTTTGAAATCACGTACTGTTCCGAAAAGATGGAGCGACATATCGATACGCTTTTTCCAAGATTTTAGACTAGGTTCAATATAGGCAATGTCATCGGTGTAGGCGGTACTATGCAAAAAACGAACATCCAGATTGATATTTGTTTCAAATTCGCCCATGTCATCATTAAAATCATGAAAATGAAATGCCAAATAATTTCGCAGATTACTTTTGTTGATCGCTAAATCAAATCTTTGAAATTCCATGATGGAAGGCGTCAATTTGAAATTCGCCTTTAAATGTTTGATGATGATGCCAGAGCGCTCATGCGCTGCAAGATTCATGCGAGCTGTGATGGTATCTTTATTAAATTTGAAATTGGCCGCTGAAAGATTCACCTTGGTAAATTGAAGGTGATGCGTATCAAAATACGGATAGGGTTTACGGTTTTTCAACTGTTTGAAAATGGTAATGCTGCTATTTTTCAGATTGAGGCTATCTATCTCAAGTGCAATATCCCCTTTATTGAAATACATCCCCGTTCTAGGCTTTTCAATAGTGGGTTTTCTCGGTTTGAGTGCATGATAATCATATAGATAAAAATCTAATTGATTGATAAATAAAGAATTAAGGGTGTATTTCTTTTTCTCTAAATCAATCTCTCTCGCATCACCCACAAATGATCCGAAATGGACGCGCATATCCTGACCATTCCAACGATCAATTTTATCAAAAGTGACATTTTCAAAATCCACTTTATGCAAATCGAGATCGATTGGTTTGGATGCAGTTTTTTCCTTTTTGGGAGAGGCAAAATGATCGATGATGAACTGATAATTCCAAACAGAATCTTGCAAGCGATTGATATGGATTACTGCATTTTGCAGACCTATATATCCTATGGAAATATTTTTCTTAAGAAAAAACCAATCCGAAATACGCAAACGAAACGCTCCTGCATATAAAATGGTGTCTTTGCGAAGATCGCGCACCATCATTTTCTCCAAGTTCATTTTATCAAACAAAGAGAAGCTTACATGTTGTATACTTACTTCAGTATGTAACTCGTCTGATATTTTTTTGGATATTTTTTTTACCAAAAAATTCTGAACGGTCTCCGTTTGAATCAAGAGCCATACTAATAAGATAACACCGAATAAACTGAGAAAAATCCGCCCTAATATTTTAAATAAAGACTTCAATCTGCGATATACGTATTTGTTTTCTATCTATTTACACAAAAATAAGCGGACAAAATCTTTTAAATATTAATTCTTCAATTTAATTCGGCAATATTTTACATTACTTCTAACGTCTTCGAACTTTTATTTTGCATACTTTGTAAAAATCTCTTTTTTTCTTCTTCCAAATCAGAAACTTTTTTCTGAAGTTTTAATATTTCAGAATGATTCGTCAACATTAGATTTTCCAATGCAGATGTGCGTTTCTTTTTATTGTTTTTGAGGATGTATGAGGTTAGCAATCCAACAACTACACCTGCAACAAATATTAATATACTATTAACCATTTTGCTAATATAGGTTTAGAAATAGGGGACAAAATTAACAATTAAATATTACTATTATAAAATATATTCAAATTACTATTATACAACTTATTAATCAATTGGTTTGATTTACATTTATTAAACTCAAATATTGCAATAATAATGCCTTATTATAAGCTGGACATTGAAAATAAAATCTCAAACTAGGTATCGTATACAAAATTGCTTTAAAAGGATTAGTGAAATATGTATTCATACAGCCCACAAAAAAGGTAAAATCCGTTTTTTGTAAATTATTTAAATTAAATGATTTGAAAAATGGACGATCCTCTTTTTCTCCTAACCAGATCAATGCCGTATGCATAATTATTTGATCCAACTCAATATTTGACTGCTTAATTTGCGCTTGTAAATCTTCAATTAATTGTTTGCGATAAGGTTCCAATTGTGGAATATTGTATTTCCCCATTAATCGTGCGATGTGATATAATAAAATAGGCGACCGTCCATAATGTGGAGAAATGTAGGTCGGATGATGCAAGTATTCTTTATCGGCAATCATACGTTCCAACAAATATATGGTAGCAGAATCCGTACTATTCAAATTCTGAACGTAGGAAAATCTGTAATAAAGGACATTAGTTAATACGCAAAAATCAAAATCAACGGGCATTCTATAACCAAACCAAGTAGAATACGCAGGTATTTGTTTGTATTTTTTGAAAGTGTTCTTTATTGTTTTTTTGCTTTTATTGGCGCTAGCCACCATCAATTTTTCCAAAATTTTTCGAGTTGAATCTGATACATTATTTTGAAAAAGGAAATATAAAACGGTATCATCCAGATCATCTGGAAGCGAATTAATATGTTTTAAAGGTTGTATGGCTTTTGCACCCGGAAATAACTCAACAGGATTTGTCCTCCAAAAATTATAAGTAGGGCGACCGCTTATGTGTTGAAATTTTGGATAGGAGATAGTTGCATTTTGCATGATTTGATGACATAGAAATTGCACGCTGTCATCTTGTATTCTATCGGCTATATCTTTTAGCGTAAATCCAATTAATCCTGTAAAAAAAATATTATTGTCTGGTTTAGAAATAGTCCTATTGTTTCCATTAAAACGGAAAGATTTGAATGTTCCTTTTTGAAAAAAACTATCAGAAGTAACTTGATCGGCTTGTAATTCATGTAATAATTTTCGCATTGCTGCGATATTATTTTGTCCAAATGTATAAATCGAGAAAAACAGGATACTCATCGTACCCAGACAGATTTTTTTACAAAATGTTTTTAATCCATTGTTTTTCATAACAAACCTTGATGCAAAACCAAATATTACTCCATTTTTCCATGTCGACAATCAATGCTTTTCTTGCAAGTATTGATAAGTCAGGCAATGATGTTTGATTATTTTGAATATTTTTCAAATTGTCAATGGCTACATAGCCAAATGCACAAATATTCATCAGGGCAAAATGCAATTTTTCTCTTCTTTTGGGAGATAATTGAAGTGCAAAAATATTCTTAATTAATTGATTGACAAGTGAATTAAAATAATTTTCAAATTGATTAACGTCCTTCAATTTATTTGGAATAGTTTGCGATTTTTCCTGTAAGTCTTTGAATATGTCAAACAAATCGTTGATTATTTGAATAATAGATCCGATGGCGAAATAGACATTTTCCAATTTTGTGGTCATGGAAATATCCAAATAATAACCAGAAATCAAGACGGAATAACCACCTTTGTCTTCCGTTATTTTCTTTAATTTTTCCTCTGGGATTGCCTCTAATTCCGCTTGTGCAAATGAGTCAATTTGTGATTGAAACAGCAGATGAGATATTTGAATATATCTTTCTTGATCCCGAATTTCACTCAACAAAAATTGATGCGAATATAAAAAAAGCGCTTCCTCAAAATTTTGTGGTTGGAAAGTATTTTGGTGGAAAGAAATGTCCCGTAGTCGTTCCAAATCAAAATCCATTCTATCACAAAAATCATCAAAAAGCGAACTACAGATGAAGTAATGAACCATTCGCATTTTTTCCTGTTCGGTCGTATTTCTTCCTTCTATTTGCGTAAATGCATCTGCAAACATGAGTACGTAAATCGAATAGCTTTTTGCTATCTTTTCAAATGTAAATGGATCAATTTTTCCCTTAAATTTCGATTCTAATTCATGCAAAAGCTTGACTGCACGATGATATTCTCTTTTTCTGAGGAAGAGAATATGCGATAATCTTTGCGCCAATAATTTTGAAAAAATAGCTTTTCGAAACATTTATATAAATAGACTCGTAAATGAATATGCCACCAATCTCAAGAAAATGAGGAAAAATATTCCCAATAACATGATGATTTTCAATTGGGTACTTGCTTGATGATAATCTTTCGGATTTTTAGCATTCAAAAAACTAATGAGAAAATATACAATCGGGAATACCAACAACGCAATGATATAAACGGCGAATAACCATATCTGCATCGTATAAAAAACGTATCCGAAATAAGTAACTGGTAACACTAATAAGACCGTAAAAATCGTTACGACGAATTTTGATTTTTTTTCTCCTAATGCAATTGCGAGCGTATTGGCTCCTAGTGCTTGATCTCCTGCTCGATCTTCCAAATCTTTAACAATCTCTCTTATCAAACAAGTCAAAAATGAAAAATAGAAATAGATGATGCATAACCACATCCATAATTCAGAAACCAAAAAACTTTTAAAATAAATAGGTAAAAAGCAATATAAAATCGGAGCACTCGTCACTAATGCCACCACGAAATTTCCAATAAAAAAGGACTTTTTCCAATATTTTGAATAGAAATAGAGTAAAATATTGATGGCAGTTGTCATTGCTGTTATCCAAAAGGATGCCCATTGAGTATCACAATAAATGGAGAGGATTTCTGTGATGATCAACATAAAAATGTACACAGATTTTCCCATTTTTGGCGTAATATATTTACCCAAAATCATTTTGTCAGGCTTATTAATCTGATCAATCGCCACGTCAAAATAATCGTTGATAATATAACCTGCAGCTGCGCAAAGCACACAGATAACCACAGTTATAGAAAAAATCTCATCAAATGGCGTCCACATCAACAATTGTCTGTTGATGCAGATATAAAATAGCCATTGCGTCAATGCGATTACTAAAAGATTGGGCCATCGAACTAATTTTAGATAATAACTTATGGCCTTCATATTTTGATTGAGTTGTTACGCATGCAAATATAAAGAACTGAATTTCTTATTCTTCGATATATACGCGTTTGATTCTTTGCCCTACGCTGGTAAGCACTTCATAAGAAATCGTACCAATTTTAGAGGCAACATCCCAAACGGGTAGATTTTTCCCAAATATTTCCACGGAATCGCCTTCATGTACATTGTCAATATCGGTAATATCAACCATGGCCATATCCATGCAGATATTTCCAATAATCGGCGCCAATTTCCCTTGGATAAATACCGATCCATTGAGATTTCCCAATTTACGATTTAAACCATCCGCGTATCCAATTCTAATAGTAGCGATTTTGGAATCTCTATCCACTTTTCCGCGACGATTATAACCAATCGTTTCGCCAGCTTTTACATGATGAATCTGTGCAATTGTTGAGATAAGCGTTGCGACAGTTTCCAAAGTTTCTTGATGTAAAGACGAACTATCCACTCCATATAAACCAATACCTAAGCGTACCATATCAAAATGATATTCAGGAAAGCGAATAATTGCGGACGAGTTGGCAATATGACGAATGAATTTATAGCCAATACCCTTTTCTAAAATTTGAATTGCTTCTTTAAAGATATGTGCTTGATGATGTGTAAATTCATCTTCATTTGGATCTTCACTCGCTACAAAATGGGTAAATGCAGACTTGACAACCATCGTATTATTTTCATTCAAAAGGGCAACGATTTTATCCATTTCTTCCAATTCAAAACCCAATCGATGCATTCCGGTATCAATTTTCAAATGAATTGGGTAGTTTTTAATTCCCTGATTCACCAAAAAATCATGAAATGCATAATAAATTTTAAATGAAAAAATATTGGGTTCTAGGTGGTGAATAACAATGGTTTCAAATGCTTCTTCGTCAAAATTCATCACCGCAATGGGAATGCTAATGCCAGAATTGCGTAATGCAACACCTTCATCTGCATAAGCCACCGCCAGATAATTGACATGGTAAAATTGCACCATCGTAGCCACTTCAATACTGCCACTTCCATAGCCGGAAGCTTTCACCATTGCCATGATTTTGATTTCTGGCTGGATGTATTTGCGATATTCTTGAAGATTATGGGCAAGTGCTGGTATACTGATTTCCATACGTGTTTGATGCACTTGATTTTCAAGAATTTTTGCAATTTGTTCGAATGCATATTTGCGTGCACCTTTCAACAAAATGGCTTCTGCGCGTAAATTGAACGTTTGATAATTCGCTAAAAATTGTTCTACTGATTTTAGGCTATTTATTTTTTCAAATTTCCCATGTAGTAAATATTGTAATTTGTACCAAGCTGGGCCAATAGTAATAACGCGATAAATATCTTTTTGAGAAAGTAAATTGACAATCGTTCTATACAAATTTTCATCAAAATATGCTAGATCTGAAATAATAACCGTTTTGTGGATTTTCTGCTGTTGTAAAAATGACAAGGCAATTCCTAGTGAATTAATATCGAAACTATAACTGTCATTGATCAATGTACAATTGTTCAATGCAGGTTTGATTTCCAAACGCATATCAATCGGACGTAAAGATTGTATTCTTTCTGCAATCTTCTCCGCGGAAATATCCATGCAAATCAATGTAGCCCAACAAGTTATTGCATTTTGAATAGAAGCTTCATCTGTAAATGGAATAGCGATTTGATATTCTTCTTTTTTGTATTTGGCGTTTATTAACGTTTGGCTTTCTTTTACTTCAATATCCAAAATCTGTAAATCCGACTTGTCGTATTTGCCCCAAGTAAATAATTTGCAACTCAATAAATATTCGGCTAAATGCAATACTTCCGAGTTATCAGCAGGCAAAATAAGCAATTGGACATTCTTGAATAATTTGAATTTTTCTGCAATTTTTTCTGCACGATTTTTAAATCCTTCATCATGTGCTGTTCCAATATTTGTAAAAATGCCAATATTTGGCTGGATGATTTTTTCCAATCTTTCCATTTCTCCAGGTAAAGAAATCCCTGCTTCAAATATGCCAAGATTATTTTCAGGACTCATTTCCCATACGCTTAACGGTACGCCGATTTGAGAATTGTAACTGCGTGGTGTTCTAACGATTTCAAAATCACTGACCAATAATTGATTAAGCCATTCTTTTACAATCGTTTTTCCGTTGCTGCCAGTAATACCGATAACAGGAATATTGAATTTACTTCTATGAAATGCAACCAATAATTGTAATGCGTCTAATGGTTGATTTACAAAAATTAAATTGGCATTTTGAGAAACCACAGCTGCAATGTTTTTCCCTTTTTGAACGACAAAATTTCTTACGCCTTGATTAAATAATTCCGTTACGTAATTGTGACCATCACGTAATTTAGTTTCTATTGCAAAAAAAAGTGTCGTTTTGGGAAAATTCAGTCTGCGGCTATCTGTCAATAATTGCAGAATTTCTGCATTTTCATTGGAAAGTGAAACTGCTGCACTTGGCAAGAGCGAGCTAATATTTTTAATCGTATAAGACATATTCTAGTTGAAATGAATTTCCGTAAAAATAAAAGGTATTCCGAGATAGGAATACCTTTTTAATTATAAAATTTCTAAAAATTAAAAATCATCGTCTTCTTCGAAATTGTCATCGAATAAATCGAAATCATTACCGAATCCGTCATCGAATTTAAAATCATCCTCGTCATCTTCTTTTTTCTTAGCGCCACCTGGTGATTTTTTACCTTTTGAAGAAGATGAACTACCTGTAGATTTAGTTTTAGATTTTGGAATATCAAATTCATCAAAATCTGGATCCCAACTATCTTCTTCGTCAGATTTGTTCCAATCATCCTCCTCTTCAATGAAATCATCTTCGTCGTCATCGTCATCTTCCTCTTTTTTAGATTTAGCAGACGCTTTCGGCGTAGACTTTTTCTTTGGAGATTCATCGTCGAAGAAAAGTTCTTCGTCTTCCAATTCATTCTCTTCTTTTGAAGATTTCTTCTTACTGTCAGCAGGAGCTTTTTTAGGAGCTGGTTTTTTTGCTGCGTCTTTCTTTTCTTTATCGGATTTTGTTGCCATGGTTCTCAAAATTATCGCTGTAAAATTTCAACGAGTTTTTCACTCAAACAAATTTTTTTATAACTTTTTTATAAAATAATAATCTGATCTCTTCCTGGACCGTTGGAAACGAAGGACACTGGAGCTTTGATGTATTCGTTGATAAAGTTAATATATTCTTGCATAGTTTGTGGCAATTCATCTTTAGTTTTTAAAACTGTAGTATCAGAATGCCATCCTTTAAATGCTTTGAACTCTGGAACAATAGTCATTCCATCCATTTGGTAAGGAACTTCTGTTGTTTTTTTATCATTTGCATCGTAAGATACACAAGCTTCTAGTGTTTCAAATTTATCCAAAACATCTGCTTTTGTCATAACCACTTTGGTAACACCATTGATCATACAAGCAAATTTCAATGCTACAAGATCAATCCAACCGCATCTACGAGGGCGACCAGTTGTTGCTCCGAATTCACCACCAATTTGGCGTAATTCTTCACCAGTTGCATTTTCCAATTCTGTTGGGAATGGACCGCTACCGACACGCGTGCAATAAGATTTAGTAATACCGATTACGTCGCGGATTTTTTGAGGAGCGACACCCAAACCAGAACATACTCCAGCGATGGTTGTGCTAGAGGAAGTTACATAAGGATAAGTACCGAAATCAATATCTAACATTGTTGCTTGCGCACCTTCTGCTAATACCTTTTTGCCTTCGTTGATGGCATTGTTGATGAAATATTCACCATTCACAATGTTCAATGTACGTAAGAATTCAATTGCTTCGAAAAATTCATCTTCCCAAGCGGAAATATCTTCTGTAAAATGATAATTATCTAAAAGTTTCTGATGTTTTAAACGCAATTTGATGTATTGGCTGACGAAATTTTTATTCAAAATATCACCAACTCTCAATGCATTTCTACCTGTTTTGTCCATGTAAGATGGTCCGATACCTTTCAAAGTAGAACCAATTTTACCTTCACCTTTTGATAATTCAGATGCTTTATCCAAAGCGCGGTGTGTAGGAAGAATAAGGTTTGTTCTTTCAGAAATGAAAAGATTTTTTTTGAAATCAGCGCCGAAAGAAGCAACTGTTTCACATTCTTTTTTCAAAATTACAGGATCTAAAACGACACCACCACCGATAAGATTTACTGCATTTTGATGAAATATGCCAGATGGGATCTGGTGCAATACTACTTTTTTGCCGTCAACATATAATGTGTGACCAGCATTTGGTCCTCCTTGGAAACGAGCTACAATGTCGTAATTAGGTGCGAAAAAATCAACGATTTTGCCCTTACCTTCATCGCCCCATTGAAGGCCCAATATTACATCTACCATTATGAATGAAATGATTTGTGAGTGGCAAATGTAAATAGGCTTTTTGAATTTGAAATAGAATAAGCAAAAAGAATTGCAGATTTAAAATTTTCGGTCTGTCGTATAACGTACCAATTGCTCAAGTGCATCACGCGTTTCAGATACAGGATATTGTTGTAAAATTTGCAATGCTTCATCACGGAATTGAAACATTTTCTGTGTGGCATATTCCAATCCTTTGCACTGATTTACAGCATCTAATACAAATTGGATCGCATCTTTATCCGTATTCTTATTTTTAATGATATAAATGATTTTTTTACGTAGAGATGCTTCACAATTATTCAATGTATAAATGAGCGGAAGTGTTAATTTTTTTTCCTTGATGTCATTGGCTGTTGGCTTGCCCACATTATCCGAACCGTAATCAAATAAATCATCTTTTATCTGAAATGCCATACCGACTTTCTCACCAAAAGATCTTAGCTTTTCTGCATCTTCTTCTGTTTTGAAAGTGCTATATGCGCCAGCGCTACACGCAGATGCAATTAAAGACGCTGTTTTACCTTTGATAATGTCATAATAGATATTTTCGTCAAGGTTGAGTTTGCGCGATTTTTCGATTTGTAATAATTCACCCTCACTCATTTGGCTGACAGCTTGCGCCAATATTTTTAAAGTTTTAAAATCATCATTTTCCAAAGAAATAAGCAGTCCTTTGGATAAAAGAAAATCCCCAGCAAGCACGGCAACTTTATTTTTCCAAATTGCATTAATAGAAAAAAGTCCTCTTCTTTCCTCCGCCTCATCCACAACATCATCGTGGATAAGTGTCGCAGTGTGTAAAAGTTCCACCAATGTAGCTGCGCGAAAAGTCGGTTCGCTTATTTCCCCACCCAATCTGGCACATAACAACACAAACATAGGACGCATTTGCTTTCCTTTTTGCTTGATGATGTATTTCAAGATTTTTTCCAGTAAAGGAATTCTATTTTTTAATTGTTGGGATAAATAACTATTAAAAGCTTTTAAATCAGGTGCAATAATTGCTGGAACATTACTCATTCAAAACCGATATTTCACACAAAGAAACGATATAGAAAGGTCAACAGTACAAATTTCATAGGAAAATATATTGGACTATTTTAAAAAGATAAAGGTCTTTTAACAACTTGTAGATTAAATTTGCCCTATTCTTTCAAAAAATAAAGAAATATTATGGATTATCGTATTGAAAAGGACACACTTGGAGAAGTGAAAGTTCCTGCAAATGTTTATTGGGGTGCACAGACTGAACGTAGCCTTGAAAACTTTAAAATTGCACAGGATACAGATAAAATGCCGAAAGATATTATTCGTGCGTTTGCCTATTTGAAAAAAGCTGCAGCCCTTGCTAATGAAGAACTTGGAGTTTTACCTGCTGAAAAATCAAAATTAATCGGACAAGTTGCCGATGAAATATTAGATGGAAAATTGGATGATCAATTTCCATTAGTTATTTGGCAAACAGGTAGCGGTACACAGAGCAATATGAATGTAAATGAAGTTATTGCTAATCGTGCTAACATTATCAACGGTGGAAAATTGACTGACGATAAAAATGCAAGAGTACTTCATCCCAATGATGATGTAAATAAATCTCAATCTTCGAATGACACATTCCCAACTGCAATGCATATTGCGGCATATAAAATATTAATGGATGTAACGATCCCGGGTATTGAAAAACTAAAAAATACTTTAGTTGAAAAAGCAGAAAAATATATCAATGTTGTAAAAATTGGTCGTACGCATTTTATGGATGCAACACCATTAACATTGGGACAAGAATTGAGTGGATATGCTGCACAATTAAATCACGGGATCAAAGCTATTAAGAATAGTTTCACTCATTTATCAGAATTAGCATTAGGTGGTACCGCAGTTGGTACAGGTATTAATACTCCAAAGGGTTATGATGTTGTGGTTGCTAAAAAAATTGCCGAATTAACTGGATTGCCTTTCGTGACTGCGGTTAACAAATTTGAATCGTTAGCTGCGCATGATGCAATCGTGGAAGCGCATGGCGCTTTGAAAACTGTTGCTGTTGGTTTGATGAAAATCGCTAATGATGTAAGAATGTTGGCTAGTGGTCCTCGTTCTGGAATTGGAGAAATTCATATACCTGAAAATGAACCAGGATCTTCTATTATGCCGGGGAAAGTAAATCCAACACAATGTGAATCCATGACAATGGTTGCAGCACAAGTTTTGGGTAATGATGTAGCTATTAATATTGGCGGTGCAAATGGTCAATTTGAATTAAATGTATTCAAGCCCGTGATGATTGCTAATTTCTTGCACAGCGCAAGATTGATAGGAGATGTTTGCGTTAGTTTTAATGATCATTGTGCAATTGGTATCGAGCCAATTGAAGCAAATATTCAAAAACATTTGGAAAATAGTTTGATGTTGGTCACCGCATTGAATACACATATTGGGTATGAAAAATCCGCAAAAATTGCTCAAGCGGCGTTAAAGAATAATTCAACTTTGAAGGCTACTGCGATTGAATTAGGATATTTAACACCAGAACAATTTGATGAATGGGTGGTTCCTGCTAAGATGGTTGGTACTCCAGAAGTAAATATTTAAAATTTTCAAATAAGTTATCTTCTCCTTGTTAATTTATGATATATTTGTAAAAATTTGACAAATTTTCAATTTTTTTTAACATTTTACTGTTTTGGTACAGTATTTGAAAAAACGTTAATTAGTGGAATTTTATAATTTTTGTAACCTTTTTTAGGATAAAATTTGTGGAATTCCTTGATAGTTATACTTTTGCATAGTATTTATTGTTTGCAAAAAATTATATAAAAATTTAAAAGTAACCCATGGCAAGTACAAAGTATAGTTTAATGCTCGGTCTTTTCGCCGGATTAGCATCTACTAGCGCGTTTGCACAGCAAACTTCAACCAGTGATGATTGGTTGTATGATTCATCTAAAGTAACTTCTCACGGCTTGGCTCAGCAAAATGCATGGAAAGCCAACGAGACTCCTTATCCTGCAAAACCTAAAAACAAATTGGAATTAGGTATTGGTGTTGGTCCATCTTTGATGTTCACTCCAATCAATCCTAAATTGGGATATGGTTCAAGTTTTTCATTAAGAAAAGCTTTAGGACATGTATTTTCAGTAAGAGCTCAATATAACTATGGTATCTACTATGGTCAAGACTATAGAACAAGATCTGTAAGTTATGCTCCAAGTAACGTTCAAGCAGTTTTAGCTGCTCATGGTGCTCCATCTAGTTATTTGGCTAACTATAAAGCAACTATTCAACAAGTTTCTGTTGATGGATTGGCAAGTTTGAATACTATTAGCAACTATCGTGGTAATCCAAAATTAGATATCTACGCATTAGCAGGTTATAGCTTTGTATGGGGTTCTAGCCGTATCAATGCTTTAGATGCTAATGGTGCTGCTTATTCTGCTTTTAATACTGGAGATAATGTTAGAGTTGATAAAAGCCAAGCAAAAGATATCTTGAAAGCAGGTCAAAAAAATGGCTTGTTTGATATGAAAGGTGGCAACGACCAAAAATATGAAACAGTATTGACTAATCGTAACGGTGCTACTGGTAACGTTATCGGTGGTGGTACTCAAATGAGAAAACATGGTGTTGATTTCGGTGCCGGTATCGCATTTAAAGTAAGCGATAACTTCAATATCGGAGTTGAACAAAAATTCACTTACTTATTTGATGGTGGTGATTTCTCTGGTATCGTAACTGGTCCTTCTCAAAAAAATGATATCTTAAGTAATACACAAGTTCGTTTTAACTTTAACTTAGGTTCATCTTCAAAAAGAGTTGCTCCATTGTGGTGGATCAACCCAAACAATTACATCTACAACGAGTTGAATGTGCCTAAACACATGAAAATTACGTTACCTGATGCTGATGGTGATGGTGTAACTGATTCTTTTGATTTAGAACCTAATACTCCAGCTGGTGCTCCTGTAGATTCTCACGGACGTGCTTTGGATACAGATGGTGATGGCGTTCCTGATTACAAAGACAAACAAAAAATCACTCCACAATCTTGGTTCCCAGTTGACGCGGATGGTGTTGGTACTGAACCAGAACCAGCTTGTTGTAAAGAATTGCGTGATAAATTAGCTAACTACAAACCAGCTAGCGAATGCGCAATTACAAGTTTACCTAGCGTACAATTCAAAAAAGGTAGTGTTGCTTTAAGTAAAGCTGCTCAAGCTTCTTTGACTACTGTAGCTGCTCAATTGAATGGCAATCCAGGATGTAAAGTAAAAGTTATCGGTTACGGTGCATCTAACAAAAAAGCACAACAATTAAGTTGGGATAGAGTAAATTCTGTAATCAAATACTTAGTTGAAAAACAAGGTATAGCTGAAAGCAGATTGTTATTCTACTATGGTCAAGATGGTGATGCTAACACTGTAGATCTTCAAGGTACAACTGAAGAAGGTCCTAACACAGTACCTGCTCCTCATCCAAACTTACAGAAATCTAAATAAGAAAATTTCTTATAAATATTTCCAACCTCATCTCGTTAGAGATGAGGTTTTTTTGTGATATTATTAATTTTAAAAACATATTTTTGTTAGATATAAATCTAAATATGCTCAAACAAATCGTTGCAGTATTTTCATTGCTTGGAGTTTTTTCATCTAGCCAAGCCCAAGTTGCTAACCACCTAAAAGATAAACAAATTATTGGTGTAGTAAAGGATAGCGTAACACTTACAACATTACCTTTTGTTGATATTATTGATAAAACAGACAGTTTAAAATTCAGAAGCGGAGAAGATGGATTTTTTAAAGCTAATATGCAAAAAGGAGATGTTTTAATATTCAGAATACCAGGATATCAAAATGGACAATTTACTTATTTAGGAGAAAAATATCATATGGATACAGTAGAGATTTGGTTAAAACCTAAAATGAAAGAAATACTTCCTGGTGTTATAGTCTCATCTTATACTTATGATGATTATCAGTTAGATAGCTCCGAGAGAAGGGATGATTTTATCAAAGATGTAGGATTGAATCCTAAAACATTTTCTCAAAATACAGGAGGTGCAGGATTAGCTATTGGATTGGATAATTTTTTTGATAAAAAAAATAAGGCGAGAAAACGTGCATATAAAAATTTCTTAGACAATGAAGAACAACGTTATGTGGATTTTCGTTTTAATAAACTACTAGTGCATTCTTTTAGTGGTTTGACTGGTGAGAATTTGATGATGTTTATGAATCAGTATCGTCCATCGTATGATTGGTTGCGAGAAAATGATGATGCAGAATCTTTAAAATATTATATCAATGATAAATTGAAAGTATATTTTAGTAAAAATAAAAGTTCGAAATAGTTATGGCTTACATAGATTATTATAAGGTTTTAGGAATTGAAAAGAACGCCAGTAACGACGATATTAAAAAAGCTTACAGAAAGCTTGCGCGTAAGTATCATCCGGATGTTAATCCAAATGATGCTAACGCAAATAAAATGTTCCAACAAATCAATGAAGCAAATGAAGTATTAAGCGATCCTGAAAAAAGGAAAAAGTATGATACTTATGGTGAGAATTGGGAACATGCTGAGCAATTTGAACAAGCAAAACGTCAAAATAATAATCGTGGTGCTTCAGGTTTTGGTGGTTTTGGTGCAGGTGGTGGTCAATCTTATAATTTCTCTGGTGAGGACGCTGGAGATTTCTCTGATTTTTTCCAATCTATGTTTGGTGGTGGTGCCGCCTCCTTTGGCTCCCGTGGTAGAAATACTCAGTTTAGAGGGCAGGATCTTCAAGCTGAATTAACTTTAAGTTTGCGTGATGCTGCAGTAACACACAAACAAGAAATTCAAGTTGGAGAGAGAAAAGTTCGTATAACTATTCCCGCTGGTATTGCTGATGGTCAAAAAATTAAGTTGAAAGGTTATGGTAATCCTGGCAGCAATGGCGGACCTGCTGGTGATTTATATATTACTTTTAATATTGCGGAAGATCCAAATTTCAAAAGAGTCGGTGACGATTTATATATTTCCAAAGATTTAGATTTATATACTGCAGTATTGGGAGGTGACGTTTTGGTTGATACATTGAACGGTCAAGTTAAGTTGAAAATTCAACCAGAAACACAAAACAATGCGAAAGTTCGTCTTTCTGGAAAAGGTTTTCCCAAATACAAAATAGAGAATCAATTTGGAGATTTATATGTGACTTGGAATATCCTCATTCCAAAAAATCTAACAGACAAACAAAAAGCATTATTTAAAGAAATCGCTCAAGGTTAAAAATTACAATTATGTCAACAGAATTAGAAATTATTGCTGTAGAAAAATATTGTAATAGCAATAATGTAGAAATAGAATTTGTGCATGCATTGCACGCGGTTGGTTTGATTGAAATCGTTCAGTCTGATAATTTGGAAAATCTTTATTTAGATGAATTGTCCAAATTAGAACGTTTTATTAGGCTACACTATGAACTACAAGTAAATGTTGAAGGGATTGATATTATTGATTCTTTGCTCAGTAAATTGGCATCTCTCCAAAATGATTACCAATATTTACAATCCAAACTTTCTTTATATGAATAAATCATTTTGATAAAAAATGATTATTTAACAGAAATGGTTTTTATACTAGCAATTTTATTCAGAACTTTATTGTCATAAAATTGTAATATTAGTATAAAACCATTTTTTTATGAGTAACGAAAAACAACAAAATCGCAAATTAACGACCGCATCTGGTATTCCATATAACCATAATGAAGATACAATGACAGCTGGAAGTCGTGGTCCGGCATTGTTGCAAGACTATATTCTTCATGAGAAAATGGCGCATTTTAATCGTGAACGTATTCCTGAGAGAGTGGTGCATGCCAAAGGCTCTGGTGCATTTGGAACGTTTACCGTGACGCACGATATTACAAAATATACCAAAGCCAAATTATTTTCTCAAATCGGTAATCAATGTAAAATGCTTGCACGATTCTCTACAGTTGGCGGGGAAAAAGGAAGTGCGGATACAGAAAGAGATCCGCGAGGTTTTGCGCTAAAATTTTATACAGAAGAGGGAAATTGGGATTTAGTTGGAAATAATACGCCAGTATTTTTTATAAAAGATGCGAAGAAATTCGGAGATTTTATACACACGCAAAAAAGAGATCCACATACCAATCTAAAAAGCCCGACCATGATGTGGGATTTTTTCAGCTTGAATCCTGAAACTTTACATCAAGTTATTATTTTGTTTAGCGATCGAGGTACGCCTTACGGCTATCGTCACATGCACGGATATGGTAGTCATACTTTTTCCATGATTAATGCGGCAAATGAAAGAGTTTGGGTTAAATTTCATTTTAGAACAAAACAAGGTGTGAAAAATTTCAATCAGGAAGAAGCGAATGAAATGAAGGGTAAAGATCCAGATTTTGCACAAAGAGATTTGGTTGAATCCATTGATAACAAAGATTTTCCACAATGGACGATGTATATACAAGTAATGACAGAAAGCGAAGCGGATAATTTTAAATTTAATCCTTTTGATTTGACTAAAACATGGTCTCAAAAGGAATATCCCTTAATAGAAGTAGGTACTATGGAATTAAATGAAATTCCTGCCAATTACTTTGCCGATGTAGAACAAGCTGCATTCGCACCAGCACATGTCATTCCTGGTATTAGTTATTCACCAGATAAAATGTTACAAGGGCGCATTTTGTCTTATCCAGATGCCCAACGTTATCGTATTGGAGCTAATTATGAGCAACTTCCTGTAAATCGTTGCCCTTATATGACATCACACAGCAATTATCATCGTGATGGACACATGGCATTAGATGGAAATGGAGGTGCAGATCCGAATTATTTTCCAAATAGTTTTGATGATATATACGAATCAGAAATTGAAGAGCCTGCATTAGCTATAAAAGGGGATACGTATTGGTACGATAGAAATGCAGAGGGAGAAAATGATCATTATTCTCAACCAGGAATTTTATTTTCTCAAGTAATGTCTGAGGAGGATCGAGCTCATTTGATACATAATCTAGTAAGTTCATTAAGTGCAGTAGAAGGATCAAAAAAAGATTTGATTTTAAATCGTCAATTATGTCATTTTTTTAGGGCAAATATTGGGTGGGGCATCAAAGTAGCACAAGGATTAGGTATTGATGTCGATCAAGCAATGATACAACATTAGTGTTTGAAATATAAAAAGACGCGGTATTTGTAAATGCAAATACCGCGTCTTTTGTATATAAATGAATTAAAGTTTAATATTCATCTTCATTAAAGAGAAAATCTTCCTGACTAGGATAATCAGGCCAAATATCTTCAATACTTTCATATACTTCTCCTTCGTCCTCAAGTTCTTGTAGATTCTCTACCACTTCAATTGGCGCTCCAGAACGAATGGCAAAGTCTATCAATTCGTCTTTGGTAGCTGGCCAAGGTGCATCTTCAAGATAACTTGCTAATTCTAAGGTCCAAAACATAATTACCTGTTTTAAATTTCGGCAAAAGTAATATTTAAGATTGATAACGACAATAGTAAAAAAATGAAAAATTATTTTTGCATTTCTTTCAATTCTTTTTCCTGTGCAAACATCACATCACGGAGTCTTGCTGCTTCCATGAAATCCATGTCTTTCGCTGCTTTTTCCATCCGTTTTTTGGTTTGCGCGATCGTTTTTTCCATTTGAGGAATGGTTTTTTTTCTTTCAAATTTCACACCGTCTTCGGCTGCAATATCTGGTACGATATCTTGATCCGCTGCGATAGCATAACTTTTTCGCTCATCGTATCCTTTAATATCCAAAACCGATGTTTGGGCAAATACTTGTTCCGTACTTTTGGTAACTGTTTTTGGTGTGATATTATGTTTGGTGTTGTAAGCAATTTGTATTTCACGTCGACGATTCGTTTCATCAATCGTGCGTTGCATACTATCCGTCATTTTATCCGCATAAAATATAACCAAACCATTGGCATTACGTGCAGCACGACCGGCTGTTTGCGTCAATGACTTTTCATTTCTCAAAAAACCTTCTTTGTCCGCATCTAAAATTGCGACTAAAGTCACTTCGGGTAAATCCAAACCTTCTCTCAATAGGTTTACGCCGACAAGTACATCAATTTCTCCCAAACGCAATTGACGTAAAATCTCCACACGTTCCAACGTATCAACATCGCTATGGATATATTTAGAATTGATATTTATTCTATGTAAATATTTATCCATTTCTTCCGCCATACGTTTGGTTAATGTGGTAACCAAAATACGTTCGCGTTTTTTCACACGCTTATCAATTTCATCCAAAAGGTCATCGATTTGATTTACACTTGGGCGAACTTCGATTGGCGGATCTAGCAATCCCGTTGGACGTACAACCTGCTCGACAATAATTCCTTCTGATTTTTCCAATTCATAATTAC
The DNA here is from genome assembly GCF_004337365.2 of Rhizosphaericola mali. Taxonomy (GTDB): domain Bacteria; phylum Bacteroidota; class Bacteroidia; order Chitinophagales; family Chitinophagaceae; genus Rhizosphaericola; species Rhizosphaericola mali. The sequence continues at coordinate 3,838,920 of NZ_CP044016.1, read as the reverse complement.
CTGGTGTAGCACTGACGAAAAGAGTCTGCCCAATCATACTTTCAAATTCATTGAAACTCAATGGACGGTTATCGATCGCACTAGGTAAGCGAAATCCGTATTCTACTAAGGTCAATTTTCGACTACGGTCACCACCATACATTCCCGAAATCTGAGGTATCGTTTGATGACTTTCATCGACCATTAATAAAAAATCTTTGGGAAAATAATCTAACAAGCAGAACGGACGCGTTCCAGGTGCTCTTCTATCAAAAAAACGAGAATAATTCTCAATCCCAGTACAATATCCCAATTCGCGTATCATTTCCAGATCATATTCCGTACGCTCTTTGATACGTTGCGCTTCTTGAGGTCGCTCCGTACTATTGAAATAATCCACTTGTGCCATCATTTCATCTTGAATCTCCTCCATAATTTGTTGGAGCATATCTTTGGGTGCGAGATATAAATTTGCAGGAAAAATGGCGGCATTGTCTAATCTTTCCATGCGTTTATTCGTCGTAATATCAATGCTCTCAATTGATTCAATCTCATCTCCGAAAAAGCTAATGCGATAGCCATAATCTACATAAGGCAGATTGATGTCGATCGTATCGCCATGCACACGAAAAGTTCCGCGTTTAAAATCGACTTGCGTTCTCGAATACAAGGAATTAACTAAAGAGTGTAAAAATCCTTGACGCGAAATTTGTTGTCCAACTTTTATCCGAACAATCCCATTTTCAAATTCGGTAGGATTGCCGATACCATAGATGCAACTTACACTCGCTACAACTACGATATCTCGCCTTCCACTCAACAATTCCGCTGTAGCTTGTAAACGTAATTTATCTAATTCCTCATTGATACTCAAGTCTTTCTCAATGTAAGTATTGCTCACGGGCATATATGCCTCCGGTTGATAATAATCGTAATAACTTACATAATAGCCGACTGCATTTTCTGGAAAAAATTGTTTGAACTCTCCGTACAATTGTGCAACGAGTGTTTTATTATGTGTTAAAATTAAAGTAGGTCTTTGCAAATTTTGAATCACATTGGCCATCGTATAAGTTTTACCCGAACCGGTTACACCTAATAAAGTTTGAAATGGCTCGCCCTCTTTGATACCTTTTGTAATTTGTTCGATTGCCTTGGGTTGGTCACCCGCAGGCGAAAATGGCGTGTGTAATTTGAATTCCATATAAGCAAGTTACACATTGTAACGATCTTTCTCAAATGGCAAAAGAGGAATTGTGTTAATTTTGCAGCAAAATATAGATAAAGTGAAGATCGTAGCATTACAAGATGGGATTTTTTCAGTCGATGGAACTAAGCAATTTGTACCCTTTAATCCAGCTGTAGATGATATAGATGTACGTCCACACGGAAGTGTTTTCCTTTCTGTAACGCCATTTTTAGTTGAAAAAGACAACGAAGTTATTATTTTAGATACAGGTTTGGGTACGAAGAATGACCAAGGAGAATGGAAAATTGTTGAAAATTTGGCAAAATATGGTCATCGTCCAGAAGAGGTTACTAAGGTCATTTTTTCTCATTTACACAAAGATCATATTAAAGGTTTGGGTGCATTTGATGATAATGGAATATTTCACTATACCTTTCCCAATGCGACGCATTATTATCAAGGAAAAGAGATGGAATATGCGATGAGTAAAGGAGCTCCATCATTTGATATTCAGACATTACAAGCATTGAAAGACAGACCTGGCAATGTTATTTTGGATGGAGATGGGGAAATTTTACCAGGAATTACTTACCAAGTTACAGGTGGACATACGCCTTTTCATCAAGCAATTTATTTACAAGAAGGCGAGGATAAATATTTATTTGGTGCAGATGAGGCGCCCATGTTGACGCAAATGCGTAATCGTATCAATGCAAAATATGATTACGATGGCAAGAAAGCAATGGAATGGCGTAAAAAATGGTGGGAAAATGAAGGAGAAGATGGGTGGAAATTTCTATTTTACCATGATCCTAAAGTTGTTATATATTCAAAGAAATAACAAAATATAAAAATAATTTTTTATATTCATTTGAATTTCACTGAATGAAGTGAACTATATTTGCAACAAATAACTTGTAAGAAATCTATGACAGAACCTCTACATGAGCCCGATTTTTCTTTCCTTGGTAAAAAAATAATGGAAATCAATACTGCCATCTTTAAGGCAGAAGCAGATCCTGTGCTTTTACCAAATAATGTGATATCTACTGTAAGAGTGGATAAACAAGGAAATATTTGGTTTTTCAGTTCTTGTCAAAAGAATGTAACGCCATTGTACGAAAGGGATTTTCATAGTACATTGGATTATTTCAATAAAGAAAAACAAGCAAGAATTTCGATTTCTGGTCCTTGTCGCATTATTCCTGAAATGGAAGCTCCAGAGTTTGTTTTAGGCAATGTGCCACCATCTCTAGCAGAAAGACAAGTATTATTGATTAGATTTTCTATCCAAAAAGCGGAATGTTACAATTTGGGTACAGATGCGGATGACCCTTGGTTGGAAAAGTTAAAAGCTAGTTTTCAATATTGGCTATTTGCGGGCAATAATGAAAAGAGAAAACTTATCTTCGATCTTTCCTCAACAACGAAATAATTTATTTCTAGACAATATTGTTTTCTAAAGAGCTAAATTTGGATATGTTCAATTTTAGATTTACGGGAAGGAATATTTTCATTTTAGGAACGTTACTTTTTCTCATAAGTAGCGCTTTTTTTTCCCATTATCTTTCAGGTAAATTAGCTGCCACTGAAAAACAAAAAGTGGAGATTTGGGCAAATGCACAAAAGTTTCTTTCGACCGCAAATGCTGGAGATCAGAATGGATTGGATTTGGCAATTTTGATTTCTACGTCTAATACAGATATTCCTATCATCGAAACGAACGAAAAAGATATTCCATCAGGGATGACGCGAAATTTGGATTCGGTTAGATTGAAAAAAGATCCACAATATTTGAATAAAGAATTAGCCAAATTTAGGCATGAAAACGAACCAATTATTGTCAAACTCTCAGGAAATTCTATTTTAGAAAATAGGTATTACTATGGTTCGAGTAGTTTGCAAATTACGTTGCAATATTTTCCCCTTATTCAATTTGTTATTGTTGGGTTGTTTTGTATAATGTTTTTAATCATACAAAAGACAAAAACAAAAAATGAACAAAATCTTTTGTGGATTGGTATGGCGAAAGAAACGGCGCATCAATTAGGAACACCGTTGTCAAGTTTGGAAGGTTGGTTAGAGATTTTGAAATTACATGCAGAAAATGAAACGTATATCCCAGAAATTAAACGTGATTTGGAGCGTTTGCAATTAGTTTCTGACAGATTTGGAAAAATTGGTAGTTCTCCAAAATTGGAATTGAAGGATATCAATTTGCAGATTGATAACATGGTCAATTATATTCGAAAAAGAGCAGCAGGAAAGATAGCTATTCATTTTTCTTGTAAACCAGATACTATACTTGCTAGCATTTCTCCTCCATTATTCGATTGGGTGATTGAAAATCTTTTGAAAAACGCATTAGATGCCATGGATGGTAAAGGAAATATCGAGGTTCAATCATTTTTGCAAAATCATCATATCATTATCGAGGTTAAAGACTCGGGAAAGGGAATTGCACCAGCCAATATTGGCAAAGTTTTTCTACCTGGATTTACAACGAAAAAACGTGGCTGGGGATTTGGATTAGCATTGACTAAAAGAATTATCGAAGAATATCATCACGGCAAAATTATTGTAAAAGATAGTGAAGTAGGAAGAGGAACAACTTTTAGAATACAATTACCAATCTCATAGAAAAGGGCGAAATTGAAATTATCAACTTCGCCCTTTTATTTATTTCAAAAAGTGTCTAGTAATTACTAATAGTCACCTAAAGTTTCTGGTAATTGTCTCAATGCAGACGCTAATTGTTCGTCGTTTGGTGCTTTACCATGCCAGCCATGATGACCTTCCATGTAATCCACACCTTTACCCATTTCAGTTTCCAAAAGAACTGCAACTGGAGCGCCGTTTTTCAACATTTCTTTTGCTTTAGTCAAAGCTTTGATGATTTCTTCAATGTTGTTACCTTCTTTAACAACGATTGTTTGCCATTTGAATGCTTTGAATTTAGCTTCTAAATCACCCAAATCCATCACTTCTTTAGTTGGACCGTCGATTTGTTGACCATTCCAGTCGATAGTTGCGATATAGTTAGTAAGATCAAAGTTAGGAGCAGACATGATCGCTTCCCAGTTTTGTCCTTCGTTCAATTCACCATCACCATGTAAAGAGTAAACGATAGAGTCGTCACCATTTTGTCTTTTAGCAAGAGCCGCACCGATGGCAACGCTCATACCTTGACCAAGAGAACCACTCGCAATCCTGATACCAGGCAAACCTTCATGCGTTGTTGGGTGACCTTGTACACGAGAATTTAATTTTCTAAATGTACCCAATTCAGAAATTGGGAAATAACCAGCTCTAGCTAAAGTAGAATAAAATACTGGAGAGATGTGACCATTAGAAAGGAAGAATAAATCTTCACCAATTCCATTCATGTCAAATCCTGGTTTACGTTTCATTACATCAAAATATAATGCAGTGAAAAAATCTGTACAACCTAAGGATCCACCTGGGTGACCACTATTAGCACCATGTACCATACGTACAATATCTCTACGGATTTGCGTAGCTGTATCTCTTAATTCTTGAATATCTGCCATCTGTGATAAATTTTTATAAATATTGAATTGCTCCTAACGACTCTATGTGATTACGAGCGCAACAAACTTACGAAAAGTATTTTCTTTTTTATACTTTTGGATGCTGCGAATTGTCAATTTAAGCATAAAATAATGAAATTGCTGTAGCTTTGGCACAGAAAATCAATTTCAATAAGGATTTTTGAGTAAAAAAGCCAATATAGACTTTTAACCAAATAGAAACATGAACGAAGAATTAGAAATGCTTTTGATGGAAGCAGAAGCATCGATGCAAAAAGGGATGGACCATTTGGAAGTGGAAATGAATAGAATCAGAGCTGGAAAAGCTACGCCTACAATTTTGGATGGCGTTTCCATCGAATATTATGGCGCTCCTACACCGATCAGTCAAGTTGCCAATATCAGCATTTTGGATGTTCGTACAATCAGTATACAACCTTGGGAAAAAAATATGCTTGCTGTAATTGAGAGAGGTATTATGGCTGCTAATATCGGCATCACCCCACAAAATGATGGTGTGCAGATTCGTTTATTTTTACCTCCATTGACGGAGGAAAGAAGAAAGGAATTATTCAAAAAAGCATCTTCTGAGGGCGAACAAGCTAAAGTAACTATCAGAAATGCTCGTAGAGATACAATGGATGATATCAAAAAAATGCAAAAAGATGGCTTGAGCGAAGACGTTGCAAAAGATATCGAAAAGAAAGTGCAAGATCTTACCGATCGCTATATTGCCAATGTTGAAAAACGTCTAGCCGTAAAAGAAAAAGAAATGATGACAGTTTAATTACTGTAATTCTATAATTAGAAATGCTATCAAATCTCGATTTGGTAGCATTTTTTTTAGTAATTTTAGAATATTTTTCAACCAAAACTACGTTTTATGAGGTGTGTCATTTGTTTTTGCATATTTTTCGTATTTGCGAATAAATCAGTTGTTGGTCAAAAAATCAAGTTTGATGAAATGAGTCATAAAAACCCATCAACAAGGGCGATTGGGACAACAGAATTAAAAATTCCATTGAATAATGTAGAGTTGATAAATGCGCCTATATCATCATCGGAAAACTTCGGAGATATAAAAGCCGTCAATGTAAGTATGATGGCTTACGATACGTCAATGTTTTTATGTATTTCTTTTTTTAATAATAATGTGATATCTAAGTATACAATAGATTCAGTCAAAGTATTTGACAATAGTGGTAAAATAATACCTTCAAAAATCAATAAATATTTAGGTATTGGTAGAGATCCAGAGCCGAAATCTTCTTTGCATTACGAAGAATCTCGATTTAAAAATTTATTATTAATAAGCGGCAATTTTGAAAATGGGATTAGTAAAGTGATTCTTAGGACTTTCAATACGGATAAGATGATTATTAATTTGGCAAATGATAAAACTAGAAATTTCATTGCCAATGCCAATTTGTTAATTAGTAATTCTATCGGAAAATTATAGACGGCTTTAGTTCCAAGTAAGTATGGATAATACTATCTATTTCCTTGGACGGTTGTTCCTGCCGATAAAAATTGGTACAAAGAGTATATCGTAGCTTCTACAGTGCTAGAAACATTAAAAAAACTAGATATGCAATATCCGGGAATTAAAAATATGGAAGATTAACACATTCTTTTATCTTTGCTAAAAATACCTATTAATCACTAAAACAGTAAAAACTATGGGATTCGTAAAAGAATTTAAAGATTTTGCCATCAAAGGAAATGTAGTTGATTTAGCCGTTGCCGTTGTTATCGGTGGTGCATTTGGAAAAATAGTAACATCATTGGTAGATGATATTATCACACCAGGCATATTGACTCCAGCATTGAAAAAAGCTAATTTGCAAAATCTATCAGAACTTGTAATTCCGGGTACGGCGATCAAGTATGGTAGTTTTTTGTCTAATGTCATTTCATTCTTTATCATTGCATTAGCTTTATTCATTGTTATCAAAGGAATTAATTCTTTGAAAAAGAAAGAAGTTGAAGCTCCTGCTGCACCAGCAGAACCAAGTTCTACAGACAAATTATTGATGGAAATCCGTGATTCTTTGAAAAAATAATATTTTCCCTCGAATAATATATTTTTGTAAGACCCGAAGTAGATTCGGGTCTTTTTTATTTTTTTAAATTCAGTAGTTGAACAATAATAATTACCAAATAAAGCTGCCTCAGTTTGAAGGCCCTTTTGATCTGTTGCTTTTCTTTATCGAAAGAGATGAATTGGATATTTATAATATTCCAATTACAAAGATTACATCTGATTTTTTGGCTTATGTGCATGATCAAGAGCGCTTAAATATTGAGTTGAGTAGCGAATTTATTTTGTTTATTGCGACTTTGATGCGTATCAAAGCCAAAATGCTTTTGCCTAGAAAAGAATTGGATGATCAAGGAAATGAAGTGGATCCGAGACAAGAATTGGTGGAAAAATTATTGGAATATAAAAAATATAAACAAGCATCCATCGAATTAGCTGAAAAAGAAGCTGAGCGATTATTGATGCAAAAACGTGGTAACGTCCAAAAAGAACTTTTGGGCATCGGTGAGCAAGCATCCGAAGGCACGGAGATTCAAACTTTGACATTGTTTCGCCTGATGAAGACCTTTGAAAAGGTCATGGAAAGATTACAGGAAAAAAGTAATAAGCCTGTTCATACCGTTATCAAATACAACTATACGATGGATGGCAGCCGGGAATATTTAATGACAGAAATCCAATCTACACATACGGTTCCATTTGATAAAATATTCCAAAATTGTGAATCTCGCATTCACGCACTTTTTCTCTTTCTATCTTTATTGGAATTAGCTCAGATGCGCTATATGACGGTTTTGGTAGGTGACGGACGAAACAATTTCATTATTGAATGGAATGATAATCGCGACGAAGAATTGGCGGATGCACCTATTCCAGAAGGTACATTGTCTCAAGATGAGGCAATAGCGCCAGAAATTAATCAATAAGTATTTTTAGGCAAAGTTTCCAATATATTACAATAGCTGAGATAGCGATCCAGGGCGATTTCGCTATTTTCAACAGCATCTTTAATAGCACAACCGGGTTCGTTTATATGCAAACAATTATTGAATTTACAATCTTGTAAACGCTCACGCATTTCAGGGAAATAGTGAGACAATTCTTGAGATGAAATATCATTCGTAATCCCAAATTCGCGTATACCAGGCGTGTCGATCAACCTGCTTTCGGCGTTGATGTCATACATCTGTGCAAATGTCGTTGTATGCATTCCTTTGCCACTCCAGTCGCTCACTTCTTGTGTACGAATATTTTCTTCAGGTAAAATGGCATTGATAAAAGTTGATTTGCCGACTCCACTTTGTCCACTGACTAAAGTTGTTTTTCCTTGAAACGCATTTTTCAATTTATCCAAACCTTTATCAGCCTCTAAACTCAATTCAAATACTTCATAACCAAGTGGTTGATACACGACTTTTATTTGTTCCAATATTTTCCAATCATGCTCTGTATACAAATCCGTCTTGTTGAAAATCAAAGAACATTTCACATGCCATGCTTCCGCGGAAACCAAAAAACGATCGATAAATCCTAAAGATGTTTTGGGATCACGTAAACTTGCAAATAGGAAAACTTGATCTAAATTAGATGCAACGATATGGCGTTGATTGCGGTTATGCGGAGAGGAGCGGACGATATAATTTTGTCGATCCAAAATTTTAGTGACGATAGCGGTTTTTTGTTCCTCATCTTCAATATCAATTTCTACCAAGTCGCCCACCGCAACAGGATTGGTGGATGTAATACCATTGATTTTGAATTTACCTTTTATTCTTGTGTTGTAAAAAGTTTGGTTTTCCGCTTTCGCTTGATACCAGCTACCTGTTGATTTGTATATTGTTGCCTGCACTAAATAAGAATCGATTTTACGGCGAAGATAAAGATTATCGAGGCATGATTATTTACTAAATTTTATTATAATTATTCAGCATTTACAAAAGATCCATCACTTTTCAATATTGCAGGTGCTGTATATATTAGACCAAATGAGGTAAACTTTTTATTTGGTTGACCTGTAGAAATATCAAATGAATACAAACAATCATCCGAAGATCCGGCATATATAAAATTATCTGTAGCTATTGGATTGCCGACAAGACCATTCGTTGAAAGTTCCCATTGTTTGTGTCCATCATCCACATTGATTGCAAAAAAACTATAATTTATATTACCAAAGTAAATAACATTGTTTTTAATAAATGGAGAAGATATGATCTCTCCATTTGTTTTGAATGACCACTTGAGAGTGCCATTTGAAGTATTTATTGCATACATGTTTTGATCTCTACTTCCTATGTATACCGTTCCTTCAAAAACTTTAGGATCTGATAAGGTTTCGCCATTTGTAACAAATTCCCATTTTTTCTCTCCTGCTGTGATATCGATTGCATAAAGTTTTTTATCTCGACCTCCTGCAATATATAAGATTCCATTTGAAATTACAGGTGAGGACATTATCGGACTTCCAATGTTTAATTCCCACTTTGGTAGTCCATTAGAGATATTTAAAGCATAAATCACATTATCTGTACTTCCAATATTTAAAATACTATCTTTTATTTCTGGAGATGATTGAATGTAACTGTCAGTTTTAAATTTCCATTTCAAATTTCCAGATTTGGCATCAATTGCGTATACATAAGTGTCATAACTCCCTGTATATATTATCCCATCTTGAATCGTGAAGTTAGATGAAATCCCATTTCCTGTTTTAAATTCCCATTTTGCTTCTCCAGTGTTGATATCAATTGAATATATTTTAGAATCTCCGCTAGCGCAATACACCATTCCTTCATATATCTGAGGATTAGAAAATATCCCCATCCCAGTTTTAAATTCCCATTTTGTTTTGCCCGTTTGCAGATCTACAGCATATAACTTGGTGTCGTTGCTGCCGACAAATGCTATTGAATCAAATATTTGAGAATTTGGATTATCCTTTTTACATGCATATAAACATAAGGTAACGATAAATAATATATAGATGTCAAATTTTTTCATAAGAAAATTATTTATAGCTTGGTTAAAGTTTGTGAATTAATAAAATTTCCTACCACTCCGCAATAATCTTAAAATTCAAAAGTCTTGGCGTTAGGCGATTGGGTAATGGATATAAATTATTTGAATAATCTTTTATCAAAGTATAACTAATTGTATTGGAACGATCGATCAAATTGAACACTTCGACCGTACCCCAAATATGCTTAAAAGTTCTAAATGGAGAATGGCTTTTATGTGGTTTGCTCCCATCGACTAATAAGGTGCTAAATCCAATGTCCACTCTGAAATATGGATCAATTTCCAATGAATTTCTATATTTCGTACTGCCAGGAACGTTATACGGAAGATTAGAACCGTAAATCGTATTCAAATAAACTTTCGCATTTTTGTTAGTTGTTAAATAGTCTTGGAAAAACATTCCTAAAGTAATTCTTCTATCTGTAGGACGGCGAAACCAACCTGCATTAGAGACTGTGCTATCCGTAATTTGTTTGTCTTGGGTTTGTGAATTGATCGTTTGACCTTCTGCATTTTGATAGGTTGTGTTGGTTAGTCCGTTGATTTTTTCCATCGTACGCATATAACCGATAGAGATCCAACTTTCTGCATCTTTGACCAATTCTCCAAATAGGCGCGTTTCCAAACCATAAGCGTAAGCCTTCGCATTGTTATTTCCATAATAACGAATACGCACATTATCAATATCATATATATCAACGTCGGTCATACTTTTGTAATATGCTTCCGTTGTCCATTTGGCTGGGCGGCTCATCATGTGAAATTGATAATCCATGCCCAAGGTTCCTTGAATACTTTTTTGCGCTTTTAGATTTTTATTGAGGCTGCCGTCATATCGCAACATTTCCCGATAAAATGGCGGCTGGTTGTACATCCCAACTGATCCATGAAAATTGACATCTCTTTTCCAATTTTTGGGTTGGTAGGAAAATGTTACTCTTGGGGAAATAAGAAATTGTTTATTGAGATCATTGTAATTGTAACGTACTCCAGGTTGTATCAAAAAAGACGAAGAGTCGCCCCATTGAATATTATCTTGAATAAAACCCGAAGTGCGCGTCAATACAAAAGATTGATCACCATACATGGCATCATTTAACTGAAAATTGCCACTGGTATTATTGGGTAAAGAATAGCCAGCAGAATCCAAATAGGTCCATTGATTCAAATAACTATTTACTTTTTGTCTTTCAATCAATGCACCCCATTGCCAATAATGATTTCCTTTTTTGTACGAACCATTGTGTTGAGCCGTCCATACATCTATTTTCAAATTATTTCTGGAATAATTAATATTCGTACCGCTTCCAATTACGTCAGCCGCATCTTGATTATACGCATTGTCCGAAGAACTCAAACTATACACACTCGTAATATCCGAATTTTGCGTTTCTCGATCTCCGTAATGTGATAAAGACCATTTCAAATTAAGATGATTGTTGACTTTTTTGGAAGCGGTCAATCCAACGAAATTAGTGGAATATTTATCTTTTTCACTTCCTTCAAATGCAAAATTGGCGTTGATTTCCGACGTATATAACGGTGAAATGACCGCTGTCGCCAATTGCAAACTTTGCGGATAAAAAGTAAATTTCGTTTTGGAATAATTTCCCAATAAATCAATTTGCCAATTTTTGCCAGCGTCGTACGTAAAATAACCTTGTATATCCGAAGAACTAGGTAAATAACTTCCTTGCGTCGCTTGGCTTTTGACTAGATTCTGGTTGGTACGATTTCTTCCGCCAATTAAATAGGTAAACTTTTTATTTTTACTAATTCCTTCCAGATGCAATCCTTGTTCGAGTAAACCGACATACGCCGAGCCTCCATTTTCGGTAGGTTTTTTATACGTTACATCCAAAACCGAACTCATTTTGTCCCCATATTTCGCCTGAAAACCACCGTTGCTAAATTTGATATTTTCGACCATATCCGCATTGATGAAACTTAGCCCTTCAGATTGCGCATTTTGCACAAGAAATGGTTTATATATTTCAAATCCATTTACATAAATAAGATTTTCGTCATAATTACCGCCACGCACATTGTATTGCGAGGTCATTTCATTATTGCTTCCGACAATGGTTTTAATCAAGCCTTCCACTCCGCCAATAGGACTCGGATTGAACTTTGCTTTGTTGGGATCTAAGGTGATAATCGCTGCGTCACGTCCATTTTTTTTATCCGTAACTTTTACGTCACGCAATCGCTTTACTTGAGAATTTAGAGAAATGACCACTGCGCGCGTTTGGCCACGATTGAGTAAATAATTATGTCTTTCTTTTCTGTAATTCAAAGCATCATAACTCAAGGTAATCATGATGCCAGATGGAATTTCCAATTTGAAATAACCAGAGTCATTTGCTTCTGTGCTACCATGATTGCCAGAGCGGCTAATGGTGGCATGCGGTATGGGATTACCACTTTTATCTATTATACGACCTTCAACTGTCGCAATATTATTTTGCGCAGATAAATGAGTAGACAAACAAATAAGGGCAAATACGAAGACGACCTGTCGATAAATAAAGGTCAATTTTTTACAATGAGCATATTGATTTGGAAAAATTGACCTTGTATTAATTACGTTACGCAGCATTGCATATATAACGAATAAAATAGTGGAAGATTATTTCATGCTTTATTTTTTTTGCTTATCATCATCAAAACTAAAATCTCTCAAAGGCTTTGCCATGAAAAATGTAGAAATAACCACTGATAAAGTCAAACATCCTCCGACGACAACTGCTGTTACGGTTCCCAACCAATGTGCCATTACACCGCTTTCAAAATCACCTAATTCATTGGAAGAACTGATAAACATGGTATTTACCGCAGAAACACGTCCACGCATATCATCCGGCGTAACCAATTGTAAGATGGTACCACGAATTACCACACTAATGGCATCAAATATCCCAGAAAAAACCAACATGGAAAAGGATAAAAGGAAATTACGCGAAATACCAAAAATGATAATCGATAATCCAAATCCAAATACTGCTATAAATAATTTTTTGCCTGGATTTTTTTTCAAAGGGAAAAATGCCAAAATGCCTAAGGAGATTAAAGCACCGATGCCGGGTGCTGCTCTTAATATCCCAAATCCTGTTTCGTTTACATGCAAAATTTCCTTTTGATAAACGGGCAACAAGGCAACAGCTCCGCCAAATAAAACCGAAAACATATCCAAACATTGCGCCCCCAATAGCGCTGGCGTATGGAATACAAATTTTAGACCTTTGGATAAAGATTGTAATACGGGTTCTTTTTTAGATTTTATGATGGGCTTTTTCCGAATACATAATATTGGAATGAGTAAAAGCACTTCCACAATTACGACGCCGAGCATACCCCATTCTACACCTTTCCAAGCAATCATGGCTCCTGCTGTCAATGGTCCCAATACAGAACCTAATTGCCATACCATACTGCTCCAACTTGTCGCATTGGGATACTGAGATCTTGGAACTAATAAGCCAACTAATGCAAAAGAAGAGGGACCCATAAAAGAGCGAATAATCCCACCAAAGAATACGCATGCATAGATGGCGATTAATATGCTACTCAATGGAAATGCCTGCAATGCTGTTGGGTGCGTAAGTCCAAATAATATCCAACCTAATATGACGTAACCGATGATACACATCAAAAGCATATTACGTTTCTCCTTCAGATCGACAATATGCCCCGCAAATAAGGAAAATCCTACGGCTGGAATGACCTCTGCTAAACCAACAAAGCCTAATTTTAATTTGTCATTGGTAATCTGATATACCCAATAATAAATCGTCGTGGATTGCATATTGAGACAAAAGATAAGTAAGATGCGAATAAATAGAAATGCGATAAATTCTTTATTCTTTAATACTGGATTTTTTTCTAAAAAACTATTTCCACTTGCGGTGGGAGGTATACTACTATCCATATAGATTTAGTTCTTCGATGATTGATTATGAAAGTTGAAGGTAATGTTTTCCCGGCGAATAGTCTTTGGATAAAGCATCCAAAATAAGATCTACATGCTTGGAATCGGTTAAAAAATCGGCATTCTCTGCCTCTACAAACAATACTTTTTGATCCGATTGTTTGAGATATTCGAGGTATGTATTTTGAATTTTTTGCAAATATTCATCTGGAATGGATTGCTCATAAGAGCGATCCCGTGTTTGAATATTTTTCTGCAATTTTTGTATCGGTACGTGTAAATAGATTAAGATATCTGGATTGGGCAACTGCTTATTGATGATGTGAAAAAGTCTTTTATACAATTTGTATTCATCTTCCGCCAATGTGACTTTGGCAAATAACAAACTTTTTATAAAAACATAATCCGAAATGGTCGTATCGTGAAACAAATCGGGTCCATTTACCGAATGTTGCAATTGCTTAAATCGCTCCGCCATGAAAAATAATTCCAATGGAAAACTATATTTCTCTGGCTCCTTATAAAATTTGGGAAGAAAAGGATTGTCTTCAAATGACTCTAAAATCAGACGCCCATGCAAACGCTCAGACAATATTTTAGCTAAGGTCGTTTTCCCCGCGCCGATATTGCCCTCTATTGTGATCAGTTTGTATTGCATTCGCTCTTTATTATTTACCTAAACGAGTTCTAATTTCTTAACTTCTAAAGTGTCGGGACATTCTGCCAATAAAGTAGAAATGCGCTTGTGTGATGCTGGATCACGCACTTCTGACGCAATCTCCGCCAATGGAATCAATGCAAATCTGCGCTGTGCCAAAAAAGGATGTGGCGCTTTTAATATATCCGTGTTAAATAATTGATCTTCTACCAATAAAATATCAATATCGATCACGCGTGGTCCCATTTTTACCTCACGTACGCGACCTAATTTCGTTTCTATTTCCAAAAGCTTTTTCATTAATCTTTCTGGAAAAATGCTCGTTTCTAATTTGATGGCTTGATTATAAAAAGAAGGTTGATCTGTATAACCCCAAGCTTCCGTTTCATATATGGATGAAACCGCCAATATCTGGCCACAATGTGCACCGATGGACTCAATTGCTTTATGAAGATTGTCTAATCTGTTCCCCAAATTACCGCCTATCAACAAATAAACTATATTCATACACTATTTTCAAAAAAGGGGACAAATATCGCTATTTTTATGCGCTCAATGAAATATTGTCGATATTATTATTGGATTAACACATTATGAGATATTAATTAAGGGAATTTTATGAAAGTATTTTTTAAGATTTTTTTCGCCTGTTTACTGGCATTGGTGATATTTTCACTATTGGGATTTTTTATCCTTATGGGTATCGGTGCGAGTTCATTTAGTAAAGACAAACCCAAAGTTGGAGGGAAAGGTATTTTGGTTATTGATCTTTCTAATGCGATGCAAGAGCAATCTAATCCGGATGATGATGTGAGCAGCGCATTTAACAAACTTAAAGGAAGTGATGATTATTCTGTTGGTTTGTATGATGCGGTTCGCCTGATTGAATATGCCAAGGGAGACTCCGCGATTAAAGGAATCATTATTAAAGCAAATAATAATGCAAATAGTTACGCTGCGAGCGAAGAGATAAAAAGTGCCATTGCCAATTTCAAACGTAGTAACAAATTTGTATATGCATACGGAACAGCGATCGCGCAAAGAGCCTATTATGTCGCAACTTCCGCTGATAAGGTATACGTACATCCGAGTGGTGGTGTAGAATGGGCGGGTTTGTCAACGAACCTTATGTTCTATAAAGGACTTTTGGATAAATTAGAAATTCAACCAGAAATTTTTTATGCGGGCAAATTTAAAAGTGCCACCGAGCCTTTTCGTGCTACGCAAATGACGGATGCCAATAGATTGCAGACAACAGTGTGGATTGGAGATATTTACGGAAAAATTTTGAGTGATGTATCTGTGGATCGCAAAATTGATACGACGACTTTGCGTAATTTAGCAAATACCGCTGCGATTCAAACTTCTAATGATGCATTGAAATATCATTTAGTAGACGGTTTGAAATATGACGATGAGATCAGAACGGAAATAGGTAAAAAAGTCAATGAATCAGACATAACGAAATTAAATTTCGTTTCTCTTGCTACCTATGCAAAAGCGACAGATTTCAAAGATTTTTCAGGAGAAGATAAGATTGCGTTGATCTACGCAGAAGGGGATATCGTAGACGGACAAGGGGAAGACAAATCTATCGGTGGAGATAATTTCCGCAATATAATTCGAGCAGCTCGTTTGGATAATTCTGTAAAAGCGATTGTTTTGCGTGTTAATTCACCCGGGGGAAGTGCTTTGGCTAGTGATGTTATTTGGAGAGAGATTGCGCTAGCTAAAAAAGTAAAACCAGTAGTTGTAAGTATGGGAACTTATGCGGCATCTGGCGGTTATTATATCTCATGTAATGGTTCGTACATATTTGCAGAACCAAATACAATTACAGGATCGATTGGTGTATTTAGCATGTTTATCAATCCAAGTACATTTTTGAAAAATAAATTAGGCGTCACTTTTGATGGTGTGAAAACGGGTCCTTATGCAGATTTAGGTTCAATGGGGCGTCCATTAACACAACCAGAAAGAAATTTGTTCCAAGCGAGTGTGGACTCTATTTATCATACATTTTTGAGTAGAGTGGCGGAAGGTCGACACAAAACAATTGCTGAGGTCGATAGCATTGCTCAAGGACGTGTATGGACTGGAAAAAGAGCAATTTCTATTGGATTGGTAGATAGTACAGGTACATTGAAAGATGCAGTTTTATATGCAGCTAAATTAGCAAAGTCAAAAAGCTTTTATTTGAAAGAATATCCACAAACAAAAGGATTTTTTGATAAATTATTTGGAGAGGATAAAAGTGGGGATATGCAAGAAAGTATGATTAAAAATGCTTTGGGAGATTGGCAATTTGATGTGTACAAGCGATTTAAAAATTTGCAAACCATGTCAAATTCTGTTCAAACGAGAATTCCATTTGCGGCTGATTTGAAATAAAGATAAATCGTTACAAAGTAAAAGGGACCAGTCTTGGTCCCTTTTTTGTTCTAACAACTTTGAAAAATATAATTAATATATATAACAAAAAGAAAGTTGCAAAATAAAATACCGTACGGTATATTTGTAAAATGGTTAGATCAGAAAAAACGCGTCAGTTAATTATTGAAAAAACAGCCTCTATTTTCAATAAAAAAGGATATACAGGAACATACCTATCCGATCTAACAAATGCTACGGGTTTAACAAAAGGCAGTATTTATGGAAATTTCAAAGATAAAAATGAGGTTGCCGTAGAAGCATTTAAATTCAATTATAAATTTCAATCGGAACGAATAATTGGAAAAATAAATCAGTTAGATAATGCCGTTGAAAAAATGATTGCATTCTTAGGTCATTATAAAACAGAATTTAAACCCATATTTGAAAATGGTGGCTGTGCTATTTTGAATACGTCCGTAGATGCGGATGATGGAAATGAATTATTAAAAAAAGAAGTTACACGATCTATTAAAAATTGGCGAGAAACAATCATTTCAATATTGAAAGAAGGTATGAGCAAAGGGGAATTTAAAAATATTGATGTAGAGGCGTTCTCATACAAAATTATAGCACTTATTGAGGGAAGTATTTTGCTTGCTAAAACACTAGACAAACCTGATATTCTTCTACAAAATATTGATTATTTACAATCTGAAATTAGGGAATTAAAAATTAAATAAAAAAAATTTAACTAAATATATACCTTTCGGTATATAATAATAAAAATAAAATGAAAAGAGTCGTTATAACAGGATTAGGAGCTATTACACCAATTGGAAAAAATACAAAGGAATATTGGAATAACTTATTAAATGGAGTATCTGGTGCAGATAAAATAACGCGTTTTGATACTACAAATTTTAAAACACAATTTGCCTGTGAGATTAAGAATTATGATGCTTTAGAATACTTTGACAAAAAGGAAGCAAGAAAAATGGATCGATTTGCCCAATATGGAATTATTGCTGCAGACGAGGCTATAAAAGACGCGGCGCTTGATTTTACAAAATTGGATATCAATAAAATCGGCGTGATATTTTCGGCGGGTATTGGCGGTTTTGAAACGTTCGAACACGAAGTAATTGAGTATACAAAAGGTAATTTTATTCCCAGATTTAATCCTTTTTTTATTCCAAAAATCATTTCTAATGGATTGTCTGGAATGATTTCAATAAAATATGGACTCAGAGGTATTAATTATTGCCCAGTTACTGCTTGTGCAGCATCGACACAAAGCATTATTCACGCCTTTAACTATATACGCCTAAATAAAGCGGACATTGTCATTACGGGCGGTTCTGAGGCGCCTATTACAGCGGCCTCTATAGGTAAGTTTAATGCAATGAAAGCGATGTCAACAAATAATGAAAATTACCAAACTGCATCGAAGCCGTTTGATACCAATAGAGATGGATTTGTAGTTGGAGAAGGCGCTGGTGCATTAGTAGTAGAAAGTTTAGAATCTGCAATTAAAAGGGGAGCGAAAGTGTACGCAGAAATTGTTGGAGGAGGAGAGAGTTCAGATGCATATCATATAACAGGAACGCATCCGGATGGTATTGGAGCTTTTTTAGCTATGACCGAAGGTATAGCAGAAGCTGGTTTGATTCCTCATGATATTGACTATATCAATGCACACGCAACATCAACTGGACTAGGTGATTTATCAGAAATTAAAGCCATTGAAAAACTATTTGCAACCAATCTTGATAAAGTTCAGGTAAGTGCTTCTAAATCTATGACTGGACATTTATTGGGTGGTACTGGTGCTATAGAAGCTATTTCGACATGCTTAAGCGTAAATACAGACCAAATCCCTCCAACTATAAATACGAATGAGACCGATACAAATATTCCTAAAGAGTTAAATCTATCTTTAGGTAAAAAAGCATTTTCAAAAAAAGTAAATTATGCATTAAGTAATAGCTTTGGATTTGGTGGACATTGCGCAGCATTAATTCTTAAAAAATATATCGACTAATATGAATTAACTAAGGTTTAGTTACTATGAAAAACTACCGATATCGAAAATTCACCAAAAGTATTGGTTATAGTACGATCATCCCTAATTCTAATTTTCGCTTGAGAAATCACATGTCCGCTAATCAAAATTTTTTGTGCAGAAATTCTATACGATTGAAAAATGAAAATGAATAGTGGTATTAAGATATTTTTCATGTAATCAAGATATATTGAATCAATAGGAGATAAACCTCAAAAAAGTGAACATTGACTTACATTGGAATAAATCTAGATAAATACAGTGGTCAATTTTTCAAAGGTTTGGCAATCTAAATGTAAGGAGCTTTTTTAATCGTGATCAAAATCAAAATATGATAACAAATATTTATAAAAAATAAAAGGAACCGAAAATCGGTTCCTTCTTGCGTTTGAGACTATTATAAATGCCTACCAAAATACTGAATATAAAGCTACAATCAATCCAAGAATTAAAACTGCACCGACCAAAAAACCGGGTGCAACTTTGAACATAGATTTGTCTATTTCTAATCCTTTACCTGTTTCAATTCCTTTTTTGTTTTCTCTAATACTGATGATTGCCATACCGATTACACAAAAAGTAAATACGATTGTCATACGATCCATAAATGGAATTTCGAATACTGTTTTTACTTGATCATGTACAACTGGAACTGCCCAACCAATGCTATATAATGGAGAAAGGTCAACCATATTCGGAAGGAATTTCAACAATATGGAAACTAAGAAACCTCCAATAGTTGCAAATAATGCAGCATTGGAAGTCGTTTTTTTCCAGAAAAATCCCAACAAGAACATAGCGAAAATCCCAGGAGATACAAAGCCTGAATATTCTTGGATGTATTGGAATCCTTGTTTGCCCTCACCCATCAATGCATCACCTATTAATAAGGACAAAATTAATCCCAATACCATCGCTAATACGGTAGTGATTTTACCTGTTTTTACCAGATTTTGTTCGGATGCGGTTTTGTTGAATGCTTTTTTGTAAATATCTAATGTGAAAATTGTTGCGATACTATTGACTTTGCCGGCAAGCGATGCTACGATCGCTGCTGTCAACGCCGCTACAGATAAGCCCTTAAAACCAATTGGTAATAATCCCAAGAGGGCAGGATATGCTTTGTTCGGATCTTCCACTCCCGTTTTTGTAAGCATTGCAGATGGATTAACGATACCTGGATGCGTATGCATGATGTAGTAAATCGCTATACCTGGCACAACTACGATCAACGGCATAAACATTTTCATAAAGCCAGCAAATAGTAAACCTTCACGAGCTGTTTTCAAATTGGCCCCCAACGCTCGTTGCGTTATATATTGATTGCAACCCCAATAGCTTAGATTGGCAATCCACAACCCACCGACGAGTACGCTCATCCCGGGCAGATCGATGTAATTAGGATTTTGTTTTTTGAAAATCATTTGGAAATGGGTGGGCGTATTTTTCGTTAAAATGTGAAATCCTGCAGTCACTCCTTTACCATCAGAAATAATATTCAAGGCAATATAAGTAGCCACGATACCGCCTAACACAAGGAAAAATACTTGAATTACATCCGTAAAGCCGATTACTTTCATACCGCCTAAAGAAATGACAATGGCAAATAAAGAAAGTGCACATAAACAAAATGTGATCGACATACCTGTGATACCACTCAAAGCTAAAGCGCCTAAATATAAAATAGACATTAGATTCACGACGATGTATAATAATAACCAAAATACTGCCATGATCATCGCAACTTTATCGTTGTAGCGTTGACTCAAAAACTGCGGCATCGTGAATATCTTGTTTTTAAGATAAACGGGCATAAAAAATACCGCAACAATGATTAAAGTGGCAGCTGCCATCCATTCATAAGAGGCAATTGCTAATCCAACTTTAAAACCAGAACCGCTCATTCCTATCAACTGTTCTGCGGAGATATTGGAAGCTATCAAGGAAGACCCAATTGCCCACCATGTTAATGAACCTTCTGCAAGAAAATAATCAGCAGAACTGACTTGTTCTTGTTTTTTTCTATTATAAATCCAAATCCCATAACCGGCCACTATAATAAAGTAGACCAAAAATACAATGTAGTCTGCTGTTGCTAACTTGTTCATACTTAGGCAAAAAAATTTAGAAAGTTGGCAAACTTACCAACCTTACAAATGTATGTTATTCTAAATATTGATGAACTGTATTAATTAATATTATTAACTATTTCGATTTCGTAAATAATTTTGAGTGCCTATTTTGGACTATTTACAAGTATTTTGATAGAGAATGTTCCCATTGATAGTACATATTTTCGTAAGCTATTGGTTTTTTTTGAGGTTCGATGATGTTATTAGGAGATTGATTTTGAAAAGCTTCTTCAAGAGAAGTAAATATTTTTGCCCCATATGCTGCTCCAATAGCAGAACCAACGCTTCCGTCAACTTTGTATAATTCAACAGGTATTTCTAATAAATTAACAAATGTCTGCGCAAATACTTCACTTAAAAACATATTAGCATAAGCTGCTTTTATGATTTTAGGTGTAATGCCATTTTCCAAAATAACCTTCATTCCATATTTGAATGCACAAGCTATACCTTCTTGTACGGATCGATATATATGTGCCGGTTTATGAACGTTGAATTGAATATTGTCTAAATGAGCCTGCAAGATTTTATTTTCTAACATACGTTCTGCTCCATTTCCAAAAGGCAGAAAGCTTAATTGCTCGCTACCAATAGGAATTTCTGCTGCGGCATGATTCATTTGTTCATAATTCAAATCTTTACTTGCAATTTTTTTGATCCAACTATTAGCAATGCCTACACCATTAATATTTAATAGAATTCCGATTCTCGGATTTTGCGTTGTATGATTGACGTGAGCGAAGCTATTAATTCTAGATTTTGAATCATATATCAATTGATCTGATATACCATATATAACTCCTGACGTGCCAGCTGTCGCAGCAAATTCTCCAGGTTTAAATACATTAAGTGATAATGCATTATTAGGTTGGTCGCCCGCTTTGTAGGTAATAGGGATTCCTTCTTTTAGGCCTGTAGTCTCTGCTATTTTTTTAGATATCCTACCATGTTCGCTGAATACCTCTTGAATTGTCGGAATTAAATTTTCAGAAAAACCATAATATTCTAAAATATCCTTAGATAGGGTTGCCGTTTTAAAATCCCAAAATATACCTTCGCTTAAAGCGGCGATGCTCGTGGTGATTTCTCCAGTAAACTTCATTGCAATAAAATCACCTGGCAGCATTATTTTGTCAATTTTTTCAAATAAATCGGGCTCGTTTTCTTTTACCCACTTTAATTTGGATGCAGTAAAATTTCCTGGCGAATTAAGTAAATGTTCTAAACATTTCTCTTTTCCTATGGATGCGAATGCCTGATTACCAATATCAATAGACCTACTATCACACCAAATTATACTTTTGCGTAATACATTTTGTTGTGCATCTACACAGACCAAGCCATGCATCTGATATGCGATGCCAATTGCTTTTATTTGTTTGTAAGCTTCTCCTGCTTTAGTTTGTAATTTTTGCAAACCATCACAGATATTTTTCCACCAAATTTCTGGATCTTGTTCTGCCCAATCTGGATGTAGCACTTCAATAGCAACTTCCGTTTCAGGAAAAGTGACGGCCGCAATTGTTTGTTGATTTTCTATATTATAAATGGAAAGTTTCACAAAGGAAGTTCCCAAATCTATTCCCAATATAAACATAATCAACAATATACATAGAATTTAAGAACTTACCAAAATCCTATATTTCAATTAATCTTGCAACAAAACCGCCACCTTCAGTCAAATGTAATGTCATTTTAGAAGATTGATCTACGTTTATAGTTCCCATTTGATAATCTTTTGCGTTGCGATCTGCATTGGGTCCATCTTTCCAATAAGTTAATTTATATTTTTTCCCTTTGGGCAAAAAATCAAATGATAGGTCAATATTTCTTTTATTCCAATCTGTCATTGCGCCTACATACCAATCTCCATTTAATGCTTCTCGAGCCATCACTGTATATTCATCAACCTTTCCATCAATCGGAATTGTATTTTTCCAAACTGATGGTACCGCAGAGAGGAACTGCATACACTCGGGATTTTCTATATAATGCGTAGGAATGTCGCAAAGCATTTGTAGCGGACTTTCGAATATAACATACATCGCCATTTGGTTGGCTCTTGTACCAGGTGTCATTGGTTCTGCAGGCTCCGCGGCAAAATTACCCTTTGTAATATTATTCATACTTCCTGGAGTAAAGTCCATAGGACCTGCCGCCATTCTTATATATGGGATTGTCGTTGTATGTGTCGGTGTTATAGTTGGAGAGGATTTGCTTTGTTCATTTCCATAGACGCCTTCTGAAGTCATGACATTCGGGAAGGTGCGCAACCAACCAGTTGGTTTGTAAGCTCCATGAAAGTCAACGAGTAACTGTCTTTTGGCGGCAGCAATAGCTGTACGTTCATAAAACTCCACCATAGGCTGGTCGTCGCGTTGCATAAAATCGACCTTAATTCCTTTTACGCCCCATTTTTGAAATTGGTCCATGGCTACATTCATTTGTTTGTCAATTGCCAACCAAGTCATCCAAAGCATCACTCCGACATTTTTGTCTTTACCATAATTTACTAATTCTTGAATATCAATATCTTTTGTCTGTTTTAATAAATCGCGGGTATCGCTCCAACCTTCATCAAGCATGATGTATTCAATATGATTTTTAGCGGCAAAATCAATGTAATATTTATAAGTGTCATTGTTGACTCCTGCTCGGAAAGGAACATTATAAACATTGTTATAGTGCCACCAATCCCATTGAACTTTACCGGGTTTTACCCAAGAATAATCTCCTACAGATGGAAGGGCATTTTGATAAACTAATTGATTATCCAATAATTCTTTATCTTTTCTGGCGATCATCACTATACGCCAAGGAAGTGAATCTAAAGTTTTTGTTCTGGCCAAATAGTTTTCTCTCTCATCGACTTTTTCATTTCTGTCCCCTTCTTCTCTTAGTTTTTTCGGAAAATGAGGAAATGTGGATTGGAAACTATTTTTCCCTTGGCTAGTAAGCCATAATCCAGGATAATGAAAAAGTGAAGTTTCCGTCAGCAACAATTTTATACTTTGCGATTCGAATAATATAGGTAAACTAGCTAATTTGTCTTTTTCCATAGTATCCAAACTATATACCTGATATTCTCTTTCGTTATGAGAGAAAAATTCAGATTCTTCCGGATACCAAGTTTTTCCTTTTTTATCTAAATCGAAGGCGATATTTTCCGTATTAATGATATTTTCTTTTGATCCATTACCTTGCCAATGCCATGCTATTCCATTGTTATACACTCGCCATTGTAATTGCCAACCATTTTGAAATTGAATAGACAATTGATTACAACTATCAGGTATTTTCAAAGATTTTTGGGGAACGATAGCTGTTAATGTTTCCGCGATTACTGATTTTTTGACAGATTTTACTTTCCAATCTTTTTGTTTTAAAGCTTGCGCTTCTATCGCAATAGTGCCATTTTCTAGTACATTTTTATGATCAACTATAATTTGAAAATGAATTTGTTTTCCTGTTTGTATAATTGCTTGAATAGTCGCATCTGGAGATTGGATAGTGTAGTCTTGCGCAAAAATTTGGGTAAATAGTAATGTAGAAAAACTCAATAAAAAATATCGTAATGGCATTGCTTGATCGTTTTAATAGTAACCGATGTAGAACTAAAAAGGTCGCTACATCGGTATAAAATAATTATAATTGAATGGTGTAAGTAAATTTAGTATCCTTTGTTGGTACTCTATATTCCTCTAAAGGGATTGGACCACAACCATAAGATCCTACTCCTAAAGTCTTTGTACTCAAACATACAACAGTATGATTTGACTTGGGTAAATCAATTTTGTATGCCACATCTTCCATTTCTTCATCACTATATGGTAATGCGGAAAACTGAAACAAATTATTAATGCCTGCACCGAATATTACAGGTGTACCATTTTGAGAGAAAATCTGCAACCAGCGAACATCTTCGTGGTTGCCATTTTCCATCGGCTTTTCATAAGGCGTCATCAAGTTAGTAACGGCTGCGGCATATACACCAACATCAGAACCGATCTTTCGATCTGCATAATTTTCCATAGGACCACGTCCAAAATATTGTGCACTATCTAAAGATTTATTCAAATATAATCTAACCCCTATATGTGCTAAACTAAATTGCGGACCATCAAAATGAACTGCATTGTCAGATACAATTTTACCATTTCCGTAGATATGATATTGTATCGTTTGGTGCACGATAAATCCATTTTTACCTTCTGCTTTTAACTGACAATCCACTTGGTATTCATTGTCTGAAAGTTTTTTGCTCGAAGTTTTTTCGACTGTCCATTTTAATGATTTTAACCCATTATTAGCCCAATCATCATACGCCCACATATCATCTTTTTGATGTGGCGCGCGCCATAAATGGAGTTGTGGACCTGCATTTTCATTTTCCAAAATTTCATTTTCTTTAGATTTTAAAGAAGTGAAAATGCCTTTTTTGGTATCAAAATTAGCACTGAAATTAGCACCTTTAAATAAGTAACTATCTCCATTTCTTGTGAACTCTAGCGTCGGACCATTATTTGAAGGAGCAGTATATTCCTTCTTAGGTAATTCAATTTGGATACCTGCAACTTCAAAATCTTTAGGTGCCCATATATTTGCATTTTTTAATTGAAACGCGACACGAACAAAATATTCTGATCCTGGTTTTGGTGTGAATTTGTAAGGAATTTTTATTTGTTTTTCTTTATTGGGTAATAATTCACCCACATTCAATGGGCCAGAAGCAATCATTTTTCCATCTTCGCTTATCGTCCAGGTTGCATTTAAACTATCTAAATTGGTAAATTGATATCTGTTTTTGATCGTAAACGTTTGTTTGGAAAAATCTATAGGCGTAACGCTTATCCATTGATACACTCTTTTTAATTCTGGATATTGAGGTTTCCAACTTCTATCAGAAAAAACGACACCTTTATGTATGAAATAATGATCATTGGGTACTTCGCCAAAGCCTCCACCATAAGCGGTGATGGGATGTTTTGGATCACGATTATTATACAAACCTTGATCTTGCCATTCCCAAATTGCACCGCCCATTAATTCTGGATATTTATCAAAAAGTTCATTGTATTTGTCAACAGATCCCATAGAATTAAACATCGTATGTGCATATTCACATAAATAAAATGGCTTTGTCAAGCCTTTATCATTGGCATTTTTTTCTACATTTTTCAAATCAGTATACATACGACTATCCAAATCAGCTGGATTACCATTGCCAATTCCAAAACCTTCATAGTGTGTCGGACGTGTAGAATCAATTTTGCGAATAGTTGCTAAAGCTGCTCTGAAATTGGAACCTCCATTACCACATTCATTTCCCAAAGACCAAATTACAACAGATGGATGGTTTTTGAAATTTTCTACATTCGCCACATTTCTGTCTATAATAGCCGCTTTGATCCTAGGCTCTTCATCGAATTCTCCCATAGCGCCATGACATTCCAAATTCGCTTCCGCAACTAAATAAATGCCATATTCATCACACAACTCATACCAACGTGGATCGTCAGAATAGTGACAAGTACGTATGTGATTTGAATTGGTTTGTTTGATTAAAATTAGATCTTTAATCATCTGGGCCTCCGTGATAGCATGTCCATTGTCGGGCCAATTTTCATGACGATTAACACCTTTTAGTTTGACAGGTACGCCATTTACCATAAATATTCGACCTTTAATCTCTACTTTACGGAAGCCTGTACGAGCGGAAATAATTTCTTCTTGTTTAGAACCATCCTTTAACGTCAATATTGTAGTATACAAATTAGGTGTTTCCGCAGTCCATTTACGAGGATTTGTAACTGGAATTTGCAAATTTACTATAGTCTCTTGTCCCGGTGCTAAAGATGGCACTTTAGTGGTTACTGTTTGTATAGATTTTTTATTATCCAATATAGTAGCTTCTACTGTACGATCCGGAGCCATCTGGTTACTATAATTGTGAATTTTTACTTGAACACTTTCTGTAGCATTTTTATATTGTGCGTCCAGATCAGTTTGGATGAAATAATCACGTATCTGGACTTTCGGAGCACTCCAAAGCGAAACATTTCTGAATATGCCACTCAATTTCCACATATCTTGATCTTCTAAATAACTTCCAACTGTAAAACGATAGACTTCTACTGCAACCGTATTTTGTCCAGCGTGTACATAATCTGTAATGTCAAATTCAGCTGCATTACGACTATTAACACTATAACCTACTTTTTTACCATTTATCCAAAGAAAAAAACCTGCATCTACACCATCAAATGTGATGAGAATTTGTCTATTATTCCAATTAGAAGGCACTTCGAAATTGCGCTTATAACTTCCAACGGGGTTTCTTTCTGTATAGGTTGTAAAACTCAATGGCGGCGTACTCATTACATGTGGAAAATCCTTTTGGAATATATAGTCGTAGTTACTATAGTCCGGAGTTCCATATCCTTTCATTCCCCAATTAGATGGTACTGCAATGTCTGCCCATGAAGAAACATCATAGTTGTCTTTGTAAAAATCAACAGGACGTTTTTGAGGCCAGGCAACCCAATGAAATTTCCATGTGCCATTCAATGATCTATAAAAAGAAGATTGATGTCTATCCGCTTGTAATGCTTCTTGCATATTCGCATATGGCATCAAGGTAGCATGCGCAGGCAATTTATTGATACCTAAACATTCGGGATTCTCGATTTCAGAAGGTACAGATGCCGTATCCGTCGCCGAAAATAAACGATTTACAGGATCTGATTGAGCGCATACTTTAGTAAGTATACCAAGGATGATAAAAAAAGTTACAATTGCAGAAAATAGGTTTTTTGAATGAAAATACATTGTGGCTTTTATTTGAATATTCATAATGAAGTCAGTGAAAGCTACAAAATCCGCTATTATAATATTGTTATTAGTGTATTAATAAAAAAGAATCGAGCAAATTGCCCGATTCTTTAAATATTCATTAAAAACAAATCTCTTAACTAAAGATATCTTTGATTTTATCAAAAAAGCTTCTATCGCTCTTTGCTGGTTGTGGTTTGAAGTTTTCGCTATCACGCATTTTTTCCAAAACTTCTTTTTCTTCCGAAGAAAGATTGGTTGGCGTCCATACACTGACATTAATCAATTGATCTCCTTTGCCATAACCATTTACTTCAGGGAAACCTTTTCCTTTCAATCGGAAAATCTTACCACTTTGCGTACCTGCAGGAATTTTGATTTTGGCTTTACCATCAATTGTAGGTACTTCCACTTGCGCACCAAAAACAGCATCCATGAATGTAATATGCAAATCGTAACCTACATTCAAGCCATCTCTGTGTAATTCTGAATGAGCTTCCTCTTCAATCAATATAATTAAATCACCAGGGCCTCCGCCATGCTCACCAGCATTACCTTTACCGCGCATGCTCAATTGCATACCTGCTTGAACTCCCGCAGGTATTTCTATATTGACGGTTTCTTCACCATAAACACGACCTTCTCCCTTACATGCAGTACATTTTGAAGTAATTACAGAGCCTTCTCCATTACAAGTTGGACAGGTAGTGACCGTCTGCATCTGACCTAAAAATGTATTGGCAACTTTACGTACTTGACCACTACCACCACAAGTGCTACAATTTTGGAAGCTATTTTTATCTTTTGCTCCAGTGCCACCACAAGTACTACAAGGAACGTATTTTTTTACTTTGATGTTTTTTGTAACTCCTTTGGCCATTTCTTCGAAGTTCAATTTGATTTTAATCCTCAAATTGCTACCTCTTGTACCTCTGCCCGTGCTACTCCTGCCTCCGTTACGTCCACCACCGCCAAAGAAACTACTGAACATATCATCTCCACCACCACCGCCAAAAATATCTCCGAATTGGCTGAAAATATCATTCATATTCATACCACCACCACCAAATCCGCCGCCAGCTGCGCCATCAAATGCAGCATGTCCATAACGGTCATAACGCGCACGCTTATCCTCATCACCCAAAATCTCGTATGCCTCAGCAGCTTCTTTAAATTTATCTTCTGCCACTTTGTCGCCAGGATTTCTATCTGGGTGAAATTTCATGGCAGTCTTGCGGTAAGCTTTTTTAATTTCTTCCGCTGTGGCAGTTTTTGAAATTTCTAATATTTCGTAATAATCTCTTTTCATATAATTGTACTATTCAACCTCTTTATAATTCAGAAACTTTTTTAAACACGTAACCCCAATTGCTACTATTGCTTGCAATCAGGGTTCATGAAAATGTCTTTTCAAAAATGAAAATTATTGTCCTACAACAACTTGTGCGTGGCGAATTAATTTGTCATTCAAATAATATCCTTTCTTCACTTGATCCAAAACTTTGCCTTGCAAATCTTCTGTAGGAGCAGGGATTTGTGTAATTGCTTCATGTAATTCAGGATCAAATTCTTGATGAATACTTTGCAATTCCTTCAAACCTTTATTGGACAAATTTTTTCTTAATTTATTGAATACCAATTGGATACCTTCTTTAAGTTGGTCTACTGGTACATCTTTAGTCAATTGCGCTTCTGCACGATCGGCATCATCCAGAACTTCTAACATGGAAATGATAATATCTTTTCCAGCTGTTTTATTAATATCTTGAATCTCAGCAGCTTTGCGGCGTTTGTAGTTTTCAAATTCCGCCATTAGACGAATATATTTGTCTTTTTGTTCTGCAACTTCTGCTTTTAATTTTTCCACTACATCATCATTGATAATACTTTCCGCAGGTTCGAACGCTTCTTCTTGAGATGCATTTTCTTCTGGTATGTGATTATTCAAATCTTCGTTGTCGTGATCATTATGATTATTATGGGACATATCTTAATATTTAGTAATTATGGACTTCGTCCAAAAAATTTGCCATTTATACAAATCCGAAATATTGTCAGTTAAAGTAATCTACCAAAATAATAGACAAATAATTTCGCATTTCGTAACTATGTTATTATTCTAATTCGTAATTTTGCGTTCTATTTTTTAATTAATCAATATACTCAAGAGCTGAGTTTACTTAAAATGATAACAACTGATATTTGTATAGTAGGTGCCGGTCCAGTGGGATTGTTTGCGATATTTGAGGCGGGATTGTTGAAAATGAGGTGCCACTTGATTGACGTTTTACCACAAGTAGGTGGCCAATTGTCCGAAATTTATCCGCATAAACCTATTTATGATATTCCTGGATATCCATCTGTAAAAGCACAAGAATTAGTAGATAATTTGATGGCGCAAGCAGAACCATTCAAGCCAACATTTACACTAGGTGAAAGAGTGGATGAAATCCAAAAACAAGAGGACGGTACTTTTATTGTAAAAACAAGCGACGCGACAGAAGTGCATTGTAAAGCAATTTGTATCGCAGGTGGTTTAGGTTGTTTCGAACCAAGAAAACCAGTTGTTGAAAGATTAGAAGATTTTGAAGGTGGTAAGGGTGTTACTTATATGGTAAAAGATCCAGAAGCTTTCAGAGATAAAAAAGTAGTATTGGCCGGTGGTGGTGATTCTGCGCTTGACTGGACAATTTTCTTAGCTAATGTTGCTAAAGAAGTAACATTGGTTCATAGAGGTGATTCATTTAGAGGTGCACCAGCATCT
The DNA here is from genome assembly GCF_004337365.2 of Rhizosphaericola mali. Taxonomy (GTDB): domain Bacteria; phylum Bacteroidota; class Bacteroidia; order Chitinophagales; family Chitinophagaceae; genus Rhizosphaericola; species Rhizosphaericola mali. The sequence goes on along the minus strand of NZ_CP044016.1, from coordinate 3,808,394 downwards.
GCGGATAAAGTAGCCAAATTAGCAGAAGAAGGTAAAATCAATTTGTTATTGAAATCCAATGTTACCAAGATCAATGGTAACGGCGTATTGAAAGAAGTAACGATTGTAGGACCTGAAAAAGAAGAAATTGCCATCGAAGCGGATAATTTGATTCCATTATTTGGATTGAGTCCAAAATTGGGACCCATCGCTAATTGGGGTTTGAATATCGATAAAGCAGCGATTGAAGTAGATCGTGATTCTTATTCAACGAACATTCCGGGTATTTTCGCTATTGGTGATATCAATACGTATACTGGTAAGTTGAAATTGATCCTTTGTGGATTCCATGAAGCTGCATTGATGGCACACGGAGCATTCAAATATGCTTATCCTCAACAACACTTAAGTTTCAAATACACAACTGTTAACGGAGTTCACGGATTCTAATAAATCGGTTGTTGGAAAATATATACTATGAAAAGCTGGAACTCAATTCCAGCTTTTTTATTTAGATAAATAAAAATAGAGCTATAAATTTGCAGATTATGGTAAAATTTACAGTTGAAGATAGAGATGGTTCTCAACAAGAGTTAGAAGCTCCGGATGATATGGGGCTTAATTTAATGGAAACTTTGAAAGCATTTGAATACGAGGTGTTGGCGACTTGTGGTGGTATGGCATTGTGCGGCACTTGTCATGTAAAAGTGTTGGCCGGTGGGGAAAATCTACCCGAACAAGGTGATGCAGAATTGGACATGTTAGATATGATTCCTGATTCAGAATCTAATAGCCGATTAAGTTGTCAATTGCAGGTAAATGATAATTTGGAAGGTTGCACATTTCAAATATGTGGCTCGCTCTCAGAAGATTAATATTGATTCAAATACGTCCTATGTTCTATCCCAAAAGATTGTTTTTTATTATTTTTTGCTTTATTATGATGCATGATTTGAATGCGCAAAATGCATATAAGATATATTCAACTGCGGAAAAAAGAGAAATCAAGTTGGATGAGATTCCTGCAATTTTGAAAAATAAGGATGTTATCTTTTGGGGGGAAGAGCACAATGATAGTATCGGACACGATCTGGAAAATCAACTTTATCAACTTCTAAATTCAAAGCAACCCTATGCCTTAGGTATGGAAATGTTTGAATCAGATGTGCAAGAAGTAATGGATGAATATTTGCAAGACCTTATCCGTCCAGATTATTTGATTTCTGCCGGAAGAGCTTGGCCCAATTATACAGATTATCAACCCTTAGTGGAATATGCAAAAGTGCATCAGCTTCCTGTTATTGCGACCAATGCTCCGAAAAGATACGTAAGTGCAGTAACCAAAAATGGCCTTACATTTTTACCAAAATTCAACTCCTTAGCTTTGAGTTATTTAGCTCCTTTGCCAATTCATGTGGATACGGGTGCATACCAACACAAATTTGAAAATATAATGGGCGGTCACGAAGCGCTTGCGGCAAGTCATATATTTGAATCTCAAAATCTGTGGGATGCGACAATGGCTTGGCATATTGCTACCTATTTACAAAAAAATCCTACATCTAAAATCTTTCATTTGAATGGCGGATTTCATTCAGATGAAAAATTAGGAATCTATACACAATTAGAAAGTTACTTACAGCGTTTAAAAATGACAAAGCAAATAGGGAATGTCTCTTGTAGTGCTGACGCAAATTGGAATAACCCTGACTGGCAAACTTATTTGAATAGAGGAGATATCATTATATTGACACAGCCGAAGAGCAAATAATTATTTTTTAAATATTTTTAGGTTTGTAATATGATATAAATCAATCATATAGAAAAAATATTTGTTTTGTAAATTATTTAGAACAATAGGTTAATACATTAGTCGTTTAATAATATGAAAATTCTTAAATCATCTATTGTCTATGGTCCAAATTTACTCTACTGAAATTTTATTGTCATATTTGTATGACGAAGTTTGTAATTCTGTTAAAGAAGAAATACAGCATCTTTTAAATACAGATCATTTATTGCGTCAAAGATTAATCGATCTAATGGAAAAATTAGATCTAATGAAGCATATTCCTCTGAAATCGCCGTCTGAAAGTGTGGTAAATTATGTAAAAAAATATGCGGCACGTTCGGTGAATAATCCATGTGATTAGAAATCTTTGTACAATAGATATTTTTTCCTGATTGTTTTAAAATTTTGAATACTTGACTCCCAACTAGCATAAATCTCATCAAGAGGTCTTTGCTGTATAATTTGCATACGCAATTCTTGGTTTCCAGCTAATTTATTAAAAAAGTAATTTTCTGGTTTGGTGGAATCTTTTGGTTGTAGGAAAAATGTTGACTTATCTTTTGTTAGATCATAGGCATTTTTAATATAGCTTAAGTCGATCTTACTAGGACTTGGTTGCCTTGTCAGGTCCCACCCATAACAAATTTGATCTTTACATTTAGGATCTAGAGCTCCATTTTGACTTTTAGGTTCAAATTGGAAAAGATTTTTAGGTAAATCTGGACCTCCGACATATAAAAATGGGTTGGAAGTTCCACGACCTTCACTCAAATTGGTTCCTTCAAAAAAGCAAGTAGATGCGTACCAATAAATAGCATTCATACTTTTCAAATTAGGAGAAGGGGCAACGGGTAATTGATACAAATATTTGTGGTTGTAATGTTTACAGGGAATAATTGTTATCAAGGGGTCATCCTGGCGCATATAGGCATATTTCGTATGTAACCATTTTTCCCCTAGAACCATTTTTGCATATTCGCCGATGGTCATTCCATAAACGACAGGAATTGGTTGAGGGCCTACGCCACTTTTGTAGGCTGTGTCCAATACTGGGCCATCCACGTAAAAACCATTGGGATTGGGACGATCTAAAATTATAAGTGGTTTACGGTTGTCAATAGCAGATTCCATGAAATTTTGTAAAGACAATATATATGTATAAAATCTGAGACCTACATCTTGCAAATCAAATAATAAAATATCTACATCGGCTAGATCTTCTTTGCTTGGGTGTGACTTTTTTCCATAAAGTGATATAACTTTGATACCCGTTGCTTGATCAACGAAACTTTCCACATGCGCACCTGCGTCTGCAGTACCGCGAAATCCATGTTCGGGGCCAAATATTTTTGTAATTTGAATACCCAAGTGTTGCAAGGAATCAACTAGATGTGTATGCCCTATAACGGAGGTTGGATTAGCAAATACGCCTACTCTTTTACCTTTTAATAATGGCAAATATTTTTTCAATTGATATGCGCCGGGCTGCGTATGTGTAGCTTTTTTTACCCATTTTTCAGATTTGCCAATGGGTAAAATAATAGAATTATTTTGGGCAAATGTATTTATCGAAATTGCAAATAGTATTGCAAAACATATATATTTAAAAGAAGCCTTGATTTGCATAAAATTTAGTTTGAGCACGAAAGTTAACTAAAATTTGTTGTCAAGACGGGTTTCAATGGTTAACTTGCTACTTTTTAGAATAAAAATAGAGAAATTATGAAAACAGCTCAAAATGGAGATACTGTAAAAGTACATTACCATGGTAAATTAACAGATGGTACGACATTCGACAGTAGCGAAGGTAGAGAGCCTTTGGAATTTACTATAGGAAGTGGTCAAGTTATAAAAGGATTTGATGAAGGCGTTAAAGGTCTTGGAATCGGGGAAAAAAGAACAATCAATATCCCAGTGGAAGAAGCATATGGTCCTAAACAAGACGATTTGTTGATTGAATTTCCAAAAGATCAATTTCCAGAAGGAATGGAACCTGCAGTAGGTATGGCATTGAATATGCGTAACGAACAAGGTCAAGCATTCCCGGTAACTATTGCTGAGATCAAAGAAGCATCTGTAGTATTGGATGGTAACCATCCTCTTGCTGGAAAAGAATTAGTTTTTGATCTTGAATTAGTAGAAATCGTAGGTGAAAAATCTGGTTTGATTTTACCTGATTAGTAAATTTATATTTAAAACTATAAAACCGATTATTTTTTCAAAAAATAGTCGGTTTTTTTTGTTTCAATTATTTTTTTGAGTTTTGATTTGAGCATTTTGTTTTCCATTTAATATTGCACTTGTAACCTCTGCAAGATGAAAAATCAATGGTTGTATTTTTGCCTAATCTTATTTTTTTTACAGGCCTGTAAAAAAATGCCTTATCAACATGCATTCTATTATTGGAAGAATAATACCAATCAGGATTATATTCCAGATGACTCTTATGATACTATTGTACGCCGTATGCAAATCTCCAATTTCTATGTGAGGTATATGGATGTGGATTGGAATGAATATTTAAAAATTCCAGTACCCTCGAGTGGGTTAGGTATGAAAGACAATGATCCAATTAATTTACCGACCGCTATAGAATTTGGACATACTCCAGTAATATTTATAACTAATGCAGTATTCCAAAATATAGATGATGTCTGGTGTAAAGATTCACTGCCTATAAAACTCAAACATAGAATTGAATACATTCAAAATGAACTCGCCGAAAATTTTGCACATCGTATATATGAAAATACGCCAGATTCTATTCGAAGTACTCAAAACTATATTCTTCCAAATGGGGATTCGATCAGACAAGCTTTCTTAGCATCTATTAAGGAAATTCAAATTGATTGTGATTGGACTGAGGGAACTAAATATAAATATTTCAAATTCATAAAAGCATTCCGACAATTATATCCCAATAAAATATTTTCCGCCACTATACGACTTTATCCATTTAAATATTACAAAAAAATGGGTATTCCGCCAGTTGATAAAGGAGTGTTGATGTGTTATAATATTGGAGGAGTGTATAATATTAATACTAAAAATTCTATTCTGGATTTGAATGAAGTAAAAAAATATATAACACACAATGACTATAAAATTCCATTGGATATCGCATTGCCATTATTTAGTTGGTTTAGATGGTTTCGTGGAAATGAATTTAAGGGTATTATTTATAAAAAAAATCTGAATAAAACTGATGCAAATCTAGATTCTATAGGTACTAAACGATATCGACTTTTAAATGATTTATCAATCGATGATAATTATTTACGTGAAGGAGATGTATTGATAGACGAGCAAATAGATTCGAGTGAGTTATTAAATTGCGCTAATTTTTTGAAAGAAAAACTTTCGGATAGTAGGAAAATAATATTTTTTCATTGGGATGATAAACTATTAAAAGATCATGATCAGACGATTAAGAAAATATTTGATATGTATTAGTTTGATTTTAATAATAGTTTTACAATCAACTATTGCTTGTGGTCCATTTCTAAGATTGGATGAGCAGAACTTTTCCCTTTTTAATCCCAATCTCGCGGGGAAAGGAGGATTGGAGATTTTCTATTATTCAGAAAGATTGTTTAATAGTGAATTGCCTGACCCTACACAAAAGGATTATCGAAGAAATTGTCATGAATGGAGAAATATCTGTGGCAGGAGTGTAAAAGAAGCAGATATATTTTCTATTCAATATGAAATGAACGGGAATGATTTTGCGTTAAATTTATTATCCAAATCGGACTCTGTATTCAACCACAATAGTTTTGTAAAATGGCTATTATTGCCCTCTAATAACGCTTTTTTAGATTATATGATTTGTGCCAAAAAAGCGGAGTTTACACAATTTGGGAATTTAGATCCATGGGAGGATGGGCTTTTTGATAAGAACTATGATTCTTTATTATTTCAATCCGCAAGAGATGGTCAAAATGGTTATCAATTGGTCAAAAATAATTTTTTGAAGAATAGATATACTTTCCAAGTATTGAAAAGTCAATATTATTTATGGAGACATGGATATACGCATTATAAAGATTCCTTAGCAGATTTGTATAGTCATATACAACTAGATACCAACTCTGTTATCTATGGTTGGTCTCAACTATATTACGGTCTTACTTTATCTGGTAATGACCGGACTAAACTCGTATTAGAATCATTTGATCATTCAGAATCTAAAAAATTAATTTGTTTTCAATCTTTAACTAAAGAAGATTTGAGTGATTTGGAAAAAAATACGGATGACAAATACTATAAAGCGTTATGTGGCGTATTTCAAATTATTAATAATCCTGAAAGAATTTTAAATAAAATAAAAGAAATTTATAGTTTAGATCGCAATAATAAATATTTACCCTTTTTATTAAGTAGGGAAATAGATAAAATTGAAACTTGGATTTGGTCACCAAAATATTTGGGTTTTAACACTAAAGCAGACAATGATTATTATGCAAGTGATGAGAAACGCACGATTGATTATTATGCTAAACTTAACTATTGGAAAGATAGGAAATATTTGGACTCTGTTCGTAGCTTTCTATATGAAATAAATACACCCAATTATAGTTTTCATAATTTTCTAAATTTATCAATTGCACATCTTGAAAATGTTCGAGGAAACTATAGTACTGCGATGAAATTAATAAATCAAACGCCTCATTTTCCAAATAATAAAATATTCGAACAGCAAAGAATTGTAGAAGAAATAATCTCATATGCAAATAGTGAAAATTTGAATAGTTCAGACTGTCAACAATGGCTCATGTTCAAAATTAGAGAACTAGAAGCAATCAATCCTAGATTTCTAATAAATAATATCCCCAGTTATCACAATTATTATTATCCAGATGAAATTACGGAAGAACAAGATGATGATCTATCAGAATTGTTGCTCATGTTGAGTAGGCGATTTCAATCTATAGGCAACACGATGTTGGCAGGCTTGTTATATAACAAAGCAAGCCTTACGACGGATATGAATTCATTTTTAAGTTATAGCGATTATGATGATAAGAATCAAAGCGATTCTGCTGTAAATTATGATCAAATCGCCTATTTCGATACATATGGGACTCCTGCAACTATGGATAGTCTGTTAAGTTTCAAATCTAAAGTTAATAAGTCTCCATTTGAAAAATATATATCAACAGCACTTGCTCAACAAGATTTATACAAAGACTTAAAAGGTACAATGTTTATTCGTCAAATGAAGTATCACGCTGCGCTTGACGTCTTCGAATCTATGCATCAAGACTATTGGGCTAAAAACTATGAATATGATACATATTTACCCGAGCACGGTCTTGAATATTTAGGAACCATTACCCCATGGGACTCCACTAAGAATGTTTATTTTGACAAAGTATCTAAAACTTTGTTGACTAAAGAATTATGTAGTTTGCTCGATGCAGAAAAAGTAGAAAATGACCTAGATAAAAAAGCCGGTTTGTTGCAGCGAATCGCCAATTATCAATACAATATTACAGATTATGGAGCTGGATGGATGATGCTTCAATACGAAAATTCTAGTGCTTATTTTTCACCTTTGTCAATAAATACCATTAACTCGGCGATGGCAAATTATAAAAAAGCATATTCTATTGCTAAAAATACTGAAATAAGAGCTTCTAGTCTTGCGATGTTGCATTATTGTTATAAAATAATTGATAAATATTATAACAAGGAAAGGATGTATGGGTACTATAATTATAATAGTAAATATCTTACAGAATTGAAAAAAAGATACAAAAACTCCAAAACATACACATTAGCTGAAACACATTGCCCAGATTTTAAATAATTTGCATGAAATATTTGAATAATGAAATTATTTATGATTTTACTTGGCGGACGTCCAGAAGGGCGATGGACGGAACAGCACGACATTTTATTTGGAATTGGAGAAGATTTAAAATCTCTTTTACCTCAGATAAAAGCTTCATGGAGAGAAGCAGCATCCGTTGGTCGTTTGCATATTGATGCATGGAGAGAAGTGAATTTTGTGAATGGCTTTCATGTTGAAGTCAAAGAAAGAGATTCCAGTATTGAAAATGATAAGCAATTGTTTTTTATCAACCTTGGTGGTTATAGAGAAAATGAATTTGACGAATTTCACTATAAAATGATTATTGTAGCAGATAATAAAAGTGAAGCAATTAAACTAGCAAAGAAATCTTCTTTTTTTTCTGACTATAATATGGCTGGTGCTAATTCACATATAGATGATAAGTATGGAGTTGATGTGGACGATATTTATGCAATTGATGAAATCCTTCCTTCTGAAATTAAAGAAAAGTATTCTATTCAAATAAGATTAACTGAGGCGAAGGAAGAGGATAAAATGCATTTGGGATATTTAAAATTATCATTATTGAAATAAGTAATTGAAATCAGAATTTATACTGAAACTTTATTTCTTTGTATCTTTGCCATGCAATGAACCTAAGTGAATTATTAGGGCTATTTCAAAATATTATCCGCGAAAAAAAAATTGTGGATGGGTTTGTATTGCCCAACAAACCAAGCAATGATAAAATATTTTTACAAAATTTAAATGGTAGTGGTCCAGAATTTATGGCAGCTACCATTTTTAATTTGCCTGAAGCTAGATCTTTTAATCATGTATTTGTGTTGACAGATGCCGAAGAAGCTGCCTATTTCCAGAATACATTAGTTAATTTGACAAATGCTTTGAATATCTATTATTTTCCATCATCATTTAAAACGAAGAAAAATTTTCAATTATTGAATTCTTCACATGTGATGTTGCGAACAGAAGCGCTAAGCCATTTTTCAAATTTGAGAGAAGGTATTCGAGGGGGAGCACTTGTTACTTATGCTGATGCTTTATTTGAAAAGGTCGTTCTTCCTAAAAAATTAAAAGAGAATATTATTCAGATAAAAGTAGGAGACGAACTTAATTTGGATAGTTTGATGGAGCTCTTTGTAATGTACGGTTTTGAACGATCTGATTTCGTTTATGAGCCTGGACAATTTGCCTTGCGTGGAGGTATTTTGGATATTTACTCCTACGGAAATGAAAAGCCTTATCGCGTTGAATTATTTGGAAATGACGTAGATAGTATTCGAATATTTGATCCTGAATCGCAGTTGAGTGAACGTAAACTTCTAAATGTTTCAATTATTCCTAATATTGAAACTCAGTTTGATTCGAGTGAGAAGGTTTCTTTAGTGGATTATTTACCAGAAAATACTATTTATTGGCTAAAAGATTGGGACGTAGTAAAAGAGACTATAGAAAAGCAAAATCTTGATTTGAGAGATTTTATCCAAAAACTGGATACCGGAATTGTAGAAAATGAAGAAGCGGAAGATAACGAAACTCAAATTTTAAAAAACTTAAATTTAGAGGATTTTGTTGGTGGTAATTTGATTGAAGCGCAGATTAAGAATAGGACTATAATTGAATTTGGATACCAAAAACATTTAGCTGAAACTGTTTATAGTTTCAATACGAAATCGCAACCATCCTTTAATAGGAAATTTGAATTGTTAATTGAAAATCTTAAGTCTTACGAAAAACAGAACTATAGTATATTCATATTTGCGGAGCAAGCTCGTCAGTTAGAAAGACTACATAGTATTTTCGAAGATTTGAATACGGAAGTAAAATTAAATCCTATTGTAACTGGAATTCATGAAGGTTTTATTGACGATGATTTGAAAATTGTTTGTTATACTGATCATCAAATTTTTCAGCGCTATCAGAAATACTATGTAAAGCAAGCCTATAATAAAAACAAAGCGATGACTTTACGCGCTTTGAAAGAATTGCAACCAGGAGACTATGTTACTCATATTGACTATGGAGTGGGACGGTATAGTGGTTTGCAAAAGTTAGAGGTAAATGGAATTACACAAGAAGCAGTTCGGATCATATATAAAGACCAGGATATCCTATATGTAAATATTAATTCGCTTTATAAAATTTCTAAATACTCAGGAAAAGAAGGTTCTATTCCAAAGATTAATAAACTTGGTTCAGATGTTTGGAGTAAATTAAAAGAAAAGACTAAAACTAAAGTAAAGGAAGTCGCTTTCGATCTGATCAAACTTTATGCACAGCGTAAAGCGGAAAAAGGTTTTGCTTTTTCACCTGACAATTATATGCAAAATGAATTGGAGGCCTCCTTTATCTACGAAGATACTCCAGACCAAGCCAAGGCGATTGCGGACGTAAAAGCGGATATGGAAAAGGATTCTCCTATGGATAGATTAGTGTGTGGAGATGTTGGTTTTGGTAAAACAGAAGTCGCTATTCGAGCTGCATTCAAGGCCGCGTTAGATGGTAAACAAGCCGCCGTATTAGTGCCAACAACTATATTGGCTTTTCAGCATTATCAAACTTTTAAAGATCGTTTACAAGATTTTCCAATTACTGTAGACTATGTAAATAGATTTAAATCGGCGAAAGAGAAAAAAGAAACCTTGCAGAAATTAACTGAGGGTAAAGTGGATATCATTATAGGTACTCATGCTTTGCTAGGTGCATCTGTTAAGTTTAAAAATTTAGGGTTGATGATAGTGGATGAAGAACAAAAATTTGGAGTGGGACACAAGGAAAAATTAAAAACTTTAAGTGCCAATATTGATTCTCTTACACTTACTGCTACTCCTATACCCAGGACTTTACAATTTAGTTTGATGGGTGCCAGAGACTTAAGTATTATACAAACAGCTCCGCCAAATAGACAACCCATTCACACAGAAATTCAAACTTTTAATCAAGACTTTATTCGAGATGCGATTTATTTTGAAGTAGAACGTGGAGGGCAAGTTTTCTTCGTAATTAATAGGATTCAAGGTGTAAAAGAAATGTCTGCGATGATTCAAGCGCTTTGTCCGGATATTGGTATTACCTATGCGCATGGGCAGATGGAAGGTAAAGAGTTAGAATCTCGTATCATGGATTTTATAGAACATAAATACGATGTAATGGTTTGTACCAATATTGTTGAGAGTGGTGTAGATATTCCAAATGTCAATACTATAATTGTAAATAACTCCCATCAGTTTGGACTTAGTGATTTGCACCAATTAAGAGGGCGTGTTGGTCGTAGTAATAAAAAAGCATTTTGTTATTTACTTGCGCCGCCAATGAGTACATTGCCTGCTGACTCTAGAAAACGACTACAAACGCTAGAGCAATTTAGTGATTTGGGAAGTGGTTTTCAGATTGCAATGCGAGACTTAGACATTCGTGGAGCTGGAAATATGTTGGGTGGTGAACAGAGTGGTTTTATGGCAGAGATAGGTTTTGATATGTATCAGAAAATTTTGAACGAAGCGATTAAAGAATTGAAACGTAGTGATTTTAAAGACCTCTTTAAAGATGAAATCAGTGCGCAAGATGATTTTGTTTCAGATTGTACGATAGATACTGATCTGGAAATTTTAATTCCGGATACCTATGTGGAGAATATTACTGAGCGTATGGTTTTGTATACTCGTTTTGAGAACTATGATAGCGAGGAAAAGTTACAAGAGTTTCATCAAGAATTGATTGACCGTTTTGGTCCCATGCCAATACAGGTAGAAGATCTTTTTACTACTATAAGATGTCGTCAATTGGCTATCAAATTAGGATTTGAAAAAATGAGTCTCAAATCGGATACGCTTCGTTGTTATTTTATCAATAAAAATGATTCCCCTTATTTCGAAAGTCCTTTATTTAATAAGATACTTTCTTACATCCAAACGGGAACTAATAAGGCTAGATTGAAGCAAATTGCCACAAATTTCTTATTAATCGTTGAGCCTATTAAATCTATGGAAGAGATGCTAAGGTTCTTAACGCTAATGCATAATGCAGTTATTGATTAACTAATATATTCAAATGAAAAAGAGCAGTTATAAAAATTAACTGCTCTTTTTTTATGGAAATTAAATATCCTCGTCATCTTATTTACAGATGATTTTGCCGGCAAAATTCTATAGTTATAATTTTAAATTTTATCAATTATGGAAAACCAAGATTATTTACAAAAAACCTATTTAGATATTTTATTTGAAGGTAGAAACAAAGACTATGGTGCTTATGTTCTTAGGAAAAATTATAATAAACGTATGATACTTTCATTGGGGTTATTATCTGGAAGTTTATTTATAGTTATGTCTGTTTTAGGCTATCATAAAAAAAGTAGCGCTGAATTACCTTTAGTTGAAGTGACTGGCATAAATTTAAGTCATGTTGAAATTAAGCCACCAGTGGTAAAACCAAAAAAGGAAATAGCCCCGGCATACTCCAAACAAAATGATCATCCAAAAAAGCTAGAAGTAAAAAAGAACACTTCAATTAATATCGTAAAGGATGATCTGTTTAATGAAAAGAATCGTGTTCATAAACAGATAGAGTTGGTAGATACGAAAATTGGGGCTTTTGAACAGACCGGAGATCGGACGATTGTAGTTGCTCCGCCTGTTAAAGTTGAAGGTCCGTCAGGAGACGGTTTTGGACGACCTAAAGTTGGTGATGGAGATGGTAATAGTAATGCTAATAATGTTGATGCCGTTGAAACAGATGTTATACATATTAGTAAAGAAGCGCAATTTCCTACTGGCAAAAGTGGTTGGACAAATTTTCTAACTAGAAGTTTGCGTTCAAATATTCCTTCAGAAAATGGAGCTCCTGCTGGTCTTAGATATACCGTTATAGTTGCTTTTACGGTAGATAAAAATGGTGTTGTCTCCAATGTTAAAGCTGAAACGGATCCCGGGTATGGGATGGCTGAGGAGGCTGTGCGTGTTATTAAAATGAGTGGAAAATGGATTCCTGCCATGCAAAATGATCGACCTATTTCTTATCAACAAAGGCAAAGTATTACGTTTGAGGTATTAGAATAAAAAATAGGGCGCAAATTAGAAAAATTGCGCCGTTTTCACCTATTTAGACCCTTATACTATACTTATTTTTTTGTCATTTGATTGACAACACAAAGATGTCTCTATATTTTTATGTAAATAAAGATGTAGAGATTAATCTGTTGTTTGTGTAGATAAATGAAAAATTTTCATTTTAAAAATATATTTGTTGCAACAAAAAATGTGGTATATTTGCATTTTGAATCAAGGAAAGAGAGTATTATTATGAAGATCGAAGACGCAATTAAACAAAATAAGTTTGATAATCAAGTTGAGAAAGGGATAGTTAATATTATATATACCTATACGTGGCTTCGTGATGCTCATGCGAATATACTGAAGCCATATGGCATCTTAATGCAACATTTTAATATTTTACGCATTTTGCGTGGCGCACATCCTAAATCAATGTGCCCTGGTGAAATAAAAGAAGTAATGTTAGATAAGGGTAATGATGTTACTCGATTGATTGACAAATTAGTCTCCTTAGGTTTAGCTGAACGCAAACTTTGTGAAACAAATCGTCGTAAAATGGATGTGGATATTACAAAAGAAGGATTGGATTTGACGCAAAAGATTTCTGATGAGCTTGCTATAATATCTGCAAGTATTGGAGAGCGTATTTCGACAAAGGAAGTAATTGAATTAAATGACTTGTTAGACAAGATTAGAGATTAGCAAATTAAAAAATTTGCATTTAAATTTGTTGCAACAAAATAACGTAAAACGTATAAATTTAAATAAAAAACAAAATGAAACAAGGATTTCTTTTTTTGATCGTAGGTGCATTATCCTACATTTCAGTTTCTGCACAGACAAAATGGAGCGCAGACCCAATGCATACTGATGCGGCATTTTCTGTTAAGCACCTTGGTTTAAGTTTCGTTGATGGAGATTTTACAAAAGCATCTGGAACGATGGAATCAAAATCTGCTACAGATTTTAATGATGCAAAAATTGATTACATCATCGAAACTGCTAGTATCGATACAAGAGTAGAAGCAAGAAATAATCACTTAAAAACGGATGATTTTTTCAATGTGGCTAAATACCCAGAAATGAAATTAGTTTCCGTGTCATTTAAAAAAATAAAAGGCAACACTTACAAAATGGTTGCTAATCTTACTATTAGAGATATAACTAAGCCCGTTGTATTTACTGTAACTCAAAACGGTGGACCTATTACAGATCCATGGGGTAAAACTAGAATTGGATTTACTGCAACTACTACAATTGATCGTCACCAATTTGGTATGAAATATAATGATAAATTACCAAGCGGTGTTGAAGCCGTTGCTTCTATGGTGAGCATTGTGGTAAATACAGAATTAGTAAAAGATTAATCTGTACATTACTTCAAAGCATTTTATAATAAGCCTCCTTAATGGAGGCTTTATTTTTATACATCTATATATAGAGTTAGAGCCTATTTTGATAAAAAATATAAAAAACTTCTCAAAATATTTTGCCAGATGAAATAATTGTGTATTTTTGCGCCCCCTTACGGAAGTGGGGGGAGAGTTCTAAGAAAGGGTGAAAAAAGATTTAAATAAAATTTGTTTAAGTTAAATATTTGGTTTACTTTTGCAACCCGTTAAACGGAAGCGAATAACGAGATAAGTTCTTGAAAATGAGTAAGTTAGAAAAATAAATAAAAAATAAATTTTGTTTAAATAAAAATAATCACTTACCTTTGCAACCCGCTAAGCGGAACGGATGATTGGCTGAGAGGTTAACATTTGGCAATAAGATTACTAGAGAGTAGTTTTAAAAGATCTTTGAAAGACAGTAAAACGAAGGGTAAAAAGAACCTGAAGTATAAACGAAAAAACAACAAGAACCGAATAGATTTCGAGAGAAGCTAGTCGGGTCAGACAACAACATTTACAATGGAGAGTTTGATCCTGGCTCAGGATGAACGCTAGCGGCAGGCTTAATACATGCAAGTCGAGGGGCAGCACGTCTTCGGATGGTGGCGACCGGCAAACGGGTGCGGAACACGTACATAACCAACCTTATCCTGGAGGATAGCCCGGTGAAAACCGGATTAATACTCCATAGTATATTTTGTTCGCATGAGTAGAATATTAAACGTAAGGGGATAAGACGGATGTGCGTATGATTAGTTAGTTGGCGGGGTAACGGCCCACCAAGACCACGATCATTAGCTGATGTGAGAGCATGATCAGCCACATGGGCACTGAGACACGGGCCCAACTCCTACGGGAGGCAGCAGTAAGGAATATTGGTCAATGGACGAAAGTCTGAACCAGCCATGCCGCGTGAAGGATGAAGGTCCTCTGGATTGTAAACTTCTTTTATCTGGGGCGAAAACCATCTTTTCTAAGATATTTGACAGTACCAGAAGAATAAGCACCGGCTAACTCCGTGCCAGCAGCCGCGGTAATACGGAGGGTGCAAGCGTTATCCGGATTCACTGGGTTTAAAGGGTGCGCAGGCGGATTTATAAGTCAGAGGTGAAATCTGTAGGCTTAACCTACAAACTGCCTTTGATACTATAGATCTTGAATGTCGCTGAGGTCAGCGGAATATAACATGTAGCGGTGAAATGCATAGATATGTTATAGAACACCGATTGCGAAGGCAGCTGACTAAAGGACGATTGACGCTGAGGCACGAAAGCGTGGGTAGCGAACAGGATTAGATACCCTGGTAGTCCACGCCCTAAACGATGATTACTCGACATTTGCGATACGATAGTAAGTGTCTGAGCGAAAGCATTAAGTAATCCACCTGGGAAGTACGACCGCAAGGTTGAAACTCAAAGGAATTGGCGGGGGTCCGCACAAGCGGTGGAGTATGTGGTTTAATTCGATGATACGCGAGGAACCTTACCCGGGCTAGAATGTGAGTGACGTAGATTGAAAGGTCTATTTATAGCAATATACACGAAACAAGGTGCTGCATGGTTGTCGTCAGCTCGTGCCGTGAGGTGTTGGGTTAAGTCCCGCAACGAGCGCAACCCCTATCGTTAGTTGCCATCAGGTTAAGCTGGGCACTCTAATGAGACTGCCGCCGTAAGGCGCGAGGAAGGAGGGGATGATGTCAAATCATCATGGCCTTTATGCCCGGGGCTACACACGTACTACAATGGTAAGGACAAAGAGCAGCCACTTGGTGACAAGGCGCGAATCTCAAAAACCTTATCTCAGTTCGGATCGGAGTCTGCAACTCGACTCCGTGAAGCTGGAATCGCTAGTAATCGTAGATCAGCAATGCTACGGTGAATACGTTCCCGGACCTTGCACACACCGCCCGTCAAGCCATGAAAGCTGGGTGTACCTAAAGTCGGTAACCGAAAGGATCCGCCTAGGGTAAAACTAGTAATTGGGGCTAAGTCGTAACAAGGTAGCCGTACCGGAAGGTGCGGCTGGAATACCTCCTTTTTAGAGATACGAAGGTTTTTAATATTTAGTAGTTTTATTGTCTTTTAAAAATATTGTACGAGAGTACAGAAGAAAAGTTCTTATAGATAAGAAGAAAGGGCGTAAGGGATGCAGCTCATGCCTCAGGGCGAAGAGTCGCTATATAGACAGACTCGTAGCTCAGTTGGTTAGAGCGCTACACTGATAATGTAGAGGTCCCCAGTTCAAATCTGGGCGGGTCTACGAGTTAAATAACTCGGGGGATTAGCTCAGTTGACTAGAGCACCTGCTTTGCACGCAGGGGGTCAACGGTTTGAATCCGTTATCCTCCACAGTGAGTAAGAAGTAATAAGTCTTCAGTCGTAAGTATTCAATTACTTATAACTCATCACTTATAACTTATAGCTCAAAAGATCTTTGACATATTGGAAAACGAAATCAATGCTGTTTAATAGTGTGATCACCACACTATTAGACAGGGTAAATAAAGAAATTTAAAGTGAAATAAGGGCGTATGGTGGATGCCTAGGGTCTGAGAGGCGATGAAGGACGTGGTAAGCTGCGAAAAGCTTGGGAGAGCTGCACACGAGCATTATATCCCAAGATCTCCGAATGGGACAACCCGCTATATTGAAGATATAGCACTCGCAAGAGAGCCAACCTCCTGAACTGAAACATCTAAGTAAGGAGAGGAAAAGAAAATAATTAAATGATTTCCCAAGTAGTGGCGAGCGAACAGGAAATAGCCCAAACCGATACCGCGTGCGGTATCGGGGTTGTAGGACTGCATTTAGAAATAGTTATCAAGTAGAATTACCTGGAAAGGTAAGCCGCAGAGCGTGAAAGCCGTGTAAACAGAAATTAACTAGGACGAGCAGTATCCTGAGTAGCGCGGGACCGGAGGAATCCTGTGTGAATCTGCCAGCACCATCTGGTAAGGCTAAATACTCCTCAGACACCGATAGTGAACCAGTACCGTAAGGGAAAGGTGAAAAGAACCGTGAACAACGGAGTGAAATAGTACCTGAAACCGTACGCCTACAAGCGGTCGGAGCTTCGCAAGAAGTGACGGCGTGCCTTTTGCATAATGAACCTACGAGTTACTATTTACTGGCGAGGTTAAGTTTTTAAAAAATGGAGCCGTAGCGAAAGCGAGTCCGAATAGGGCGCATAGTCAGTAGGTGTAGACGCGAAACTTTGTGATCTATCCATGTGCAGGTTGAAGGTTTGGTAACACAAACTGGAGGACCGAACCCGTTGACGTTGAAAAGTCTTGGGATGACGTGTGGATAGGGGTGAAAGGCCAATCAAACTGAGAGATAGCTCGTTCTCCCCGAAATGTTTTTAGGAACAGCGTTGCATTAAGAATTTTGTTAGAGGTAGAGCTACTGATTGGACTAGGGGGCTTCACCGCCTGCCAAATCCTGACAAACTCCGAATGCTAACAAATATCTGCAGCAGTGAGGCTTTGTGCGCTAAGGTGCAGGGCCGAGAGGGAAATAACCCAGAACAGCAGCTAAGGTCCCCAATACATGGTTAAGTTAAACAAACGAGGTGGAATTTCTAGGACAGCCAGGATGTTTGCTCGGAAGCAGCCATTCATTTAAAGAGTGCGTAACAGCTCACTGGTCGAGAGATTCTGCACGGAAAATGATCGGGTATCAAACCATGAACCGAAGCTCTGTAATAGTACACTTAAGTGTATCATTGGTAGGGGAGCATTGAAATTGCACCGAAGCCGTATGGCGACGTATGGTGGAGCGATTTCAAAAGAAAATGTAGGTATAAGTAACGATAATTAAAGTGAAAAACTTTAACGCCGAAAATCCAAGGGTTCCTGATCAACGTTAATCGGATCAGGGTTAGTCCAGTCCTTAGGTGTACCCGAAAGGGGAAGCTGATGGCAATCAGGTTAATATTCCTGAACCTGCTATACATTAAAAGTGACGGATCTTCAAGCTTTCTACGTACTTACGGAATAGTGCGTTGAACGGAGTCTACGGACAAAGTGAAGAAGGGGAGAAGGTTCCAAGAAAAGCGAGTATAGCGGCTGGTACCGTAAACCGACACAGGTGGATGGGAAGAGTATTCTAAGGCGCTCGGGTGAGCCGTGGAGAAGGAACTAGGCAAATTAACGCTGTAACTTCGGGATAAAGCGTACCACAGCAATGTGGTTTCAATAAAATGGTGCGACCAACTGTTTAACAAAAACACAGGGCCCTGCGAAATCGAAAGATGAAGTATAGAGCCTGATGCCTGCCCGGTGCTGGAAGGTTAAGGAAGGATGTTCGGAGTAATCCAAAGCTTCTGACTGAAGCCCCAGTAAACGGCGGCCGTAACTATAACGGTCCTAAGGTAGCGAAATTCCTTGTCGGGTAAGTTCCGACCTGCACGAATGGTCTAATGAGTTGCACACTGTCTCCTCCACGAGCCCGGTGAAATTGTAGTATCGGTGAAGATGCCGGTTACCCGCCACGGGACGGAAAGACCCCGTGAACCTTCACTACAGCTTTACATTGATCTTGAACAACCGATGTGTAGGATAGTTGGGAGACTATGAGCCGGCTTCGCCAGGAGTCGGGGAGTCACTGTTGAAATACCAACCTTCTGTTGTTTAGGACCTAACCCAATGCGATTGGGGACATTGTATGGCGGGTAGTTTGACTGGGGTGGTCGCCTCCTAAAAAGTAACGGAGGCTTGCAAAGGTACCCTCAGTACGGTTGGTAATCGTACGCAGAGCATATTGGTATAAGGGTGCTTGACTGTGAGACAGACACGTCGAACAGGGACGAAAGTCGGCTAAAGTGATCCGGTGGTTCTGTATGGAAGGGCCATCGCTCAAAGGATAAAAGGTACTCCGGGGATAACAGGCTGATCTTACCCAAGAGCTCATATCGACGGTAAGGTTTGGCACCTCGATGTCGGTTCGTCACATCCTGGGGCTGGAGAAGGTCCCAAGGGTTCGGCTGTTCGCCGATTAAAGTGGCACGCGAACTGGGTTCAGAACGTCGCAAGACAGTTCGGTCCCTATCTGTGGTGGGCGCAAGTAAATTGAGGGAACATGCTCTTAGTACGAGAGGACCGGAGCGTATGTACCGCTGGTGTACCAGTTGTGATGCCAATTGCATTGCTGGGTAGCTATGTACAGACAGGATAAACGCTGAAAGCATCTAAGCGTGAAACCTATCTCAAGATGAGTTTACTGTTAAGGGTCGTAGGAGACGACTACGTTGATAGGCTGCAGGTGTACAGGTGGTAACATCTTAGCTGAGCAGTACTAATAGCCCGTAAGCTTTATAAAATTAAAAAGAGAGTAGTTTTTCAATATGTCACGATATTAAATATGGAGTATTTATGAATTAAGATTTATGATAAATTATGATTTATGATTTACGAAGTATAACCTTTTTATGGTGGTCTTACCAAGGGTGTTCACCTCTTCCCATACCGAACAGAGAAGTTAAGCCCCTTATGGCCGATGGTACTTGGGCCTTGTCCCTGGGAGAGTAGGTAACTGCCATATTTATTTTACAGCCTTTGTGAGAAATCACAAAGGCTGTTTTGTTTTACAGATACTTCCCCATCTTTCTCGGTAGACAAGGTATAGTATGTTTATGATAGATTCTAAGTTATTAATTCTGTTTTTCCTTTTAATGGTTTTTATTAATTACAAACATTAGTTTTTTGTTTAATATATTTCTTTTGTTATTTTTACTGAGCCGTTTGTTACTATTGAAAACACAATACGCAACGAACACACACATTATCTTTAGAAAGGTGCTTAATGGCACCTTTTGCTATATTTATCTGAAAAGGTTTATCTATTAATTATAGATTTTAGGAAGAAAGGTTTGATGTTATTAATAATAATAACTATTTTTTTATTCAATTAGTACTACTTACTATTTAGAGCACTAAAGATTGATTATGATAATATGTATCAATATGTGTAGTAAAATTTGACAAATCTTGATGGATAGATCTTAATGTAGCTTGCATTTGATTTAACATTGTAGCTTTATTATGTAAATCTTCAGCTACATATGTACCTCCATTCTTATAATATAACTTAATATCGCTTTGTTCTATATGACCTTTAAAGATATAGTCAACCCAACGTTTTTTTATTGATTGTACAAGTGAAATCTCTCCTGAATTGCTAAATTGTTTTGTATTTAGGACATACCAAAGGCTTTCTGGAATAAAACTATGGATATTTTTTTCAGCCCATACATCCTCCAATATATTTTCGTTTTGGTTCCAAATTATTTTTTTCCCATTTGGGTTTATGGTGATGATACTTAGTATAGAACTTGTAAGTCCTCCTATTATTGCTGTTGCATTTTGTGTATCATTATTTTTGAATGCTATTGCAAGTATTGTAGTAAGTGAACCTGCTATTATTGAAAGAGCTGTTAATTTAGTTGTTCTTTTTTGGTTTATTTTATCTAAATAATTTGCTATCTGATCTGTTCGTTCCCCCTCACAATCTAATTGTGCTGCCACAGATTGAATTTCTTCGTCAAATTTGCTTATTTTTTCCTGTATTATTAATAATTTTTCTTGATTTGTTCCATTGTTCTGAAAGATAGGAATAAGTCCTATTGCATTTGCCATTAATTTATCATGTTTACTTAGACTATGATTATTATATTCTAAATGCAATGCAAGTAATGAATCCTCATTTTTCATTATTGGTATATTTTCTTTTGCATATTCTTTAGGTATGCAATAGTCAATATCTCCCTTATTCAAGTTTTGGAGTTGTAATGGGGTATTACAACTTGATGTGGTAAGTACCAATAGTATTGACAGTAAAAATGTATTCTTCATTTTATAAAAATAAAAAAGCTCAATAAGAAATTTAGTGAGCTTTAGATTATTTAGAAATATTGAATTAACTATTTTTCATTGACAATTTCTTTTAGGGCATCTGTAGTCATAGATTTTGGTCTTTCCAAAGGCATTCCCAAAATTCTATTCCAACATAAATTAGACAGTACTCCTAATGCGCGGCTTACGCCAAATAGAACTGTGTAAAATTCATATTCCTTCATTCCATAATGCACTAACAATGCGCCACTATGTGCATCTACATTAGGCCAAGGATTTTTTACCTTTCCAGTTGCTTCTAATATTGGAGGAACAACTTCGTATATTTTCCAAACAATATTTACCAATTTATCATTTGGCATAATATGTTTTCCGAATTCTTGTTGTGCTGTAAATCTTGGATCTGTTTTTCTCAATACGGCATGACCATAACCAGGAACTACTTTACCAGAAGCTAAAGTGTCCTTTACATATTGACTGATTTGATCAGCAGTAGGTTCATCAGTACCTATCTTTTCAATCATTTCAAAAATCCATTTGATTACTTCTTGATTTGCCAATCCATGTAAAGGTCCAGCCAATCCATTCATACCTGCAGCGAAACTCAAATATGGATCACTCAATGCAGAACCTACCAAATGTGTCGTATGAGCGGATACATTTCCTGCCTCATGATCTGCATGTATAGTTAAATATAACCGCATTAATTCTTGGAATCCATGATCTTCATATCCCAACATATGCGCCAAATTTGCAGCCCAATCCAATGATGGATCTGCTTCAATTTGTTCGTTATTTTTATATTTTCTTCTGTATATATAAGCAGCCAAACGAGGGAGTTTAGCAATTAAATCCAATGAATCTTCAAATATGGGATCCCAATATTCTTTTTTATTGATGCCTTTACTATATGCAGCAGCAAATTTACTTTCTGTTTGCAATGCCATGATACCAACGACAAATTGAGTCATTGGGTGTGACGCAACTGGTAAAGCTTCTATTGCATTAAAGACATATTGAGGTATCGCACTACGCTCTTTGAATAAATTAGAAACGTATTCAGTTTCTTCTACTGTAGGTATTTCTCCTACTAGTAATAAATAAAATAAAGCTTCTGGTAATGGTTGTGTACTGTTAGGGGCTTTAGGTAATTTTTCAACAAGTTCGGGTATGGTAAATCCTCTGAATCTGATCCCTTCATTTGCATCTAGTAAACTGATTTCACTTACTAGTGCAGTCATTCCTCTCATCCCTTGGTATAATTGAGAAACCTTAATTTCTTCGATTGTGGTATCTCCATAAATCTTGATAAATTCCTTTATTTCAGCGGATTTGCTTTCAGCAATAGCGTGAAATTTCTGTTTAATCGTTTCCATTTACGCAAATTTAAAACACTCTAAAATTGACCTGCCTACTGAATATTTCCTAAAACATAAAGAAAGTAAACTAATGTTTGCTTTCTTTATGTTTATATAATGGCAAAGTTCGTTAATAATCACCCATATAGGCTTCGTAAAGATAGTGCAGCAATATTGAAAACGAACAGTTTAAGATTTTTTTTTGAAAATTTTATTTAGGTGCTTTTTTGTATAAATAAATAGCAACCACCATAAAAGTTATATTGGGAATCCAAGAAGCAACAATTGGCGGTAGATTTCCTTTAGTAGAAAATATAGTAGAAAATCTATCCATGATTATAAATGCAGCGGCGATGACAAAACCAATTGCCAAGTGTGCTCCACTTCCTCCCCTAACCTTTTTACTAGCAATAATAGCACCAATCATCGTCAATAAAATAACCGAAACGGGCGTTGCAATCCTCCGATATAATTCTATGAGATAAGTATTTACTTCTTCCCCTCCACGTAATTTTTCTAAATAAATATACCGTTCGAGTTCAGGCGTGGTCATTTTATTTTGGGCATATTCATCATATCGAAGATCGGAAGGCATAAAATTATAATTGACAATACGACTTGGTGTTAATTTGACTTTCTCGTGAATGCCATCGATATTTCTTTCAAATATGTTTTCTAATTTCCACTTATTCTGATGATGTGTCGTATCCCAGGAAATCTTTTCAGCACGTAGATTGTAGTTCATTTCTCCATCTTTTATTTTGTATAGAAAAAATGGTCCGCCCTTTTTAGTGGTCGTATCATAGTTACGTAGACCTGCATAAGAAAAGGAATCGATACGTTTGTATTGGATTTTCTGACGATTGACTAACTGTTCATAACTCGAATTTCCGTGAACATATACATCTTCGAAATATGCAACTTTGACATCCGCAATCGGAATGACATAACCACTCAAGTAATAAAGTAAAGCAGCTAATGCAAAACTAGTAATAAAATAAGGCCTTAAAATCCTTCTAAAACTCGTACCACTAGCAAGTATGGCAATAATCTCCACGCGCTCCGCCATCTTTGATGTGAAAAATATCACGGAAATAAAAACGAATAATGGAAATAAAAGCGCCAATATATGCGGAATGAAAGCGATGTAGTAATTCATCACAATCTGGGAAAAATTCCAACCACTTTTTACAAAATCATCTGTTTTTTCTCCTACATCAATTACCACAGAGATAATTGCAAATAGAAATATTGCAAAGAAAAAGGTTGTAAGAAATTTTTTAATAATGTACCAGTCCAGTATTTTCATTCTCGTCTTGCCTAATTGTCGAAGCTAAAGTACAAAGGTAATTGTTTAAATAGCGATAGCTTTCAGATTTTACGTTATTATATTGGTAATAGTTAGTTCACCGTCAAGGTACAATTGATCCATTCTGGATCTAAATCTGCTTGATTTTTTTTGTAAAATGCAATCGCAGGAGCATTCCATTCCAATACTTCCCAACGAATAAATGGAAAATTCTTCTTTTTTGCCTCTACTTTTAAAGCATTCAAAAGTAGTTGTCCAATACCTTTTTGACGGTGAGATTCCGTAACAAGTAAATCTTCAAGATACATCGTCTGACCTTTCCAAGTAGAATATCGGATATAATAAATAGCCATTCCTACAATGATATCATTTTCTACAGCGACGACCCCCCACCAAACTGGATTTTCGCCAAAACCACTTTCTTCAAAATGAGCAAGCGTTACAGATACTTCATCTGGTGCTTTTTCAAATGTTGCTAATTCTTGTACTAATTCTAACATACGCGCGCAATCTGCTTTTTGCGCAGCTCTTATTTCGATAGATTGATTTGACATAATTTGCAAAAATATCAATATTAATTATTGTGCCAAGGAAACTCTTATCTGAATTCCTGCAGATGTTGTCGTCGTTGGATAGGTCGTAGAAATATATGGGATAATTCTTTGTTGGTCAAAATACAATTTGACATTGACACGATTACTTAAAATATAATCAATTGATGGAGATATGGATATAATCTTCTGACCACCAGTACTATATGAACTCGATTGATCCAAAATGCTATTGTATTGGCGATCATTTCTAAATGCTAAATCCAATGTGATATTAAGGTCATTGCCCGCATTTGCTTTTTTATTTCCAGGTAGAAAAGTCAAATTTGCATTTCGTTTGCGATAGGTGCCTCCAATCGTATAGGTGGTTGAATTAACTTCACTAACTTGATAATCCGTCAAACTTAAACTCAATGTCCTTGATTTTGCATATTGAAAGCGCATATTGTTTTGATCTTTCGTCGTGAGATTCACTCCAATAAGTGGGGCAAAGCTTTCTGAGATTGTGAGGTTGGGAATAATGTAAAATGGTACATAATTTCCAGAAGTTGAATTGATAAATCCAGGCACGCCTAAATGTAATGGATCTAAATAATCTAAACTACTTGTAAAGCTATTCATTGATAACGTCGAATTGTATGCGTGAGTTAATACAATGGATGAGAAGGTATTATGTAGTGCAGGTATATTAGATAGTCCTGAATAAGTTAAATTCCAATTGGGAAGCGGAAAATAGCCACTTAATGGGTTTTGTTTAATATTCGTATAATTCTCGTCTACTAATGGAATTTTGTTAGGATCTTTTCCTGTATAGGCCGCTAAGAATGCAGGAATTAACACATCTTGTGCATATTGTCCATATCCATTTGCATATCCATTGGCATCTAAACCTCCCGTATAATAACCATTTTTTGCGGCCATTCTTTTGGAAATAGTCGTACGGAAAGTAGAGAAATTATCAAATAATTTGGATGTTTTACTTGTGCTATTTTTGGTAAACATCGTTTTTAGTGAAATATAGGATATAGAAAATCCACCAGATGCATAAGGACTTAAATGAGAGAAAGTCCCATTTCCTAATGTATCCTTAAATAATTCATTATATTGTTTCGAAAAGGATTTCTGAATATTTAAATCAATATTTAACGATGGTACGGGTTGAATCTGTGCCGTAATATTGATAGATTGCGTATAGCTTTGAGAAAATACGTCATTAAATAATGAGTCTGTACTCAATGCACCTTTCGACGCCATTTTATCTAACCAAGCAGATGTTGGTTGCTTACCAAAGACATATCCCAATCCGGGTGATCCTGCTTTCCAGTTATTACCAAAATTATTAGGAGAAGCCATGATTCCAGGTACACGACTATTATATGCAGATGTATATTGTACAGATACACGTTTGACCATGGTTACTAACTGGCCTCCCGCTCGAGCAAATCCATTCATATCAGCAATTTGCATATTGGCTCTTTCTGCTCTTTGGGCTTTTCTGATCGCACGTCTAAGTGCACGCCATTTTTTCAAAGCGAGATGTTTTTCTTTCCCATGCAGGCCTTTAATAATGGAATCCCTTGGTGGTAATTTCATGTGTGCCGTGTCATTTAATGGCTTCATTGTTAATTGTGCGCCATTATTACCATTATTATTTTGTCCATTGGGGTTACGATAATTATTCCCATTTGGGAAATTATTACGAGGTTCATTTACCTTTCGGAAAAATTTGGATTTATTATAAAGGCGCGTGAAATCCATGTCCGCTTGCAGCCCATTTTGTCTACCATTCTCCACTACATTACCTAATCCGAGAGCTAGCAGATTGGCACTTACCCAATTATAACTAGTGGTGAAATTATATTGTGCATTGATCCAATCGGTCATGGGTAATTTATCCAAGGGTAGATTATAGTTTAAGATTGTTTTTTGCTGATACGTCAATGTACGACCACCCTTTAGGAAGTTTTTCCATACAGAATCTCTTTTTGCCTTTGTATTTATAAGACCTTCGGGTTCATCTACAATGGAATTGTTAATTGCAGAAAAATCAAAATTTAGATTTCTCGTAAAATTCCAACGAAGATTGTAATATCGATCAATTAAAAAATATTTATCGTAGGTTGTGTCAGAAGGTATGACGGTATTGGCTGTATCTCCAATATTTATGGATCGAGGAAGGTATAGCCCCATTTGTCTATCTACATTTACTCGGAAACTTAATAAAGACGGTACGGGGTTAAAATTAAAATCTCTAAATAAACCGAGCCATGGAGATTTTTTTGCAAATAGCTTTTTAAAAGGTTCTACATAGTGCTCACGCCCATTAAATGTATAACCAAATCCACCATGTTGACGTGTGATAGCATTTTTAGCAATAGTAGGATTTGATTGACGTATACTTGTATAACTATAACTAAAATCAAAATTACTTAAATCCCAAAGCTGTGGCGTCTTATTTCCTGGTCTTGCGAATCTAACATTGGTGAAATTCAAAGTTTTAGTAGTTGATTGATCCAATGCAACATTTTTTATTGAATCTCTTTCGGCTTTGGTTTTTGCCATTGCTAATTTGGTTTTATACAAAACATCTTGATCAAATGGATCATATTTTGGTGTGTAAACCGTCCTAGTAATACTAGCATAGGTCGGTATGGTAAAGCCCAATTTTTGTGGAAATAATTTACCTAAATCCAAATTCATCGCTGCGTCAAACTGGCGCATATCATTTAACGATCTTTCATTGGTACTTTGTTCAATCGTACCAAATCCAGCAGTGTAAGTATTGCCAGAAACCGAAAGTGTACCCAAATCAGCCATTTGAATATCTACTCGACCCATAGCAGCCCAGCCTCCAGAATTATCAATATCACTTAATCTTAGCTCATCAAACCAAAGCTCCGCACTTAATGGTTGACTTGAACTATCATTTTGCACACCTATCAGATAGCCACTCACTTCTGCCAGGTTAGGACTTCCCATGACAGAGATCGTACTTCCATCTGTCTGTAATTCTCGATAAATGGAAGTCGTGCTGTGACCTGCATTATCTCTATGTAACTTCGCTTGAACCAAAGATTGTAGTGACAATTCTAGCTCATTACTGGTTGGCCAGATTTCTGCGGAGGAGGCAGTTACTGATGGTAAAGTAATGGATAAGGGAATTTTTATTTCATAATAATTATTCAAATAATCTTGACCAATTCTGATTACGGCTGTCAGATCTCCATTATTTACTTGTGTTTGCCCAGTTATAGATTCTGCATGTATAAACATAGCCATTCGTCCATATCGACGCATGTCCATATTCATACCTTTGATAACTGCACGAGCATCTCCTTTTTTCAGATTCGTAATATCTAATGCCATGGACTGTTCATTGGACAAAACATTGACTCCGTTGTTGGCCAGAGATTGCATTTGTTCAACACCTGGAGGCATTTTGTATGGAATTGGAATTTTGCCACTATTCGCCTCTAGGCCGACTGTTGATATAGTAAGTGTAGTTGTAGATGCTGAAGGTAGTGAAGTATAACTACCTGTTGTATCTAAGTCATATGTAAAATTCCTCCATTGATTCCGTACTAAATTTAAACTACCAAAGCGAAATGTGGCAGAGTCCCTAAAATTAGTCATGTACATCCTCATAAATCGGATGGACTTAAAATCTGATATGCCTCCTATTGCGCTAGCGTAGTTTTTTACTGGAATACGAAATAAATACCAAGTTTCTGTAGCGGAACTATCATTTGCCAATTTTGGAGTTATGACACGTGAATCAACAATATAACTATCACCAACGCTCATGCCTGGTTTCAAATCAACATCATATTCAAAATATGATTCTGTTTCATTTAAGGTATTATCAGCATTTAAGTCCTCGTTATCAGGATACATCGTTGCTGCAGAGGATAATGCTGTACTTGTGGAGACGGGAGAGTTTCCCTGAGGATTGTTATAATATTTATATCTACTGATAATATTGGCACCTAAGTCATCATATTTACTATCTCGATACCATACATAGTTATCATTGGATGGGTCATTGTATGCTTGACTATAAATTGTAGAGTTTGAACCAAAATTCATTGCAAGCGATGCTAAGAATGTAGCTCTTTTATTTCTTTCTCCCACATCATCCAAACCGTCGAAGCCAATATCTTGATAGGCTCTATCAGAGGCGGTGTTGCTAAATGCATTAGTTAGTTGAATTGGATTAAGTGGTGTAAAACCCCATGTGGAGGTACTATCCATCAAACTTGTAGTAGTAGGTGTATTAAGCCCATTTTCATAAAAATGTTTACCATCTTTCAATACATCTTCACTGACATTACCAAGATTGAAGACTAAGCGGCCTCCCGTGCTTTGTTTTTGATATAAAAATGGATCTTGTAACCAAAACTCTATGTATTCTATATTGTTAGTTTCGAAATCTGTTTGTGGAATAGCACGCATGATGCCCCCCACCTCTTCTCCGGATTTAACAATTTTCCCTGAGCATTCACTTCTGATGAAGAATTGGCATAATTGTACGGACCTCTATCGGATGGAAAGTAGGTCATATCAAAAGTCGTTAACTGGGTATTGGAGGTTGCAGTACTAGCAGAAGGAAATAATTCATTATTGTATACGGCTCTAGTACGCAAATCGCTCAATGCAGACAAGTTATGCCTTAAGGGATTGCTTGTATTCGTTTTGTCTTGTAAAATAGCATCAATATTGTACCATGACAATCTTGCTCGATTCATCCCATAATTGATTGAATCATTTAACTCAGCCTCTGGGAATAATGTAGTACCTGCGGGTGTCGATGCCAAAGCCCATGATGTGAATGGAGTTCTTACATCGTAACTGCTACTTGCACTTTCAAAATTATCAATATAAACAGTCGCACTTGTTCCAGAACCAATCTGTGATGGTTGTCCAGGTTTTAATACCGCAGCTTCTCCATACGCATTGATAGAACTTGTTGCCTTAGTGGAGTAATTAGGAAGTTTGTTTAACCATCTTGTTAAGCCTGGCCATTCTGATTTGTAATTAAAGTCGACTCCATACATTGTATTGTTGATAGGATCTTCTCCATAATAGGTTTGATTCGTATAAGGACGCTCGGTCAATTTTTCCATAGTAGCACCAATGGATAATTTATCACTTGCTACATAATCCAATCGTAAACCCATGAAATTACGTTGGAGAGTGGTGGTGGTATTGTTTTCAAATTGTACACTGACTTGCTGTCCAGAGCTAAGGATTGATTGATTTAGTATTTGTAAGGTTCCAGATGTATAATCGATAGCATAGTCCGTATTCTCGGTCAATATTTGCCCTCCTACTGATACGGTTACGGATCCCTGTGGGATATTCACTGCTCCTAATGATATCTGAGAAGAAGATGTCCCCTTAATAGTCCCCATCAATAAATAACGATTATAATTAGTATAGGTCTGGGCTATAGACTTTATGCTGTCATATAATGCGGAATAGATATAATCGGATTTAACATCTGAGGATACACCAGTAAAAGCTAAAGAATCTAAATCATGACCAAATGGCTCCAATACGGGAAAAATAATACGTCCTTGATTCGGCAATACTGTATATCCATTTAAATAATCATATTGTCCATCTGGCTGAGGAGATTCCAAAGAATTTAAACGATCGGCATTTAAGATGGTTAATAAAGATTCTCCCTTTGTACTTTCTGATGATGTCGGCAAATAACGTTTGGTGCCTCCACCAGGCTCTTTATAATAAACATTCAACTTAAAACTAGAACTATCAATACCAGCAACATCTAATGAATAAACGTTTTTCATCATTAGATGCCAAATTGGTAAATTTATTCTTTGTGCAGTTGCTTTAAGTAATTTTACAAATAACACCTTTTGAATACCTGATGTTGAATCTAGGGCTACATCAGATGAAAACTCTCCGACTTGATAGGTCTTACCATTATAAGTATATTGAAATGCGACACCTAATACATCATCTGATTGGAGTTGACTATTTAAATTAATAAATCCAATTTTAGAATTGTAAGTGTAGTCAGTTCCTTCAGTCAGTTTACGAGCATATACTTTTTCATAATCTTGCACTGGTAACAATCCTAGGCTTTGTAAATAGGTCGTCGCTAAGGATCCATTTCTTGCTGTTGTACTATTGGATAATTGTTGGTATAAATTATTGGCGCTATTATCCGGTAGATTATTTGTAGTAATTAAGGGTTGTATATTGGAATTATAAGGTTGAGCTTCTCCTAAATCTGCCAAGCCCACAATATTTCTTGCATTGGTAGTGGTGCCTGTTCGGTTGGTCAGCCAAACTTCCATTCTCGTTATATTTACCAAACTTTGATTAAGTGGCAGTTTGCCCATGAATTGATTAAAATGTTGGCGAAAATATTGGCTTAAAAGGAAATTTCTATTTTCATCATAATCATCTAGCGTTTTATTAATTGTTTGAGATACCCCTCCTGATTGTAAAGTCAGTGTCTGTTTTTGAGAACGATCTGTCGCTAGGGCAGCAGTGACGAATAATTTTCCAAATTGCAGTTGTGTTTTTATCCCGAACAAATTTTGAACACTACTCATCAAAGTTCCTTTTGTTCTAAAATTAATATTACCTGCGTCTATAGATTTAATAATTTCATCGTCATAGCCATGATAATTCAGTTTTAACTGATTTTCGAAATCAAAAGTAGATTGCGTATTCCAACTGATCGGTAATGTCATCTTGCTACCAATATCTGCCAATACGTTAATATTAGCGTTCATATTCATATCAAAACCACCAGTTCTTCTTGCGCTGGTTGAAAGTGTGGGATTATTAACATATTGTCCCTGATAGCCTACTTTCAAGTCTATATTGCCTTGTGGCCGTATATCTACTAATTTTCCAGTTTTTGTAACTCCAAAAGTTCTGTTGAAAAAACTAGGATATATGGTAGGTTTAGGTCTAGCTTGTTTGTAATTTAATAAATCCAATGCCTTAGCTCGATCAGAAAAATATTGATTTTCGTCTTGTTGCCCCCTTAATTTTAATAAATCTTGGAATGAAATTTCCATTGGGTTGCGATAAAATAAATCTCCTATTTTTTCATATATAATATAATTTCCAGTGAGCGAGTCGTATTCTACTTTTCTATTAATTAAAAGACTGTCGTCGGGAATGTCAAAAGGATTTCTGCTTGGATTGATTATAGCATTTGCTCGCCTATCCTGAATTGGATAGGGTAAGCTGTCCTTTTTTTGCCCAAAAACACGAGAAGGGGAAAAAAAGAAACTCAGTAATATTAAAAAGTAAAAAAAACTGTATTTCTGTTTGGACAATGCTAACTTATTATTAAATATTTCGAATAAGTTTGAAACTTATTCACCCCTTATTTTCTAGTTTCATTAAAGAAAATAATAACAGCTTAATAACGCTTCATTAGCAAATTATTATATAAAAACCTCATAAGTTTCAATAAAAAATGCCATATCACATGTTTTTTAATGCAGCTTTAATCAAGGTTTCTACATTTGGATCAGTTAGGGTTTTGGCTGATTTTTGAATAGCTTTTTCTGCCATCGGACGAGCAATTCCTAGCGCAATCAATGCTTCTAACGCATCTTGCTCATTATTTCTGCTATTTGGTTGATTAATAATGGATTGTTTTTCGTCATCATACGTTTTGGATAATTTATCTTTTAATTCGACGATTAATCTTTCCGCAGTTTTTTTACCAATTCCTTTGATTCCTTCTAATTGTTTTACGTTGCCTTGTACAATAGCACGCACGATTTCATCAGGTGCTAACCCGGACAACATCATTCGAGCTGTGGAAGATCCAATTCCAGAAACACCAATTAATTGTAAAAACAATTTTTTCTCTTCTAAAGAAAAGAATCCATACATGGTCTGAGCATTTTCAGTAATATGTTGGTAGGCATATAAAGCCCCCTCTTGTTTAGATTGAATCTCCGTATATGTATTTAAACTAATATTTAGCTCATATCCTACTCCATTAACGTCAACAATTAATTGAGCTGGTGTGAGATGTAAAAATTTCCCTCTAAGATATGCGATCATTTAATTTGATTAAAATTTTTCCAAATGTCTGATTTTAAATACACAATGCAGTTTAAAAGCAATGAAAAGTTTGACAATAAGCCCTTTTTTATATTTGAATAAATACGAAAAATACGATTTGAATGTAATCAAATCGTAAAATTTCAAAATTTGTTAATAATTTTGACGCCAATTTTAGATAATTCAAAGAAACGTATGAACAAATTAAGGGCAACGATTACTGCCGTTGGTGGTTATCTACCTGAATATCGATTAACAAATAAAGATCTTGAAAAAATAGTCGATACAACGGATGACTGGATTTTAACAAGAACTGGAATCAAAGAAAGAAGAATATTGAAAGATCCTGGATTAGGAAGTAGCGACATGGCGGTACCTGCTATCCAAGAAATTTTAAAAAAGAAAAATTTAGATCCATTAGAAATAGACGCTATTATATGTGCAACAGTAACACCAGATATGGTATTCCCTGCAACAGCCAATATAATTGCCGATAAAGTAGGTGCAAAAAATGCATTTGGTTTTGATTTAGAAGCTGCATGTAGCGGGTTTTTATATGCATTGACTGTAGGAGCTTCTTTTTTGGAATCTGGTAGATGTAAAAAAATTATTGTTGTAGGTGTAGACAAAATGAGTTCACTAGTAGATTACACAGATCGTACTACATGCATTTTGTTCGGTGATGGAGCTGGGGCAGTTTTGTTAGAGTTATCAGAAGATGAAACTGGCTTGCAAGACAGTATCTTAAAAAGTGATGGATCTGGCGCAAAACATTTACATATGAAAGCGGGTGGTTCTTTAAGGCCAGCTACAATCGCATCTGTAACGAATAAAGAACATTTCATATATCAAGAAGGGCCTGCTGTCTTTAAGAACGCAGTGACAGATATGGCGGAAGTTAGTGCAGAAATTATGAGTAGAAATGGTCTTACTGCAGACGATATTACATGGTTAGCTCCACATCAAGCCAACCTACGTATCATTGAAGCTACTCGTGAACGCATGGGTATTCCGAAGGAAAAAGTAATGGTGAATATTACGAAATTTGGCAATACGACAGCTGCCACGATTCCTTTGTGTCTTTGGGAGTGGGAATCTAAGTTGAAAAAAGGGGATAATATCATAATGGCTGCTTTTGGCGGCGGATTTACTTGGGCTTCTGCTTGGGTGAAATGGTCTTATTAATTTTGATAAAGGATTAAAAAAGCCTGTACAATTCAATTTGTACAGGCTTTTTTGATTTAATCTTTCTTTTTGGGGAATGTCAATTTTTTCAATTGAAAAATGGAAAAAGATTTTTTGGTTTCCAATGGCTTTTCAGGTAGTAATTGCGGTTTTTGCAAATAATCCAAATAGTAAAATTTCAATAGAATGAAAAAGTAGGAAATTAAAAGTGGTCCAAATATCAATCCTGTAAAACCAAAATAATTTAAACCCATTACCACACCTAATACGGTGATAATTGGATGAACATCTGCCATTTTTTTTGCCAAAGCAAAACGAATAACATTATCCACTGAACCCAAAACAATCGCGCAAATAAGTACAACAGTTACCGCTTGCCAATAATGTTGCATCGCAAGCAGATATATCGCGACAGGTACCCACACAATAGCGGCTCCAACGACAGGAATCACAGATGCAAATCCGGTAATTACACCCCAAAAACCAGCTTGAGGTACGCCTGCAATCAGATACGCAATATAACCGCAAAGTCCTTGGGCGATAGCAATTAAAGGAATGCCAATAGAATTGCTCAATGTTTGAGCATATAATTCTTTTCCCAAAATCATCAATTTTTTTCTCTCAAATGGTAAGAACAAAATCAAAGTTGCTTCCATTCTGCCCATACTCGTCAGCATGAAATACAAAAAGAAATACATCATTAAAATAGACGTTACAGCGGTCATTCCGGTATTGACAACAGCTCCTAGAATTCTTCCACCGATGGCGGGTATGGAATCAATTGTTTTTGCCGATAATAAGCTGAAATGCAATTTGCTATAAATCGTTGCGTCAAGATTTTTGGCTGCATTTAGTACTTGAGTTGGATTTTGTAATATCGGCACGGCCTTGTTATACATCAAAATCGATAATAACGAAATCGGCAGCAATATGACAAAAAAGGAAATGACCATGATTAAAATGGCAGCAAGAGATTTGTTCCATCCATATTTGTATGTCAATTTTCGCATGTTTGATTTACTCAGAACATAAAAAATTAGCGCTCCCAGAAAAGCAGTGAAGAATTGAATTAAAGTGTAAAATAAAAAGCCTCCTAAGATTATTAGAATGATCAATAGAGTGATCCTATTTCGACTTTTTTTTGAACTTTCCATGTATGACAATTAAATGGTACAGAGATTGCAGTATTTTTTTATATCAAATTGATTTTGTGTAAAATAAACAAATTAATTTTATAAATTGTAACTATAATTTTGTAACTATAATCTCTTAAATAATATGAAGGACAATCAAAAATTTTTGACCGGTTTAATTATCGGAGCAGCAGCAGGTACCGCTTTAACAATATTCCTACAAGGAGAAAGTGGTAAAAAATTAATCAAATCTGTAAAAGATACAGCAAAATCTACAGGAGATGAATTGAAAGATGGGATGAGTTCCGTTCAATCTTCTTTGGATAAATTATTCCACAAAGGCAAACAGTTTATATCAGAATTAAGAAGTAATAGTGAAGCAGCCGTAGAAGAAGGAGAATTGGATGAAATATTTTCTTAATTTATATCTATAACGCTTACTTATGGAAAACAACAGTCAAGAATTTTTTGAACAATATAAGGCGCGTGTAATTCGCTATATTACCAATCGAATATTACTCGCAAAATTAGAAGGGGTGTCTAAAGTCTCCAGATTAGTTTCTATGATGGTGACGTGGATGCTTTTGGGCATTATAAGTTGCTTGATTCTGCTTTTCTTAAGTTTCATGGGAGGTTATTTTTTCAGTGAATTATTTAATAGCTATTTCAAAGGATTTGGATTGGTTGCTTTGATTTATGTTATCTTATTGGTAATCATCATCTTATTGATGAAAAAGCAATTACTCAAAAAATTTATAGCTGGAAAAATTATAGCAATTATTTTTGAAAAAACCGCAAATGACGAAGAAGATGGAAGAGAACAACCAAAAGATTAAATTGGATCAGGACCTTTCCTTTATTGACGGAACGAGCGATTTGGATCAAGAGATAAGAAAGGTGAAGGCGCAAATTAGAATGGATGAGTATGTACTGAAAAGAGACTTGAAATTGGTTCCTAGAGAATCTATTAGGTCATTGGTGGGGAAGCCAGTTCCATTTTTTGCGAAATCTAGTGTGGCTGATAAGACATGGAATCTACTTCAAGTTGCTATCGCATTTTGGGTAAATAATCCATTCAAAAAAAGTAAAAATACCATGAATCCGCTTCAAAGCCTTTTACAATCGGTAAAAGAAGTGGGTGTGGTTACGATTTTTAATGGAGTAAAAACTTATTTTCAAAATAAGAAAAAAAAGAAGCCCGCTACAGCAAACAATGGTACTAAGACGGAGGAGCCAATTACGAGCAAATAATTTCAATTTGAAATTTCCTTCGGGAAATTTCTTTATATAATTTTAAAAAAGGGGTGGCCAATGATTAAAATTCTTTGAATCTTAATTGGTTACCCTTTTTATTAAGACTATTTTTGTAAAAAGAACGTACAGAGACGCTAAATTGAAGAAAATAATCAGAAGAATTGCTAAAATCATTGGATGGGTGCTCATGAGCATCCTTCTGCTTTTGATTTTAATTAGCGTCGTCATTCAGATTCCTAGAGTTCAGAATATAATCAAGAACAAAATTGTTTCTTACGCAGAATCCAAAATCAAAACCAAAGTTTCACTAGCGCATTTACATTTCAATCTTTTCCGAGGGGTGGAATTGGATAGTCTGTATATGCAAGATCAGAAAAAAGATACTTTGCTTTTTGTCAATAATTTTCGTTTGCATCTTTCTGTTTTGCAATTGATTAGAAGTCAAGCGTTGATTTCTGAAATTAGTTTGGATGGTGTAAATACGCATATCTATCGCAATGCGCCAGATACGGTGTACAATTTTCAATACATCATCGATGCATTTGTAGGCAAGGATACCGCAACTGCTGTGGACACTACCACGAGCACTTCTTCCTTCTTGGTCGACATCAATAAAGTCAATCTTTCTAATATTCGATATACATTTCACGATGATGTTTTGGGTATGGAATCCAAGGGGAAAATCGGTTATGCGAATACTAGCTTAAAACGATTTGACACCAAAACGATGAATGTGGACATTCCGCAATTCATTTTGAAGAATACCAATATCTCTTACCATCAATACAAGCCGCTTGTCATTATTCCCGTAGATAGTTCGTTACTACTTGCTGCAAAAAAAGATACGGCAGCTTTAAAATTGCCGTTGAGAGTCGGTAATGTGATTTTGGATAGTATTCAGCTAAATTACAAGGATGATATTGGTGCGATGTTGGCGGATCTAAATGTAGGTAATCTTTCCGTGACTCCAGGGAATTTGGATGTATCCAAAATGAGCTTTACCGTAGACGATATCCAATTATCCAAAACC
Organism: Rhizosphaericola mali; assembly: GCF_004337365.2. Classification (GTDB taxonomy): domain Bacteria; phylum Bacteroidota; class Bacteroidia; order Chitinophagales; family Chitinophagaceae; genus Rhizosphaericola; species Rhizosphaericola mali. Next base: position 3,771,623 of record NZ_CP044016.1, on the reverse strand, counting down.
AAAGCAAAAATTGAAATGGGCAAAAGTACCGCAACTACGAGTACCGATACCTCTTCTATGTTTTGGCATTTTGCAGTCAATAATATTGGCGTGGATAGTGTTGATTTTGTATATAATGATTTGACTGCCAAGCCGATTAAGAAAGGAATGGACTATGGTCATTTACATTTTAAAAATGTGGTTGTAAAAGGAAAGGAGATGGATTTTATTCCGTCTTTTTATCAAGGGAAAATAACACAAGGTTCTTTACAAGAAAAAGGTGGATTGGACTTACGTAAATTGACAGCAAATTTCACATACGGTGACCACGGTGCTTCCCTAGGGAAATTATTTATCCAAACACCAAAATCTGTAATTAGAGATTCTGTTTCGGTTAAATACAAATCATTGGATGATGTGATTGCCAATCCGGGTAATATGTATTTATTTGCGCATTTACCTAAAAATACGATTTACATGGGCGATATTTTGAATGTTGCTCCCATGCTGGAAGAGTATATGTCTGGTTATGCGACTTCTACATTTAATATTAACTCTACGGTAAAAGGTTATGTAAAAGATTTGCAAGTACCACAATTGGAATTTTCCGGTTTGCATAATACCAATCTGAATGTGACAGGTTATATCAAAGGTTTGCCCGATCCAGATAAAATGCTTTTCAATCTGAATATAAAGTCTTTAAATACAAGTTTGGAAGATATTAAAGCATTGATACCCAAACAATACATTTCAGATTCCTTATTGCATGGCAAAGGTCCGATTCATATCAGCGGCGTTGTAAAAGGTAAAATAAATGATCTTTCGATTCCCAATTTGCAAATGCGTGGTTTGAAAAATACTTCGCTGAATATGAGCATGTATGCAAAAGGATTACCGGATGCCAACAAAGCGTATTTCAATATTCATATTAAAAATCTACATACAACGGCGACGGATATCGAAACGTTAGCGCCGCTTGGAAGTATTCCAAAAGACCTTATCAGAATTCCGAAAAGTATTAGCGCCAATGGTTATTTCACTGGAGGAATGGCTGCTATGAATACCAATTTGAATATCAATACATCTAATGGGCAAGCAAAGTTAGTAGGCAAATTGACACAAAATGGTGTGTATAGCGCGAGCATTGCTTTGAATGATTTGGATTTGGGATATATCGCCAAGATGGATACGACTTTAGGTAAAATGACATTGACGGCACACGCGCAAGGTTCAGGATTGAATTTGAATCATTTCAATATGAAAAAATTCCAATCGGACTTCAATGCCAATGTTGTTTCCGCAGATATTTACGGTTACAATTATCAAAATTTTACTACCAATGGCAATGTTGTAGATGGAATTTTGAAAGCCGATGCAGGCATTTTGGATTCCAATATTCATTTATCTTTAAATACCATTGCGGATCTTTTACCAAAATATCCTGCGGTACAGTTGAACATGCAATTGGATACAATTGATTTGCAAAAATTGCATATAACAGCGGATAAGATGATTATGAAAGGTCGTGTAATGGCGGATTTTACCAATACAGATCCCGATAATCTCAATGGCTTTATGACCGTCAATCAATTTTTGTATAAAAATGATTCGATGTCATTGCATTTGGATAGTATGTATTTCTTAGCGAGAAATAAGGATACGGCTTACAGCCAAATGTTATTTTTTGCGGATAGTATTTTGAAATTGGATATGCACGGTAAATATAAATTGACAGAAATGGCGAGCGCTATTCAAAATTCTGTCATGAAATATTACACGATTCCTGGTTATAAAATTCAAAAAATCCAACCACAAGAGTGGGCGATCAATGGTTATATTTTACCTAAAAAAATAATCACAGATTTCTTGCCGGAAGTCAAAGGTTCGGATTCATTGATTTTCAGAAGTTATCTACGTTCCAAAGATTCCTCTTTTAATTTTGGTTTGCGTGCAAAAAATATCAATTACGCGCCACAAAAATTGTTGAATTATAATCTTTGGGCAACGACGATGGGGGATAGTTTGATGATGGGAACAGGTGCCAATGAAATCCTTGCGAGAAGTTTTCATTTGTATAATACGGGTGTTTTAGCTGTTGTAAAGCATGATACCATCCAGACGTCTATCGGGACCGCAGATTCTTCAGGTAAGACTTGGTACAATTTGACAACTCGATTGATTCAAGGAAAAGATAGTTCGTACACAATATCTGTTGTACCAAAAGGCCTTCTGTTAAATTACGTCACTTGGGAATCCAGTCCAGATAATGCACTTATATACAATCCTAAAAAGGGTGTATTTGCACATAATTTCGTTTTAAGTACCGAAGGACAAGAGTTGAAAATGCAATCTGTTTCGGATAGTTCTAATAGTCCTTTGGATATTTCCTTTAAAAAATTCAAACTAGCGACATTGACTAATGCCGTGAATCAAAAAGGAATTCCCATAGATGGAGATTTGAACGGAACAGCTCAATTGAGAAATATTTTGACCAAACCCGTTTTCGTTTCAGATATCCATGCGGATAATTTGGTGTATGGAAAACAAGCGATTGGTGATCTGGCTTTGAAAGTTACCAATGGCGAAGGCGAAGATGTGTATAAAGCCCAAATCGACTTGACTGGTAATCAAAATGATATGCACCTATCTGGTAATTATTATGAGGATAACCAAGGGCTTGATTTGAATTTGTTGATCAATAAATTCAATTTGGAAACGATTAAACCTTTCTCTGTTGGTTATTTGGATTCCGTGGGCGGATTTATTGGTTCAAATATCGCAATTAAAGGAACGGTAGATACACCAGTATTGAATGGTCAATTAAAATTTGATAATGCATTTTTTACGCCTACAATCACAGGCGCTAAATTGAAATTATCCAATGAAGTGATCAATATGGATAATAATGGATTTCATTTCAATCAATTGACGATCCAAGATGCACGTAATAATGCATTTACTGTGGATGGAGATTTGACTACAAAGAACTTCATGGATTATGGATTTGACCTTGCATTAAAGGCCAATGATTTTATGCTAATCAATACGCCAAAAGCTGCCAACAGATTTTTCTACGGGACATTGGCATTTGATACAGATATCAAGTTGAAGGGAGATATGGAATCCCCTAGTGTCAACGGATCAATTCGCGTAAATAAAGAAACCGATTTTTCAATGGTCATGCCAAGTGATGATCCGGAAGTACAAAGTCGTCAAGGTGTGGTTGTATTTGTAGACAAAAACAAAATGCGTGTTTTCGATTCTTCTCACGTAAAAGTGTTGACGGACTCCTTGAGTAATCAATCTCAACTGAAAGGAATGGATATCAATCTGCAAATACAGACGGATACTTCTGCAAGATTTGCATTGGTAATGGACGAACGTACTGGGGATGAATTGAGTATAAGTGGTAATGCAGATCTCGCTTTCGGAATTGATAAAAGTGGTAAAATGAGCCTTACCGGAAGTTACAATCTAACCAAAGGCGCTTATCAATTAACTTTAGAATTAATCAAGAAAAAATTCCAAATTCAACGTGGTAGTTCGATCGTATGGACCGGCGATCCGTTAAGTGCTATTGCAAATATTACGGCTTTATATAATGTAAAGACTTCTCCTGTAGATCTGATGTCAAGTCAAGTCTCTGGGACAGATTTGAATCAATATAAACAAAGTATGCCTTTTACCGTCGATCTGATTATGAAAAATAATTTGATGACACCGGATATTTCTTTTGACATTACATTGCCACAAGATTATTTGAGTCAATATCCATTGGTGGATACCAAATTGCAAGAAGTACGATCTGATCCATCGGAGGTGAATAAACAAGTTTTTGCGTTGTTATTATTAGGACGATTTGTGGGAGAAAATCCATTGCAAAGTGCAGGAGACGCAACGACGGTTGGCGATATGGCAGTACAAACAGCAACGGGAATTTTGGCGGATCAATTAAATAAATTGGCGGGTAATTTGATTCAAGGTGTGGATTTGAATTTTGACTTAAATTCTAGTACAGACTATGCAAATACAAGTGGCTCAGGGCAATCTAGGACAGATCTATCTGTCGGTGTTTCTAAAAGATTATTTAGTGATCGTATTCAAGTAAATGTGGGTAGCAATTTTGCATTGCAGGGTACAAGTACTAATCAACAAGCGACTAATATTGCGGGCGATGTATCCGTCGATTATAGATTGAGCAAAGACGGTAGATATATGTTGCGTGCGTATCGTAAAAATCAATATGAAGGTGTGATTGAAGGTCAGGTGGTACGCACAGGTGTAGGTTTCATATTTACATTTGATTACGATAAATTTAAAGAGGCTTTCCATACGGCGAAAGAAAGTCGACAGATACGTAAAGCGGAAAGAAAAGAAAAACGCGCAGCCAAAAAAGACGAAAAAGATTTTGATAAAGCACAATAGAACTATGGGAAAATCCTTTCAAATATTTATATGCATTTGTTTGATTGTTTTTTTAGCTAGTTGCTCGGCAACAAAGGGCTTAGAAAAAGGTCAGCAATTGTATATGGGTGCGACTATTCATTTACACAAACAATCGGATAGTAGTAAAGTTGTGAATGATGAATTGTCGGAAGAATTACAAGGTCTTTTACGTCCTGAACCGAATAGTTTTGCACCCAAACTTTGGATTTATAATTGGGGAGGTCCATCATCTAAAAAAGGATTTTTTCGCAACTTGTTTCACAAAATTGGTTCTCCGCCGGTCGTTACTTCATATGGCGCTATTGAAAAAAATAGAGAGATTCTACAAAATCGTTTGGAAAATAGAGGTTATTTTCGAGATACAGTTACCGTGGACACCACAGTAAAAGGTAAAAGATTATATGTTCAATTTGATGCTTATTTGGATAGTCAATATCATATCAGAAATTCTGTTTATCAATTTGATACAGTTACCGCTCTTGGAAAAACCGCTTCAAGATTGACTAGAAGATGGGGCGCTCGAGATAAAGGTCAAGCATATAGTTTGGATCAGATTTTAGGGCAAAGGACGCGTCTAGATGCTTGGTTAAAACAACGCGGATTTTATTATTTCAACCCAGACTATTTGATTACACTAGCAGATACGACAATAGGAAGTCATCAAGTAGACTTGACTATGAAATTGAAATACTCCACACCCAAAGATGCAAAAAAGCAGTTTAGAGTAAACGATATTATTGTATTTGCGGACTATACTGTGGGGACTGATACGACGTTTAAATACATTAATCACGATCCCTCGGATAGTGGATACATCATTATTGATTCTGCTAAAATTGTTAAACCAATTGTATTTTCTCGTTTATTAGGATTTAAAAAGGGCGATTTATATAATTTGAATAATCATAATCTTGCCTTGAATCGATTGACAACTTTGGGTATGTATAAGTTTGTCAAATTAAGATTTGAGGAAACGGATACCACACAACGTCCGGGTTATTGGTTAAACGCTTTTTATTATTTAACACCAGCTCAAAAGAAATCTATTCGATTTGAAACTTCTGGTTATGCCAAATCCAATAGTGCGAATGGAGGGGAAATGTCCTTAAACTGGACCAATCGCAACATCTTCCGAGGTGCCGAGATATTTACGGCAAGATTGTATGGTGGTTTAGAAAAACAAGTTAATACGGGAAATTACTCTGGTGCGATTCGAAGAGTAGGAACAGAGTTGAGCTTGACTTTACCAAGAGTATTGTCTCCATTTCAATTTCATACCAATCCAGATTTCTTACCTCAAACCGTAATAAAAGCGAGTTATGAATTTTATACGCGTACCGATCAGTACACTTTAAATTCTTTAAACTTGAGTTATGGTTATAATTGGCATCAATCCCAGACGAAGAGTCATCAATTAAATGTACTCTCTTTTACGTTTGTAAGACCTACCAATATATCACCAGGATTTCAATTAGCATTAGATACAAATATTGTATTATTTAGGAGTATTGAGCGTCAATTTATAATTGGTTCCAATTATAATTACAACTATTCTTCTCTTAATGCTTCAGGAAGTGCTCGTAAAAAGAACAATATTTATTTCAATGCAAATTTTGATGTTTCGGGTAACTTACTTGGAATCCTTACAGGCGCCAATGTCAATAAAGGAAAAGAAAAAACGATTTTCAATTCTCCCTTTTCCCAATATATCCGAGGCGAATTTGACTTTAGAGATTATCTCAAATTGACGAGAAAAACGACATTGGCTACGCGTGCTCTATTTGGATTGGGATATGCATGGGGCAATAGTACGTCCATGCCATTTGTAAAAAGTTTCTTCGTTGGTGGTCCCAATGATGTTCGCGCATATAGTTCACGTTCCTTAGGTCCTGGTGGGTATTATGCTGGAAATCCGAAAAATGCGGTGTACTTTTTGGGTGATCAACCGGGGGATATGAAAATAGAAATGAATGCCGAGTTACGTCGCAATTTATTTTCCATAGTGGATGGAGCTTTATTTGTGGATGCAGGTAATACTTGGTTAGTGCGTAATGATCCTACACGTCCAGGCGGTAAATTTTCCAATCAATTCTACAAACAATTAGCCATCGGTACAGGCGCAGGTTTGCGCTTTAATATGAATGTATTGGTATTAAGAATAGATGTTGGTTTGCCTATGCGTGGACCAGATACAGAATCCAATGATTTTCAGTGGAAAATGAAAAAGTGGAATTGGAGTTGGATACAGAGCAATTGGATATGGAATATTGCGATCGGATATCCGTTTTAATTTATTTTTTCACAATCCGATCTGGATTTTGGGCGATGAAATCGGCCCAACCATTTTTACCTTTTTTCAATCCTGCCAAAGGTGATGATGTTTCATAAAAATGACAAAGTGCGACGGCTAAAGCATCCGATGCATCCAAAAACTGCGGTTGGTCTTCGGTCAATTTCAACACATCTTTTAGCATACGCCATACTTGTTCCTTGTTGGCATTACCATTACCAGTCACGGCTTGTTTGACTTTCCGAGGAGAATATTCAGTTACAGAAAGAGATGCTTGCATGGCAGCAGCTATCGCTACTCCTTGTGCACGCCCCAACTTGAGCATACTTTGTACATTTTTTCCAAAAAAAGGCGCTTCAATAGCAAATGAGTCTGGTTTAAATTCAGATATAAGCGATCCAACTCTCGTATGAATTTTAGCCAAACGGATATAAATATCTTTGTAAGTGCCCAGACGCAAAACGCCCATTTCTAAAAGCGTAGGTTTTTTATTTTTTATGGCGATTAATGCATAGCCCATCGTAATAGAGCCTGGATCAATTGCTAATATTGTCGAGTCGTAATTTGCCATTTCAAAGTGTGAAAGTACGCTAAAACATTTTTTGGCTCGAAAATTTCATTAATTCGTATTTTGTTAGCTTCTTTCAGTAAAATTGTAATTATAAAAAAATAGGTTTGGCAAGAAGTAATTTGCATCCAAAATTTAAAAAAGTCCTCGATTATTGTGTTGGCCCGTTATTGTTTGTCGTGCTGACGTATTTCATTGTCAAAAATATCAAAGAGACTCAAAATATTACAGCAGCTTGGGTGGAGATCAAAGCTGCATTTTATAGTCATGCTTGGTTACTTTCTATATTGCTATTATTGATGTGTGTCAATTGGGGATTGGAAGCAAAAAAATGGCAATTGCTCATTCGCCCAGTACAAAAAGTATCGCTATTTACAGGATTTCAAGCGGTACTTTCTGGTTTGTCCTTTTCTATATTTATCCCAAATGGCTTGGGTGAATATTTGGGTAGAATGATGTATATGCAAGAAGGGAAAAGATTGCGATCGCTTTCTGTCAGTTTTGTTGGGAGTTTGAGCCAAGTTATTATCACATTTATTACTGGAATTGCAGGTACGTTTTTACTGATTTATCCCATGCGAATGGAACATTCTGTTTCTGGTATTTCCACATTGTGGCTCAAAGGATTATTGTTTGTCTTGGCGGGAATTACGATCGTTTTGATCATTCTTTATTTCAAAATATCTTGGATTATTAAGTGGATTGAGAAAATTCCTTTTTTCAAAAAATATATTTACATCATCCAAAGTTTAGAAACCTATGATACACGACTATTAAGTAAGGTTTTATTTTTTGCCTTTGTAAGATATATTATATTTATTCTGCAATATTTATTAGTATTCTTTATCTTAGGAGTGGAGATGCCTGTTGCCGAGACGATGTATGCGACCGCGTCCATGTTTTTGCTGATGGCGATTATACCAACTATACCTGCTGCCGAAGTGGGCGTACGCGGAGAATTAAGTTTGCAATTGTTTGGTTTGCTTAGTTTAAATAAATTGGGAATTATAAGTAGTGCAATATTGATCTGGCTTGTTAATCTCATATTGCCTGCTCTGATAGGAAGTTGTTTTGTATTGGGAATAAAAATATTTAGAAATAAATGAAAAGGATATTAACCATTGCGATTGCGTTATGTAGTGTTCCTCTGAGTATTTTCGCTCAAAATAATGAGCCAATTTGCACGGTTGCCAATACTTCATTTAGAGCGGGTGAGTCTATTACTTTGAATATTTATTACAATGTTATTGGTTTGTATGTCAATGCTGGGACTGCAAATTTCAAAACGACCGCGGAGATTTTAGAAGGAAAAACGGTGTATCATGTTGTAGGTACAGGCTGGAGCAATTCCAAATACGATTGGATATTTAAAGTAAGAGATCGTTATGAAAGCTATTTCGATGCAAAAGATATGTTGCCTTACAAATTTGTCCGCAATGTAAATGAGGGAAAATATAAAAAAAGTCAAGTTGCCTACTTTTACCACAACGATGAAAAAGTAGAAACAGAATCTAGCAAAACATTTAAGATAAATAAGTGTACGCAAGATGTCATAAGCGCCCTATACAATGTGCGCAGTTTGGATTTTAATAGTTATAAAACAGGTGATAAGATTCCATTCGATATGTATTTGGATGAAGAAGTCTATCACATGTATATTAGATATTTAGGAAAAGAAAAGATTACGACTCAATATGGCACTTTCAATGCCATCAAATTCAAACCATTATTATTGAAAGGAACCGTTTTTAAAGGTGGTGAAAAAATGACTGCTTGGGTGAGTGATGATGCTAATCATATTCCATTAAGGATAGAAAGCCCACTGAGTGTAGGCAGTATCAAAGTAGATATGATGAGTTATTCCGGTCTACGCTATCCATTATCTTCGCTTATCGAGAAAGATTAAAGAAAAAATTATATTTGCGATTTGTAAGATTTGTGTGATTAAGTAGATTTTTATTGTTTTATGTTGGACGAAAACGAGTTAATGTACACTGTTTTAAAAGATTACCAGCCTGATTTATCGACATATGATGAATTGAGATTTCAAGGCAAAGGCGAAGTTTTGCCTTATTGGGATTCTTTTTTTGAAGCATTTCAGTCCTTAACTCCAGAAGAATTAGAGAAGAAAAAATTTGACATGCTACGCATGTTGAAAGAAAATGGCGTAACTTATAATATCTATGACGATCCAACGGGAGCTGCTCGCAATTGGAAATTAGATCCAATTCCTAATATCATCGATGGCGAAGAATGGGAAACCATTCAAAGTGGATTGATTCAACGAGCTACCATATTAAATCTAATTGCAAAGGATATATATGGTCCTCAGTTTTTGCTAAAAAATAAAATTATTCCAGCGGAATTAATATTCCAACATCCAGGCTATATAAGACAATGTATGTCGATCGATGTTCCGGGCGGTTGTTTTCTTAATTTCTATGCGGCGGATATGGCACGAAGCAAAGATGGTCAACTTTGGATAATTGGAGATCGGACACAAGCACCATCTGGCTCTGGTTATGCTTTGGAAAATAGAATGGCATTATCTACGGCTTTCCCTGAATTTTTCAAAAATGAAATGGTTGCCAAGATTGGCGCTTATTTCAATTCTGTATATAAAGAACTTTGTTCAAATGTTCCGCACGGTATTGACAATCCTAAGATTGTAGTACTGACATCAGGGCCGGGAAATGAAACGTATTTCGAACACGCTTATTTATCTAATTATTTGGGCATAACGCTCGTACAAGGGGAGGATCTGATGGTTAAAGGCGACTATCTCTGGCTAAAAACCTTGTCTGGATTAGAACGAATTGATGTGATTTTAAGAAGATTGGATGATAATTTTTGTGACCCATTGGAGTTACGTTCTGATTCGTTATTGGGAGTGCCTGGATTATTACATGTTGCCAGATCGGGAAATGTCGTTATCAAAAATGCCATTGGAAGCAGTATTTTGGAAAATCCGGGTTTGATTCCATTTCTTCCCAATGTCGCCGCCTATTTTGAAATGGGAGAATTGATCTTACCTTCTTTAGCTACTTGGTGGTGCGGACAAGAAAAAGAGTTAAAATTTGTACTTGAAAATATTGACAATTTAGTCATCAAACGTATTTATCGTTCGGACTTAAATTCGCCATCGGTGATTGATGTAGGCGAATTAAAGGGAGAAGAAAAAGCGAATTTAATTCTTCAAATTCAAGAAAAACCTTATTTATATGTAGGACAGGAAAAAGTAAATTTTTCCTCTATTCCTGCTTACAGCAATCGTACCATTCACGCTGGTCGTGCTGTTTTTAGAAGTTTTCTGGCGCATTCAGACGATTCGTATGTCGTTATGCCAGGAGGATTGACGCGTGCGGGGGATAGCAAAAATAATATTATCATTACCAATCAATCTGGTGGAACGAGTAAGGATACTTGGATTTTATCTGAAAATATTAAAGAAAATTTGCCTATCATGCACAAAGTGGCGCAGACTTTTTCGATGCGTCAGCCAATTGCACTTCCGAGTCATACAGCAGAATCTTTGTTTTGGCTTGGGAGATATACGGAACGAATGATTTCCAATGGGCGGTTTTTGCGAACTGTTATGCAATTTTTGATGCAGTCTGATCGATACGTATATGATAATGATACTTCCGAATCTGCAACAATTATCTTATTGCGCGCATTGACATGTTTTACATTTACTTATCCGGGATTTGTAGAAATGAAAGATGCACAACTATTAGAAAATCCTTGGGAAGAAATCGATAATATTCTTTTTGATCCTAAAAGAGCGGGATCTTATTTGAGTAATTTCCAAAGATTTAAAAATACATTTTTGAGTGTACGTGAGTTTTGGTCCAATGATATTTGGCGCGTATTTCATCATTTGGATCAACAATTTTCTTCTGAAAATATCGAAGCGATTACTGATGTGCAAGCAGAAGTGAGGATTATAGATGATGTAGTGTCTTCTATGTTTGCATTTCTTGGTTTGAATAGAGAAAGTGCCAATAGACTACAAGGTTGGACGATCTTTGATGTTGGCCGGAAAATCGAACAATGTTTTTCTGTGATTGCGCTATTGCAATTTAATTTTACGCATAAAAAAGTCGATTCTGTGGAACATGAATTGATTGAGTCAGTTCTTATTTGTAATCAAAATTTGAATGCATATCGCTATACATTTAAGGATTTTTTACAAATACATTTGATGTTGGATTTATTGTTAAAGGATTTGGATAACCCGAGATCGCTGGCTTATCTTTTGGAAAAATTACAGAAATATGTAAAAAGTCTTCCGCGAAATCAATACATGCCACAGTCTGACTCTCAACTCGATAATTGTATTAGTACAGCCATTAAAATGGTCGAACATGCTAATGTGGTCACGCTTTCTAAATCGATCGGAGAATTAGAAGAATATGAAAATTTGCAATCATTTTTGGATAAAATGTACCATCTAATGTTAGAGATAAGCGATTTGATTTCAAAAGCTTATTTTAAACATACTATAGTGCCTAAACAACTATATAAGTCTGACCTAATTTACTAAACTATGAAATATAAAGTGATACATAAAACGACGTATACTTATAGTGAACCTGTAAGTCTTTGTCAAAATATCGCTTTGCTACACCCACGTAATACAGATTGTCAAGTTTTAAATGAATATCGTCTAAGTATTTCTCCAGATCCTCTAACAAGGCAAACTTATGAAGATGCTTTTGGAAATAATTTGGAATATTTTTCGATAGAAGAAGATCATAGTGAGTTGTCTGTTACTTCTGTTTCAATCATAGAAAATGACTATAAAAGTGTAGATGAAAAGTGGAATGAGGCTGCAAAAATTTCTTGGAAAGAAATAAAAGATTCTATTCGAGAAAATGATTATTCCATATTGCAATTTATTGCTCCGACAACTATAACAGAGTTTAATTGTGATATTAAGGAATTTGCAGAAAAGATTTTTTCGAAAAATACATCCTTTCTTATTTGTGTAAAAACATTAATGCAAACTATTTTTACAGATTGGAAATTTTCCTCTGGTTTCACAACTATTGCAACCCCTCCATCTGAAGTATTTAAACTAAAAAAAGGAGTATGTCAAGATTTTGCCAATCTGGCGTTGGCTTGTATTCGTAGTTTGGGTTTGCCAGCAAGATATGTTAGTGGTTATATAGAAACGATACCGCCAGAAGGAGAGAAGAAAATGTTAGGTGCAGATGCCTCTCATGCTTGGTTTGCGGTCTTTGTCCCGAACTATGGTTGGTTTGATTTTGATCCTACCAATAATAAAATTCCTAAAGAAGAATATATCGTCACTTCTTGGGGAAGAGATTATTTCGATGTAGTTCCTTTAAAAGGTGTGATGACTGGATTCGGAGAAAATACGATGGATGTAGCTGTCGATGTTGTAAAAATGTAAGGACTATAATAGTCCTTACAAGAAAATTTATATAGTTTGATGAATTACATTATGTATGAATTCTAACTTTTTCTGAACGTCTACATTGATTACAAATGGATACAAATCATCTTCTCCCATACTTCTATTAATACTATTCAGTGCAAAAGTAATAGGAAACCAATTGTTGATTATTTTACTAAAATCTTTTTCTTCGTACGGATCAAAATCAATACTACTTACAAATGTTTTAGGTGGATTAGAAATTTTTGGATGAACATTTAATCCAAAAGAATACGCCGTTTGCAATGTATCGACTATATGTAAATAATGTGCCCAAGTTTCTGCCCAATCTTCCCAAGGATGCATGGTTGCATACGAACTAATATAGTGTAATGCCCAATCTGCTGGTGCACCATTGTTATAGTGCTCGTCCAGTGCTTCCTGATAACTTTTTGTATCATCTCCAAATATTGCTCTACATTTTTCCAATGCATCAGGCTTTTTGGATATCAATAAATCCCAATAATAATGACCAATTTCATGACGGAAATGTCCTAAAACCGTTCGATAAACTTCATCCATATTATTTTTAGCCATTTCACGTTCGACGTCGTCGGCTTCTTCAATATTCATCGTAATCAAGCCATTCGCGTGACCTGTCAATACGCGTTCTTGACTATTGTCGTCCGCTTTAAAGTCGAATTGAATTCCGTCTTCTTCATTGGTAACCTTGCTTATTACAGGCAGTTTCCATTTTAATAAACCATAGATAAGACGATGTTTAGCTGCTTCAATTGTTTTCCAACGTACTAAATAATCTGGTTGTGATATGTCAGGAATCGTTCTATTTAAAGAACACGCAATACAAAAAGTTGCAGGATCTTCATCCGAAATAATCCAATTACAAACGTCATGCTCATGATTGGCACAATAGTGAAAAGAGGTATTTGATTTCGGTTCAACTAATTTTCCATTTTCGTCAGGTGTTAATGATTTCATGGAAAAATCAATCGGGTCAAAACCTAAAGATGCATTGCATGATGCACAAAAAGTATTGTCAAAATAAACTGGTTGACCACATTGGGTACATTCAAATAGTTGCATACGGTGTCGCGTTTTATTGATTAGTCTTGTAAAAATAAAAATAGGTTTTGATATAATTCAAAACCTATTTTTATTTTTTTGCTATTTTTTTATTTTCCTTAAATCCAATGTGCAAGGATATTCATTACTTATCGCTATTGGCGGCGCATCATATACAAATGGCTTGCGATTATTTTCTACATAATGTTCGGTCACATGTAAATGTGGCTGTTTGAATAAAACATCTTGTGTAAAGGAAGTCGTTCCAAATCTGCTAAATCTTCTCGACTCCGCTTCGTATGCGTTGATCGGAAAGGTATCATAACTGCGGCCGCCAGGGTGAGAAACGTAATAAGTACATCCGCCAATAGATAGGCCATTCCAAGTATCTACAATATCAAAAGTCAACGGCGCATCTATTCCAATCGTTGGATGTAATGCGCTTGGTGGTTGCCAAGCACGATAACGTATACCGCAAATAAATTCTCCTTTTTTAGCTGTTGGAGTTAATGGCACTCTGGCTCCATTACATAACAGTATATATCTATCAGAATTTAAACCATTGATTTTTACCTGAACTCGTTCGAGTGAAGAGTCTACAAATCTTGCAGTTCCTGCACTAGACATTTCTTCGCCTAAAACATGCCACGGTTCAATTCCCATGTGAATATTCATTTGAATATCTTCCAATTGAATTGTGCCGTAGCGTGGAAATCTAAATTCTACAAATGGTGCAAACCATTCAGATTTAAATTCATAACCTTGATTGTTGAGATATTTGACTACATCTTCGATATCTTTTTCAATAAAATGTGGAAGTAGGAATTTGTCATGCAATTCTGTTCCCCATCTCACTAAGTCATGTTTGTATGGCTTTTTCCAAAAAGCGGAAATGAGCGCACGTACCAATAAGATTTGCAAAAGACTCATTTGTCGATGAGGTGGCATATCAAAACCTCTAAATTCCAATATTCCCAATCGACCAGAAGAAGAATCTGGAGAATATAATTTGTCAATACACAATTCTGAACGGTGGGTATTACCCGTTATATCTGTGAGCAAATGACGGAAGATACGATCCACTAACCAATAAGGTATGAAGCCATCTGTTGGAACCTCACTAAAAGCGATTTCCATTTCATATAACTTTTCCAAACGTCCCTCATCAATCCTTGGCGCTTGACTAGTTGGACCGATAAATGGACCGGAAAATAAATAAGACAATGCGGGATGATGTTGCCAAAAAGTAATGATACTTTGTAATAAATCCGGACGTCTTAATAAAGGACTATTGGCAGGAATGTCGCCACCAACAGTAACATGATTACCTCCTCCTGTACCGGTATGTCGACCATCGAGCATAAATTTTTCTGTACCTAATCTGGACAAGCGCGCTTGTTCATATAAGGTTTCGATATTCGATTTAAGTTCACCCCAAGTTTGTGAAGGATGAATATTTACTTCAATAACACCTGGATCTGGAGAGACTACAATTTTTTCAACTCGATTATCTCTTGGAGGTTCGTATCCTTCAATTCTAACGGGAATCGCTAGTTTGTCTGCAGTCGCTTCAATGGAGGCAATTAAGTCCAAATAGTGCTCTATATATTGAACTGGAGGTAAGAATAAATATAAAATACCCTCTCTTATTTCTATAGAGATTGCGGTTTTTATTGTTTGAATTTCAAATAAAACATCTTCCTCTATTTCTTCGGGTTCTTTCTTTTTCTTTTCCTCTTTTTCCTTTGTAACTATAGGAATTTCTCTCTTGGGCGCTTCTTCAAATGGCGTAACTGTACCATATCGACGCGTAATTGCTTCTTCAAATTGGGGTAAGGTTGTTACTTCTTCGAATGGACTCCTTTCAAACGTAACTTTAGAACTTGCTTTGGAAATAACAGGCAAAGAATTTAAAGGTAGACGTAGCCCAATAGGCGAATTTCCAGGTATAAGAAATAAATGTTGTCGGTTAAATTTCCACTCGCAACTTAACCAAGTATTATTCCAATAATTCCATTCTATTGGAATAACAAAACCTGCTGGATTTTCCAGACCTTTATCCAAAAGATTTGCCAATGTGCGTCTTTCCAATGAGTCTTTTAAATTGGCTTTTAATGGATCTACATTAAAAGGGACTTTCCCCTCAGACCATAGAAAGAAAAAGGCATCTTCGTACGCTGAACTTATATTATCAGTACTAATTGCCAAATTTTTACATAGTTCTTCTGCAAATATTTTTGCGTCGTTCGTATTATAGTTGTGTTTCGTTTTTTCGTGTGCGATTAGATTTGGATTTTTCCAAACTGGGAAGCCATCTTTTCGCCAATATAGTCCGTACTGCCAACGTGGTAATGGTTCTCCAGGATACCACTTTCCTTGTCCATAGTGGATCAATCCATTTGGACCAAAACTATCTCGCAATCTAAATATTAAATCATGTGAAAGGATGCGCTTTTCCTTACCATCTGCTGCAGTATTCCACTGCGCCGATTCCATGTCATCAATAGAGACAAAGGTGGGCTCGCCTCCCATAGTTAGTCGTACATCATTGGCAAATAAGTCTTTGTCCACTTGTTCGCCAACCGCATTTATCTCATTCCATTGTTGCTCTGTATAAGGTTTAGTTACTCTAGGGTCTTCGAAAATTCTAGTTACTTTGTTTTCAAATTCGAAAGTAACTTCCGCTTTATCTGAAGCACCTACAACAGGCGCCGCACTTCTATAGTCGGGCGTACACGCCAAAGGAATATGTCCTTCTCCCGCGAATAATCCAGATGTCGCATCTAGCCCAATCCATCCTGCACCGGGAATGTACACTTCAGCCCAAGCATGTAAATCTGTAAAATCTGCTTCAGGACCAGAAGGTCCATCTAATGACTTTTCATCTGCGCTTAATTGCACTAAATAGCCAGAAACAAACCGAGCCGCTAAACCTAGTTTGCGTAAAGCCTGAACTAACAACCACCCCGAATCTCTACAAGATCCCAATGATTTTTGTAAAGTAAAATCTGGTGTCTGTACACCAGGTTCCATTCGGATAGAATAGTTAATATTTTGATTGACTTTTTGGTTAATATCTACAAGAAAATCAACGATGGATGTAGGTTTGGAAACATCAATATTTTCTTTTACCCATAAATCTAGCAATGGACCATCATCCATGATTTCCAAATATGGCGCCAATTCTTTCTCTAAAATATCCGTGTATTTAAAGGGAAATGTTTCTGCATAACTTTCTACAAAAAAATCAAATGGATTAATTACTTCTAATCGAGCGATAACTTCTACATCCACTTCTAATTCTGTCGTTTTTTCGGGAAATACTACGCGCGCTTGGAAATTACCAAATGGATCTTGCTGCCAATTGATAAAATGATCCTTAGGCTTTATTTTAAATGAATAAGACTCAATAGGCGTGCGCGAATGAGCCGCTGGTCTTAGACGAAACGTGTGCGGTGATAACGATACAGGGCGATCATATTTATACAATGTCCTGTGTTTGATAGCAACTTTGATTGACATAAAAATTTATTTGGTAGTCCGATTTCCTATTAAATATAGGGATAAATTATATTCGATAGGGAATTTTATTTGGACTTTTGTATAAATTTAAGCTTGTCTTAATTATCTGTTCTCAATCTCTGAGGATTTGATTTTTTTTTGAGCTTTTATCTCTCATAAGCAAGTTTCTCGCGCAAACATTCGCGGAGCAGTGCTTGTGTGTTTTTTAGTTGTACCAATATTTATAACACACAAGCACCGTTCGTTTCTCACTAATGTTTGCGCGAGAAAAATGGGTTTTTATGCTTATCACTTTAAAACACTAGAATAAGTCGTCTCTATTGGCATTTATTGGATTAACGTCAAGAAAATCAATCGGTGTAGTCGAAAGAAAGAATATATGTCTGAGCGTAATGAAATGGAGCGACCACGAAGTAGCGTGAAGCAATTTATATTCTTTCCGACGAAGTGATTGATTTTTAGTTAAGACAATACAGCCTTGATCTTTTGTTTCTTTTCTATCAAGAGAAAAGAAAGCTATTTCCTAAAAATCAAAAGTCGATGAATTATATTAACGCTTCCTCAATCGCAACTACAATTTTTTTACAAGCATCAATTAATTCCTCGTTTGTAATCGTCAAAGGAGGTCCGACATGTACACGCTCTGGTGCAAATAAAAAGAAATCCGAAAGCACACCATGTGCGATAGAAGTCTCCACTACTTTTTGCGCTTCCTCATTCGAAGCAAATTCCAATGCGCCCCAAAGTCCTGCAGTTCTGATACTTTTAATTTTCGGATGAACTAAATATTCATTTAAAATGGCTTCTTTTTCTGCAACTTTTTCTACTAATTTCTCTTCCAAAATTATTTCGAATGAAGCCTTACCCGCCGCACAGGATACAGGATGTCCGCCAAATGTTGTGATATGCCCCAATACGGGGTTATAGGTCAACAAATCCATCAATTTTTTATCTGCAATAAACGCACCCAAAGGCATACCGCCACCTAAAGCTTTTCCCAACATTAAGATATCCGGAACGACATTGTATTGTTCAAATGCCCACAAACTACCCGTACGACCAAAACCTGCTTGAATTTCATCAAATATCAGAATCGTTCCCGTTTCTGTACATTTTTTTCTGACCGCTTGTATCCATTCAGGTATTGGTTTTAACACGCCGCCTTCTGCTTGTACGGGTTCCATGATGACGCAAGCTGTTTGTTCGTCTATCGCATCAATAATTTCTTGTTCAT
The DNA here is from genome assembly GCF_004337365.2 of Rhizosphaericola mali. Classification (GTDB taxonomy): domain Bacteria; phylum Bacteroidota; class Bacteroidia; order Chitinophagales; family Chitinophagaceae; genus Rhizosphaericola; species Rhizosphaericola mali. The sequence continues at coordinate 3,753,100 of NZ_CP044016.1, read as the reverse complement.
TATAGTTAAATGTGTAGGTTTCAGGCAATAATGGGCGAAAAGCATTTTTCCAATATTCCCCACCCATCACACTTAATGCACCTTGCGAACTGCCATGATACGCATTTTTGAAGGAGTATATTTTACTTCTGCCAGTAGCTCTTTTAGCTAATTTCATAGCTCCTTCTGTGGCTTCGGTGCCACTATTGGTAAAATACACACTATTGAGTGATTCTGGTAGATGATCAATCAATAATTTGGCATATTCTACCTGTGGGGTCTCAATATATTCACCATAAACAATCAAGTGCATATATTTTTCTGCTTGGTCCTTTACGGCTTGCACCACTTTAGGATGGCTATGGCCGATATTGCTTACGCTAAATCCAGAAATCATATCAATATATGCTTTGCCTTCGCTGTCATATTGATAAATGCCTTGTGCTTTTACCATGTGAATAGCTAGTGGCGCCGGAGACGTCTGACCGATATGAGATAAAAATAATTGTCTTAATTGCATAGTAAATTCATTGAATTGTGGCAAATTTCCGAAAATGATTTTTTATAAATGGATATAATTTTATTTTTTTAATGCCTTAACTTCACTCTTTTAAATTATAGGAATGCAAATAAAAATTTCGACAGCACTTTGTTTAGCCTTCGGATTAGGTTGTTTGAGTAATACTCCATCTTGGGCACAAAAAAACAAAGGAGCAATTTCGATTTCATCATTAAAACAGAATCCCTTGTTGACAAAAAGTACTTTACAATATCAAGCTCCCGAGTTTGACAAGATAAAAAATGAAGATTTTAAGCCTGCTTTTGATTTGTATTTGAAAGAAGCCAAATCCCATATTGAAAAAATTGCCAATAGTAAAGAGACGCCGACATTTACAAATACGATAGTCGCACTCGAATTGAGCGGAACAGATCTGACGCGTGTTATGCTGATTTTTTCCAATTTAGTCAGTGCGAATACCAATGATACTCTGCAAAAATTGGATGAAGAATATGCGCCTATTTTTACGGCTTATGAAGATCAAATTTATCTAAATACACCATTATATCAAAGAATCAAAACCTTGTATGCCAAAAAAGAGCAATTGGGTTTGGATAAGGAAAGCCTTCGTTTGTTAGATGTTTATAATCAAAAGTTTGAAATTGCTGGCGCAAATTTATCTGAAGAAAAAAAGGCCGAACTAAAGAAAGTTAATGGTGAAATAGCCACGCTAGCGTCCGTTTTTAATAATAAATTATTGGCGGCAAGAAAGGCAGGAGGTTTATTGGTGGATGACAAAAAAGAATTAGATGGTTTGTCGGAAGATGAAATTGCGGCAGCAGCGCAAGATGCAACAACAGCTGGACATCCAGGTAAATATTTGTTGGCATTACAAAATACCACACAACAACCATTATTGCAAAATCTCAAAAATCGCGCTACAAGGGAAAAATTATACAAAGCCTCTTGGACTAGAGCAGAAAAAGGAGATGCTAATGATACACGTGCTACATTGGAAAAATTAGCAGCACTGCGTCTGAAAAAAGCACAACTTTTAGGTAAACCTGATTTTGCGGCTTGGGCTTTACAAGATCAGATGGCGAAAACGCCAGAAGCGGCTTTGAAATTATTATCCGAAATGGCAAAACCAGCCGTAAAAAAAGCCAACGAAGAAGCGGGCGAAATACAAGCTTTAATAGATGCGCAGGGCGGTAATTTCAAACTAGAACCTTGGGACTGGAATTTCTATGCTGAGCAAGTGCGAAAGGCAAAATTTGACCTAGACGAAAATCAAATCAAGCCTTATTTTGAAGTAATTACCGTATTGGAAAAAGGTGTTTTTTATGCGGCGAACAAACTATATGGTTTGACTTTTAAAGTTAGAAAAGACTTACCTGTATATAACCCAGATGTAGTTGCGTATGAAGTTTTCGATAAAGAGGGTAATTCAATTGCTATTTACTATTTAGATTTCTTCACTAGAGATAATAAAAGTGGCGGCGCTTGGATGAGCAATTTTGTAGAACAATCACATTTATTAGGTCAAAAGCCCGTCATTGTAAATGTGTACAATTTCCAAAAGCCCGCACCCAATAAGCCTTCGCTTATTAGTTATGATGATGTGACTACAATTTTCCATGAATTTGGTCATAGTATACATGGAATGTTTGCAGACCAAAAATATGCAACACTTTCTGGTACGAATGTACCAAGAGATTTTGTAGAATTTCCTTCACAAATAAATGAACAATGGGCATTGGATTCCACCGTTTTGAAAAACTATGCGATACACTATCAAACAAAAGAAGTAATCCCGCAAACATTGATTGACAAACTAAAAAAATCAAAAACATTCAACGAGGGTTATGCCGTGACAGAACTATTGTCTGCTGCAACTTTGGATATGGCATGGCATACGATAACTTCTGATAAAGAATTAATTCCTGCCAATGAATTTGAAACAAATGCATTGAAAAAATATGGATTGTATGTACCTACCGTACCGCCGAGATATCATTCGCCTTATTTTTTGCATATTTTCAATAATGGTTATGCCGCAGGATATTATGCGTATATCTGGTCTGAAATGTTAGACTTTGATGCATTTGACTGGTTCGAGCATCATGGTGGACTAACTAGAGAAAATGGCGAACGTTTTAGAAAATATATTTTGTCTGTGGGTAATAGTATGGACCTCAATGAAGCCTTTAGAGACTTTACAGGTCATGATCCAGAAATCACACCTTTGCTGAAAGGTAGAGGATTAGAATAGTAAAAATAAAGGCTCAACTATAGTTGAGCCTTTATTTTTTTAAAAACCATTTGTGTCGTCCGCACTTGGTCCGTAAGTTCCCGGAATAGGAATATTCAAAAGCCTTAAAAAGACGCCTAATTGCGCTCGATGATGTATGTTTTGAGAAATGGCGTGTCTAATAAATCCATATTTGCTAAGAGATAATAAAATCTTATCGCCATATTTTAACTGCCACTGATGATCCAAATCTTCTTCTTTTGTTTGATTAAGTGCTTTTATAGTATCATTCAAACCTTTTTTTAATAATTGGATTAAATCATGATTATTTTCAATAGGTGTAGGCGTGTAAGGACTCTTTGCAAAATCCCATTCTGAACTTTGAATTCCCATCGCTGGCCAGCCCGCAATCTCTGCAATATGTACACTCAATTGTTTTAAACTCATACTCTTTGCATGCGGTTTCCAATCATATTGATCATCTGGAATGAGTTTTAAAAATTTTTCAGTAATTGCAAATTCTTGTTGCAACTCATCTAGTAATATCGGAATTAATTTTGCCATAAATATTTATATACATTTCAAAACTCTAATATACATATTCTTCTCTTTTGGGTTTTGATTTTTAATATGAATTTATTTTTAGGAAGGGTAAATGGCATTTGTATCTTGAATTAATTTGGATAAAATCACATGTGTACTTTCTTCGCTAAATGGATGTAATGATTGTCCGACCCAAATACTTACAAAATCTGCATTTTTTTGATCTTTTGCTAATTTACGTAAGGAATTTGTCAATTTATTTTGATAAGGATATGGCAAAATATAAGGCGTGTTTTCTATAGTTTCAATGAACTTATTACGAATACCTCGGGCATATCTTCCCGAAAAACTTTTGGTAAGCGTAATATCTTTTTCTGTTAAACTATGTAATCTTTCTTTTTCGAAATCTTTGAGTCCGCTTTCTTTAGATCCAATAAGTAAACTCCCAACTTGTACACCTTGCGCTCCACAAGTAATTGCCGCTTTTATAGTTGATGGATTATATACTCCACCTGCATAGATTATAGGAATTTTAACCTTTTCTGTAACTTGTGCTAATAGGGATAAACCTCCAATCTGAGGAATGTTTTCGTTACTAAAACTGCCTCGATGCCCGCCTGCTTCAATTCCTTGAACACAAATTATATCAATGCCAGAATTTTCAAGTGCCAGTGCTTCTCCAACGGAAGTGCAAGTGCCAATAAGTATTACATTATGACTATGTAATTTTTCTATAGTTGCACCGTCTAAATTTCCAAAAGTAAAACTTACCACTTTACAATTTTCCTCTATAATCGCATCTGTCTGTTCGTGATAAGAATGTACTTTAATATCCTCTAATTTTGGTAATTGAATATCTAAATTATTTTCTTTGGCAAAATTTTCTATATAGTCTTTTGTAGTTTGAAATTGCTCTTTTAAGGCTTCTGTTATTGGAGGAATTTCATTGGCAAAAATATTTACCCCAAATGTTTTTTTTGTGAGAGATTTCGTCTTTCTAATTGCTTCTATACATTTATCCGCGTCCAAATCTCCAAGTGGTAAAGTGCCAAAGCAATCTGCTGTAATGGTAGCTGTAACCATCTCCGGTGTTGCTACTCCAAACATCGGTGCCTGAAAAATAGGATAGTTGATTTTTAGTAATTCAGATAAATGATTTTTCCATTTCATATGAGCGATTTTTATGAATAATCAGCGTGTAAATTACATAAATCTGTCTTTTTAAAATATGGTTTAACGTATTATTCTATAACTTTTTAACCATAATGAATTGTTTCAAGCCTTGGAATGAATGAGTGACTCCCCATGAATTGGCATATTGGATTAGTATCGACATACCTTCTTCCCAATTTTGGTTATTCAAAAGACACTCGCCAGAAATTGTACCATCTGCCTGTCGAGCTATATATACTTTCAACCAATTGAATTTCTCTAGACTAATTACTTGCGCTAATTGGTTATATAATAGTTCGAAAAAAATATATTGTTCGGGTATTTTATCCCAATTCCCTTGTTTGCCAATTTCACCAATTTCAACTTGATATATTTGAGCCGAAATGGACATAGTTATGTCCGGTTCATATGATTCATTGATACTATTGGCAATGGGTAAAAACGTTGTATGGATATAATTATTCAATACAGAATTTATTTTCTCCTCAATAGAATCTCCAATACCAACTATATTATCTTCGATTCCTTCAGGGAAATAGTCTGACTGTGATGTATTAATCCAAAGATGAAGGAGTCTTTGGTGATAGTTAGGATTGTGTACGATTTCTGCAACTACTAAGAGCTCATGATTGACAACTAAAGAATTATTTTCGGTGTTTTCAATAACCTGAAAACCTAATTCTTTGAGATGTATTTTTAGTGTGTTTATTAAAAGTATATTATCCTCAAATGAATGATCATCAGAGGATAATTTTTCTTCGTTGTTCATAAGTTTTATTTTAAGAAAATTGATCTTAAAAGTAAACCTATAAAAGGGTAATTAAGTAAGAAAATTAAAAATTAACAGTTTCCACATGGAACTTAGCAGAGTCTTTATAGTATTTTTGTTCGTAGTTAAATTCGTTCACCGCTTTTAAAGAATCATCATAGTAATTGATATCACTCGTCGCGTGATTGCTGCTCTTGTTATGGATAAACGTGGACCATTTATTAATTTTTTCTTTGATAAAATTGTAACCTTCTGTAGTGCTTTTTACTTCCGTAGATAAAAAAGTTTTATTACTTGCAATTTTGGATGTACAAAAGTAATAGATCGTTTTTTCTTTTTTAATTAGCATAAATGAAGATAATGTCACAACCGTAAATAGTAAAAGAACAATTTTCATGATAACAAATTTAGAGATGATAAATGTCGATTTCTAGACCTAAGTTACGAAATATTTCCATTGTAATATATTACGATAAAATATATTTGACAATGGCACTCGCATGAATTTGTAATGTATCTAAAACAGGAATATTCAAGTCTTCTGGTTTGATAATAAGTGGTAGTTCTGTACAGCCTAAAACGATACAATCCGCACCATCTTGAATTAAATCTTCTGCAATTTTGAGATATTCTTGTTTTGTTTCCTTAAGGACGGTGCCAGCACCTAATTCGTCCTTTATTGTTTTTTGAATATAATCTCTCGTTTTTTGTGGGCTAGGAACTAGAATTTTGAGACCATAATTTTCCATTTTGTCTTTATAAAATGGCATTTCCATAGTGTATTTTGTACCCAATAAACCTACGTTTTTATAGTTGTTTTTAAGTATAATATTAGCGGTCTCGTCAATGATATTAATAATTGGAAGTCGTATTTCTTTTTCAAGTTGTTCCGCATACATATGAGCCGTATTTGCACAAAGCACGATTGCATCAACTTCACTTTTTTGTAATGATTGACATGCATTTAACAATAGTGAATAAGCATTCTCCCCGCCCATTTTTTGTAAGGTCCCAAAATCGATTGAATAAATAACACATTCTGCGAAATGTAAACCTCCCAATTGCTGATTGACACCTTCGTTAACGAGTTTATAATACTCCACAGTTGAAACCCAACTGATACCACCAACAAACCCAATTTTTTTCATATATTATTTTTTATCCAAACTATATTTTCCTGGACCAGAAAAGAAAATAGTTATGTAAATACCTAAATATAAATACACGATTTCTGCATGCTCTTGCATGAACGAAAAAGAGTGTAAGGTTATAAATATTACTAATAAGTTGATGACTTCAAAAGCGGCGGCAATACGAGTAAACCAACCAATGGCAATTAAAACGGTACAAATCGCATCGCTAATTAATGCGAAAGTTAAACTTGGGGCGGCACCAATATGTATAGGATCTGGGAATCGTGAAAGCATTCCTGGAAAATCTGTAAACTTTTCAATACCATGCTTCACAAATAAACTCAGACCTGCCCAGAGACGCAAAACAAGTAATGCAAAATCCATGTTGAAAATTGAAAAACTTCCAGAATTAAATTTTTTGATATTCATGTTGTGAGATTTTAGTTAAGAGAAGGATTCTATAAAGATACACAACCTTTGCTTTCAAATTTATCACAACAATAAATTTCCTGTACTCGAACTGCGTCATTTTCTAATTCGATAAAATCATTTTTATTCTGCACTTCTAGGAATTTTTGTTTTTGGGAAACAAAACAGCGCATGTCTCCAAAACCGCTATTTCCAAATACACTATAATCACCAAAACTACAATTGAAGCAATTTTTAAAATAAAACTTGGCGTTAAATTGTCGTTGGATATCATTCAAGGCATCTTCCATATAGTCTGCTGTTGCCTGATAATGTACGCCTTTGATATCTGTTGATAGATCCGCCGTTTCTAATTTAAGACCACCTCGTCGATCTTCTCTTACGTTTCCTAGTGTATATTTTAATTCAAGCGTAATTGTAAATTCTGAATGGTCTTTTGGGGTAAATAGTATTTGAGGGATTGTTATAGAAAATGCACAGTCGCAAAGAGAATTTTCTCCATTTGTATTTAAAAAAGTGAATCTTTCAAGTTGTTCATTTGTATAACTAGATTCATCTGAAATAGTTAGATCCGAGAACTCTCGTCCTGAAAACTGCACACCTCCGATTTCAGTATGCAAATATGTATAATCACTATGAATTACAATTTCTATAATGCCCAAATGATCAGTATATGTTCCTTTATATTCAACGCTGTTTTTCATTACATAAAATTACGAGCATTGTTGAATTTCATTATAAATTCCTTTAATCGAATTTATGGATTGCCATTCATGCTCAATATTTTCCATTAAAATAGCATTATCAAACTTAACGGAATCTTCAGGAAATATGGTCTTATTTCCGAAATAGCTAGATTGGATATTGGTTACTTGCAGAGGTGCAACTTGCCAATAATAAGGAATCAGTTTTAAGCCGTCGAAATTTTTCCCATTGGGCGAATATCCAACATCTCCATTTTCGAAAAAATTAGAAACGTTATCTACTGATTGAAAAATTGATTTCTCGTCAAAATATTTTGATTTAAAGGCGTCTATTGCAATCTGAGTGTTGTCTGAACTGGTAAAATCTAGGTGATAATTATTCTGAGATTCTATTACATTAAATTTGGCAAAATAATGTTTGCCGGGAAATATTCTGCCGCCAACGAATGTATTTAATCTTAGATTAGTATCTCGTCTTGGAATATATACACCGCTTTTAAGCTGATGATTTTCCTCCCATTCGACGGCAATCCTATGAGCCCCATTTTCCGAATTTACCCCTATAAAATTAGGAAATCCTTTTGGTTTAATATTCTTGAGTCTAATTAAGCAAATGCCAACAATCGCTTTCCCATTATATAACCTAGGACGAAAAGGCGCGGGCAAAATTTGTTTAATTATATCTGGTTCTGCGACATAAGTTACCAATATTCGGCGTTCAATATATCCATGTATAGTTGGTATTTTCATTTAGCAATATATTTTAATACATGTTTATAAAAATATCTTGTTTTTATTTGTTACGTTGTCTTTTCTCCATAATTTTTCTTAATGTAATCATCAAAATGGACAAAGTTCCAAAGCTGATTGTCAGCCAGGGAATATATTGAATCCCAAAAGATGAAATTATGACGCCGCTGAGAAACGTACCTACAGAAACACCCATATTACCAAAAGAGGTTGCCAAGCTATTGGCAAATTCCATAGCATTCGGTGCCGATGAAATCATATAAGTGGACGCATTTAGAAAACTTGGCGCATATAAAAATCCCCATAATGCTGTAATAATGGCAATGGTAACCATACTTTTATCAGAATAAAGTAGTGCAATTGGTATGATGATCGTACCAGAAAGAAATAATAACGTAGCAAAAGTTACACTTTTATTCAACAATTTGCCGGCAATGAAATTGGCTAATACACCTACGATTCCGAATAAAAATAAAAGATAACTTACTGAACTTTCTTTTATATTTTTTTCTGTAATAAAATATTCTGCGAAATAACTGTAGATGGAAAACCAAGCGGCAATCATAAAGAAATTCATTGCTGTGCTTATCAGGAATGTGGGTTGGCGTAGGATTTTGAGTTGACTTCCAAAGGATTTTTTTTCTCTTACAGGTGTGTTGGGCAATCCAAAACAAATAAAACATAGTGCAATAAAGCTTACTAAGGCTTGTGCAACAAAAGAAATTTGCCAATTACAAACACTTGCAATATAGGAAACTAAAGGAACCGTGGATACCATTGCAATGGCGACTCCACTAAAAACAATACTCATTAATTTATTTTTGTCAGAGGGATTGGCGCCAATTACGGCTAGAGATAATGCCGTCGCAATATATACTGGTTGTAAAAATGCAGGTAAAAGTCTTACTAAGATTAAAATCCAAAATGGAGGAGCTGTCGCAGAAACAACGCCTGTAATTAAGAATAAAAAAATGGAAGTAAGCATCACTTTCTTTTTGTCATATCCTGATAGCAGCAAAGTCATAAATGGTCCTGTTAAGGCAATGACAAGTGCAAATGCGCTTAATAAGATGCCTGCTTTTCCAATGGTGACGTCGTAATGTTTTGCAATCAATGGCAGGATTCCGATAATGCCAAATTCTGTAGTAATAACACTTAAAAAACCTAATGCACCTATATAAGCATACTTTTTCATTTGTACAACGATTGATTAGGCTGCAAAACTATTTTATATAGTTACTTTTACATAGTAGTCAGTCAAATGTTAGATACATACAAAAATGTAAGTAATGCCTAAAAGAAAAGAATCTTCAACAAATAGTCAAAATGAAAAATACGTTTTGGAATGTGATTTGGCCTATGCAGTTTGCAAAATTGGAGGGCGTTGGAAAATTATTATTTTAGGTAAATTAGAATCGGGTAAACTGCGATTCAGTGAACTGAGAAACTTGATTGATGGTATTACAGAGCGTATGCTTACGCTACAATTAAGAGAATTAGAAAAAGAAGGTTTGGTCAAACGAACTGTATATGCGGAAGTTCCACCAAGAGTTGATTATGAGCTTACTGATATTGCGAAAGATCTCATTCCAATATGGCGTCAGTTAGAAAATTGGGCAGTAAAGCATAAAAACATCAGTGCTAACATTCAATAATAATTAATTATATTTGTTCTATACCGATAAATTCAAAATATGAATCGTCAAAGTTGTCTTCCTCCTCCAATCGTTTAATATTTCAATTCCATGAAGAAATATAACTCCTACTGGTAAATCATTTATCGGATGGCTTTGTATAGACTTCATTTTCCTAATTAAATATTTACGAACGAAAATCCTATACTCATAGGAAGATAATTTTATGAAAAAATCATATGGGCTATTGCATATTGCAGTGCTATTAGCGGGCTTTACCGGTATTTTTGGTAAATTGATTACACTGAATGAAGTATTATTGACTTGGTATCGATTATTTTTCTCCGCTATTTTCCTTTTTATAGCGCTCAAAATTATCCGCATAAAATATTCATTAAGTCTCCAAGAAAAAATCCGTATCGGAAAAGTTGGGTTGCTTATTACCTTACATTGGATTTTATTCTATGCAAGTATCAAATATGCCAATATCTCTATTGGAGTAATTTGTTATAGTTTGACAAGTTTTTATACCGCTATATTTAAACCTATTATTAAAAGGCAACGATTTAAAGTGTCGGAGTTGTTGCTAAGTGCAATTACTTTAGTCGGCATAAGTTTGATTTTTCACTTTGATAGCTCCTCGCAAATAGGAATTATTTTGGGGGTAATATCTTCTGCTATTGGAGCGCTCTACACCATTAATAACGAACAGCTTGCGGGCAAATATGATAGTAAGGTAATTATATATTATCAGATGATTGCAGGAACGATAGGATTGGGTTTCCTTTTGCCTATTTATTTGTATTATTTCCCTGCTCCAGAGATCTTTCCTAACATTAAAAATGCAGTTTATTTAATTCTACTTTCTCTATTTTGCACTATTGGATTATATGTGATGGTGACGGAAGTATTAAAAAAAATATCTGCATTTACAGTTAATTTAACCTTCAATTTGGAGCCTATTTATTCGATCATAATAGCATTTTTATTTTTTGATGAGGGCAAAAGTGTCAATTATTCTTTTTATATAGGCGTATTCTTTGTGCTGTTGTCGGTGCTTTTACAATCCATGTTATCCTTCAAAAAGTCCAAAAAATGAGACTAAAAAAATGCCGAACATATTATATGTTCGGCATTTTTATGTTAAAAAAGAAAGGTTCTTATTTCTTCCTTTTTTCAGGTTTTAATGTGCTTGCTAATTTTACTGCATTGTAGGCATTTACAATACCTCCAGATTTGGAAAGTGAACTGAATGGAACTATTTGATCACTTGTGCCCGGTAAAACTGTAGAATCATTTTTAGGAATTTCAACACTATGTTCGATCACATATTTTACTTGTTCTGCGCTTAATTTAGGGAAATAAGAACGGATTAATGCAGCCAAACCTGTTACAACTGGTGAAGCCATGCTCGTCCCATCCAAATAAGCATATTTATTTGTTTCTGGTACCGTAGAATAAATTCTTTCGCCAGGCGCAAATACATCCACCGTTTTTTTACCATAATTACTAAAATTGGCAGCAAGATGAGTATCGCCAATTCTTGGGTCGCCACTAGCTCCGACAGTAATGAGATTAGGCGCCTGTATGCCACCGTATGCTAGTAAATCGCCATTGGGATAATTAGGAAGAGAATCAATATTCTCTGATTCATTACCTGCCGCATGAATTAATAAAACGTCATGTTGTGCGGCATATTCAAATGCGCTATCCACCCAATATTTCTCTGGAGAATATGCTTTCCCAAAACTCATGTTAATGACTTTCGCGCCATTGTCAACGGCATATCTAATTGCAAGAGCGATATCTTTATCATACTCATCTCCATCGGGAACTGCACGTACAGAAAGAATTTTTACATTATCTGCTATACCATTCATCCCAATATTATTGTCTCGTTGTGCAGCGATGATACCAGATACATGGGAACCATGCATCGGATCTTGTGCATGTACATCGCCATTGCCATAGTGATTATCTTTAAAATCACTATAATTGTCATGAACGATATTCGCACGATAGGTTTCAGGCGCATTATTACGTGCATCGTCTGCCGTTGCATATTTTTCACTTTCTGATTTTAGGTCTTTTAAAATCTCTGTGTTCGTAGTTGTAGGTGCAAAATTGGCTACTTGGACGATTTGCATCATCGTCATTTTGGCGTAATTGGATTGATCGCCAGCGGTTGCTTTATAATTTTCCAAATCCGCAATGGTGTATTCATTTTTACGCAGACTTTTAACTAAGATGGTATCCGCTTTTAAAAGTGCGTGGTAAGTCATCGACAAGAAATTAGCCATTTGCTTGTCTTGTGATGATTTTACAGGGTCTTCAATCTCTTGTTGGGCTCTTTTCCAAGTTTTGTAATCGTATTTATCCCAAAAAGACATTTTAGTAGTATCAATATTAGGGTTACTATATTTGTCTTTAAATTTATAGTAAACACGATATTTTTCTTCAGCCTCTTTGTTTACATTTTTCCCATCGGCATTGCCAAGAAAATTCCAACCATATATATCATCTATATAGCCATTACCATCATCATCTTTTCCATTACTTGGAATTTCTTTTGGATTTTTCCAAACGATATTTTTCAAATCCTCATGTGTCGTATCAATACCTCCATCGATGACTGCTACAATCGTTGAAGTAGATTTTTTTCCTTTCAAAAAATCATATGCTTGATCCAAACTGATACCATAAAATGTATCTTTTGCTAAATCTTTTTGATACCAATCTTTGGATAAAACCGTATTTTTTTGTTGTGCATTTGCAGTTGCAGAAAGTAAAACCGAGGCAAATGCAATAGATAAATAATTGAATTTCATACTAATATAAAAGCTACAATAGGTTAATAAATTAACTAGGCAAATGTAATAGAACGAGATGGCAAGTTTCTGTTAATTAACAGCGTATTTATTGAGTAAGTTCCAATATTGCTTTCCACTCATCGTCTGTTACTGGGCTGACAGAAAGGCGCTGTTGTTTTACCAAAGCCATATTCTTAAGTAAAATATCTTCTTTCAAATAGGCTAATCCGATTGATTTTTTCAATTTCTTGACAGGTTTTAAATCGACGACAACCCAGCGCTCATCGTCCGTTGTTGGATCTTGATAAGCTTCTTTTATTACTTTGGCAATGCCGACAATTTCTTTGCCTTCGTTGCTATGGTAAAAGAAAACTTCATCACCTTTTTTCATCGCTTTCAGGTTGTTGCGCGCTTGGTAATTACGCACACCATCCCAAAAAGTCGATTTATCTTTTACAAATTGATCCCAACTGTATTTAAAAGGTTCTGATTTTACTAACCAATGCATAAATTTCTGAATTATTTATTGCCTAATTTTCTATTCAAATCGATCATCTTGATCGCCGTAACGCCTGCTTCTTCTCCTTTGTGACCTTCTTTTCCTCCGATACGTTCGATTGCTTGTTCCTCCGTATTTACAGTAAGCACCCCGAAAATTGTTGGAACTGTTAATTCAAGATTTAACTGGGTTACACCTTCACTTACGATTTTACATACATATTCAAAATGTGGTGTGCCTCCTTTAATAACTGTCCCAAAAACAATATAAGCATCTGCTTTTCTCGCTTTTGCACCTCTATCCCAAGCTTTTACAGCAAAGGGGAGTTCTACTGCACCAGGAACGGTGATCGTTTCGTACGAAACATTATTTTGTTGAAATACTTTTTCACAACCATTTGCCAATTCGTCTACGATTTTGGCATTCCAATCTGTTTTTACAATTACCACGAAGGCATCCTTTATAGTTGGGATGCCTTCGTTTAATGTAATATTACCTTGTGTGGCCATAACATTATTTTATTTTACACTTAGATCGTTGGGCTCGATGCTCAGACGATAGATATATTTATCTGCTTGAGATCCTCTTGGAGAATTTGGAAATTTCTCTTTCAAAGATTTGTACAATTCTAATGCTTCTTTATTTTTTCCTGCGACTTCGCTTAATAACGCCGCTCTGAACAAATATTCAGAGGCATTCACAGCATCGTCTTCAAATGTACTTGAAGCTTTTTTGTACGTATCGATTGCTTTATCGTTTTGTTTCAATTCGCTATACGCATCCCCTAGAGCTCCTAATGCTTGCATTTGTACAGGTTTTGATTCCGTAGAGAAATTACCTAAATATTTAACTGCATTATTATAATCACCTATTTGCAAATAAGAAACACCTGCATAATATTCCGCAAGGTTAGCAGTTTTGCTACCGCTATACGTTTTGATGATATTCAAAAATCCTTTATTCATTCCATCTCCATTCAATGCAGTTTGAAAAGAATCAATAGCAAAATATTGTTGAGCAATGGCAATGGCACTTTGCGCTTTTTCTTCTTTTGGTTTTACAATCCAGTTTTGGTAAAGAAACCAACCGCCTACAACTACCACGACGATGACGAAAATAGAAATAAGAGGCTTTTGTATTTTTTGCCAATTTACTCCTTTACCCACGTTTGTTTCAGACATTTTTTTAAAAAATAAAAATTGAAAATAATCGGTTTATAAACATTCAAAAGTACCCAGGTCAACCGGACGAGGGTACTTTCTCAAAAAAAATTTGATCAAATACTAATCTTGAATAAAAGGATAATTTTGATCTACATATACATCTTTCAATGCTTCGCTATCGTCTGGCCAAGGGCTTTCTTCTGCGAATTTGACACATTCTGCTACGACTTCTTCAATTTTTTTATCAATTGCCGCAATATCTTCGTCTGTAGCATAATTTTTTTCTTTCAATACCGTCAATACCTCTAAAATTGGATCTTGAGATTTGTAAGAATCTAATTCTTCTTTTGTTCTGTATTTAGATGGATCAGAGATAGAGTGACCTTTATAACGGTAAGTTTTGATTTCCAAAAGGGTAGGACCATCACCTTCTCTTCCTCTTTTTACCGCTCTTGCAATAGCATCGTGTACGTCTTCTGGTTTCATACCATTTACTTGATCAGCAGGCATTTCATAAGCATCTGCTAATTTGTAGATATCGATCACATTAGAAGATCTGTTTACAGCGGTACCCATTGCATAGTGATTGTTTTCACAGATATATACAATTGGAAGATTCCACAACATGGCAAGGTTAAAGCTTTCGTGTAAGATACCTTGACGAGCAGCACCATCACCAAAGAAACATAAAACAACATTGTTGGTTCCTTTGTATTGTTCTGCGAATGCCAAACCTGTACCTACGCCGATCTGCGCGCCTACGATACCGTGACCACCATAAAATGCATTTTCTTTACTGAAAAAGTGCATACTGCCGCCTTTCCCTTTTGCACAACCGGTAGCTTTACCATATAATTCAGCCATAGCAGCGTTAGGCGTAATTCCTTTTGCGATGCCAAGACCATGATCTCTATAACTAGTAATAAATGGATCATCAGGTTGCGTAGCAGAGAGGCATCCCGCTGCGATTGCTTCCTGACCTACGTAAGAGTGGAAAAATCCACGAATCTTACCTGCCATTTTATACATTTCTTCTGCTTTTAATTCAAACTGACGAATCAATTGCATCAATTCGTACCACTTCAAATATTGCTCTTTAGAAAAATTTGTATTTGTCGCCACGTTTAAAAAATTTGTCGCAAATATAATAGAATTTAGCTGGAACTAAACAGCCCCAGAATAAAAATGTATGGTTAAAAATTTTGAAACCTGATTGAAATATGGATTTTATAGAGTTGTCTATTTTAATTTATTTTGCAAAAGATGTTAGGATTAAGTCATATAAGATTGTTTCAATTTAGAAATTATGCACAGAATAATTTTGATTTTAAACAGAGAATTGTCGCCATTACAGGTAAAAATGGAAGCGGAAAGACCAATTTATTAGATGCAATCTATATGCTTTGCTTTACCAAAAGTTATTTTTCCAAACCCGATCCATTAAGTGTTTTAAAAGATCATGTGGGTTTTCGCATTGATGGAAACTTTCAATCGAAGGGAGACGATTGGAGTATTTCGCTCATTTTAAGAGAAAATAATAAAAAAGAATTAACGGTAAATAAAGAAACGTACAAGAAATTTTCTGCGCACTTAGGCAAATTTCCTTGCGTTATGGTCGCGCCAGATGATATTGAATTGATTATCGGAAGTAGTGAAAATAGACGCAAATTTTTAGATACCTTATTATCCCAATTAGACAGCGATTATTTACTATATTTGATTCAATACAATCAAATCTTAACACAGCGCAATAGCTTGTTGAAATCTGCGCCCAAAGGTCAAAGTCCAGATCCTCAACTGTTGGATACCTATGATGAATTACTTGCACCATTGGGAATGAAAATTTTTGAAATTCGCAAGACATTTCTCGAACATTTTGGTAAAAGTGTTTTAACGCAGTATCAGATTTTGGCGGAAAGTGACGATTTTGTAAATGTTTTTTATCAATCAAAACTAAGTGAGCAAGACTACTTGTATATACTGAAAGAAACTAGACAAAAAGATATTTTGCTTCAAAGGACGACTGCAGGAGTTCATAGAGACGACTTGATTTTCAATATGGGAGAGGTCTTATTTAAGTCGCAAGCATCGCAAGGGCAAAAGAAGAGTCTGCTTTTTGCATTGAAATTAGCGGAGTTTAAAGAATTGAAATCCACGCATGGGGCTGCACCGATTTTACTTTTGGATGATATTTTCGAAAAATTGGATGCCGCAAGGATGCAAAATCTTTTGAAAAATGCATGCATTGAAAATGAAGGCAACGTATTTATCACAGATACCCACGCCGAAAGAATTGATGAGGCAATGATCGGTTTAAATATTCCATATCAATTGATTACATTGTAAATGTGATCTCTATCTAATCTCCATTATTGTTCATTATTAATTTTAAATGAAATTTTTACAATTTTTTGATACTTCAAAATTTGTAAATACCAATCTTAAAAATTACCTTAGTTATAGAAACTAGAAACGGTTTTCTAGGTATTTTTTCATTTAAATTTATACAATATGAACGTAAGCATTCAAACTGTACGCTTCTCTGCAGATTCAAAATTGACAGATTATGTGAATAAGAAATTAGCAAAGTTGAATACTTTTCATGATCAAATTGTTAAGGTGGAAGTGTACTTGAAACTCGACAATGTGGTGCATACTTTGAAAGATAAAATTGCAGAAATTAGTGTGAAGGTTCCCAAACAGAATTTTTTTGTAAAATCTAGTTCCAAATCCTTCGAAGAGTCTTTCGATGCGGCGATGGAATCCCTCATAAATCAGATTAAAAGAAAAAAAGAAAAGCAAGCTGCATAATTTAAACTTATTATAGATACTTTTGACGCCCGAATGGAAATCATTCGGGCTTTTTTATGGATAAATATTTGAAAATATTCTTTACGCTATTTTTAACAAGTTTTTCCCTACTAGCATGTGGAAACAAAGACATTGTTTCTACTAAAGCGAAAGTTGTAGAGCGTAGAGATGTAGGTAATGGAAAAATTAGGATTAGCTATATATTCAAAGCGGATCAGACGACAATTGCAGGAGTAAAAGTAATTGACAATAAGGTACTTAACTCAGATTCTATCGTAATTAAATACAAAAAGACCAATCCACAAGAGAACGAATTAGATTTTTAAAAAAAAATAAAAAAAAGTTGGCAAAAAATTTTGCTAGTATTTTTTAACCGCTACCTTTGCAATCCCAAATCGATAACGAGTGAGGTTATTCAAAAAAGGGAAACAGTTCTTTAAATTGCCGCTTTAGCTCAGCTGGTAGAGCAACTGACTTGTAATCAGTAGGTCGTTGGTTCGATCCCGACAAGCGGCTCAGTTTGTTAATTAATTTAACTGACGATGGGCAGGTTCCAGAGCGGCCAAATGGGGCGGACTGTAAATCCGCTGTCTTTCGACTTCAGAGGTTCGAATCCTCTCCTGCCCACGAAAAATATTGGCTTGTATGTGAGACAAGTCTTTGTTTGTAAATTATTTGCGGAAGTAGCTCAACTGGTAGAGCGATAGCCTTCCAAGCTATAGGTTGCGGGTTCGATCCTCGTCTTCCGCTCACAGAATAAAGTCAGTTCTGTTGATTTTGACTTTTAATGAAAACGACCATTGCTGTTGTAGCTCAGTGGTAGAGCACTTCCTTGGTAAGGAAGAGGTCGTGAGTTCAAGTCTCATCAACAGCTCTGAAAAGCTAGTTCTAATATCAATATGTATTAGGACAATTTTTATTTAAAATATTGAAAAAAATTGGTCTGTGGTCGGTGGGGCTATGGACTGTTTCATTGTTAAAAACCACAACAAAAACCGATAAAAATGGCAAAAGAGACCTTTAAGAGGGATAAACCCCATGTAAACATTGGTACTATTGGTCACGTTGACCATGGTAAAACTACTCTTACAGCAGCTATCACAAGTATCCTTTCTCAAAAAGGACTTGCTCAAGCACGTAAGTATGATGATATTGATGGTGCACCAGAAGAAAAAGAACGTGGTATCACTATCAACACTGCACACGTAGAATACGAAACAGCTAATCGTCACTATGCACACGTTGACTGTCCAGGTCACGCGGATTATGTTAAAAACATGATCACAGGGGCTGCGCAAATGGATGGAGCTATTCTTGTAGTCGCATCTACAGATGGTCCTATGCCTCAAACGCGTGAGCACATCTTGTTGGCTAAACAAGTAGGTGTACCTCGTATAGTTGTATTTATGAATAAAGTAGACTTAGTTGACGATCCTGAATTGTTAGACTTAGTTGAAATGGAAATCCGTGAATTATTAACTTCATACGGTTTCGACGGAGATAACACTCCAATCATCCGTGGATCTGCTACTGGCGCTTTAGCTGGTGAAGAAAAATGGGTTGGTGCTATCGATGAATTGATGGCAGCGGTTGATGAATATATCCCATTACCTCCAAGAGCTGTTGACTTACCTTTCTTGATGCCAGTTGAAGATATCTTCACTATCACAGGTCGTGGTACTGTTGCTACTGGTCGTATCGAAAGAGGTATAATCAAAGTTGGTGAACCAGTTGAAATCGTTGGATTGGTTGAAAAACCATTGCAATCTACTTGTACTGGTGTTGAAATGTTCAAAAAATTATTGGACGAAGGTGAAGCTGGTGATAACGCAGGTATCTTATTACGTGGTATTGAAAAGAAAGATATCAAACGTGGTATGGTAATCTGTAAACCTAAAACTATCACTCCACACACTGAATTCAAATGTGAAGTTTACGTGTTGAGTAAAGAAGAAGGTGGTCGTCATACTCCATTCTTTAACAAATACCGTCCTCAGTTCTATTTCCGTACTACAGACGTAACTGGTGAAGTAAGCTTACCAGAAGGTACTGAAATGGTTATGCCTGGTGATAATGTTACATTGACTGTTAAGTTGATCACTAACATCGCTATGGAAAAAGGTCTTAAATTCGCGATTCGTGAAGGTGGACGTACTGTAGGTGCTGGTCAAGTTACAGAAATCATCAAATAGTCTTTAACTAGATTTTTGAAATATTTAAACCATTAGCAATTTGCTAATTAGTATTTTGCTAATGGTTTTTTCTACGGGAATAGTTCAATGGTAGAATAGAGGTCTCCAAAACCTTTGATCAGGGTTCGAATCCTTGTTCCCGTGCTTTTGTTATGTGAGTTTTGATTTTTCAAATCATTTATTTTACCTAACATTGCAATGCTAATAAAAGCTAGCATTTTTTTTATGAATAAAGTTTCTACATATCTTAAAGAGTCTTATGATGAGTTGTTGAATAAAGTAACTTGGCCTTCTTGGTCAGAGTTGCAACAATCAACTGGCATCGTATTGGCAGCTACTATCTTAATTACAGCAATGGTTTGGATTATGGACTTTGCTAGTAGTTGGATTTTGAAATTTATTTATTCATTCTTTAAATAAGGAGTTTATTCTTTTATGATAGATACAGATTTACAGTCAGAAAAGAACAGTTTACCAGTTGAAGATTCGAAAGAGCCTACAATATGGTACGTTTTGCGTGTAGTCAGCGGTAAAGAGAGAAAAGTAAAAGAATATTTAGATAAAGATATTACTCGTAACGGTTGGAATGAAGTGGTTAAGCAATTATTTCTTCCAATGGAAAAAGTCTATAAAGTACAAAATGGTAAAAAAATTGTACGTGAGAAGAACTTTTATCCTGGTTATATAATGATGGAGGTTGCGAAAGGTAAACTTTCAGATGCAATTATCTCCTATATTAGTAATACAACTAATGTGATGCATTTCCTTACAGATGGTAAAGGTAGTAAAGGAAATATTGTTTCTTTGCGTAGAAGTGAGGTAAACAAGATGTTAGGTAATGTAGACGAAATGAATGATCAGGATGTTACCATGAGCGAACCATTCATAGTTGGGGAAACTATTAAAATTATTGAAGGACCATTCAATGACTTTAATGGTGTAATTGAAGAGGTTAATGATGAAAAGAAACGTTTGAAAGTAACTGTAAAAATCTTTGGGCGTTCTACTCCTGTTGAATTAAACTATGTACAAGTTGAAAAGTTAATCTAATTGATTATTTTTATATTATTAAAAAGCCTAAGGATAATTCCTTAGGCTTTTTTGTTTTAATTCGTTTTGAGCCAATTTTGAAAATCTTTCAGTTCTTGTTCAGATATTTGATGGTGCATTTCATTATAAGTATGAAAGTCTACTTTAATCCCTTTCGATTTTAAATAATCTACACTTTTTACTGCTTGTTCATAAGGAATTCTGTCGTCAGCATTTCCGTGGCCTACAAATATTTTCAAATCTTTCAATTTTACTGTTTTTTGTATATTTTTAAATACAGGACTTAATATTTTTCCACTAAAAATAGAGATTCCATGAATTTCGTTAGGATCTGTTAATCCTAATGCATAACTCATATTGGCGCCTTGACTAAATCCACCTAAATATATTTTAGTTGTATCAATAGGATATTTGTTTTCTAGATTATGTATTAAATCGAGGACTTTAGTCTCGCTTATGCTGAGTTCCTCGCCGTTGGGTATTTGTACACCTGCGCTATCTCTATTAGAATACCATTCATATGCGCCATCTTGTAAGGTAATCGGAGCTCTTGGAGATACAACTATAAAATTCTCTGGAAATACTGATTTCAATTCGAATAAATCTTGTTCATTACTTCCAAAGCCGTGCATTAGTATAATAATTGGAAATTTATCCGCCTTTATACTTGGCACTTGTATTAAATATGTGAGCCCCGAATCTTTTTGTGAAACGATATTGTTATTTTCTTTTAGTTGAGTAGAATCACGAGTATTAGTTGAATTGGGACTTGATTTACAAGCTATAAATGTAGAAATACTTAAGAGTGTAGTAAATATTATTTTCATTATTTTCATTTTACTGAAAGCAAAATGTAAAGATAATATTTAAATAAGTTCATACTATGCTCCAAATTTTAACATAGTATTGAATATATGCATTAAAAAGGGTTGTTCTATTTCTGAACAACCCTTTTTAATGTGTCTTTTATATTATTTAAAATGCATAATACACACTCAATCCAAAGTTTCTTGGATCTGTTGGGTTTAAGAAGGCTTGAGGATAGTAGGCTATATATCCTTTAGTATTACCAATATTGTTTAAGATAGCTCTGAATGTATATTGCTTATAGTTGTAGGCCAATTGTGCATTAACAGTAGTATATGCATCTAAATTAAATGGTCGAACTCCAGGAGTGATTTTTTGGATTTCGCCTCCGCCTGTAGTTACATTTACACTTGTAGATTTTGAGAAGTCGTCCACAGGTCTACTACCTACATAATATACGCCAAGTCTAACTGTCAAGCCTTTTAATGCTCCTTTAGTAACGAGGTAATTAGCCCATCCATTAGCTGTATTTTTTGCAGTACCCATTGGTGTAGAACCATCCACATAGGATTTTACCCCTTCATATTTGGCATCAACATGTGTATAGCCGAGTAATACTTCTAGATTATTTAATACATGACCAGTTATTTCTGTTTCTATACCATGTCGTTTTAAACTACCGCTTTGATTATAGTATACATTGCCTGTACTAGTGTTGGTTAATTGGTAGGCAAAATCATTATTATTCATTATAAAATAAGTTGCATTGAAACGCAAGCGATCATGAAAATAATTTGATTTTAGACCGAATTCATATTGTTGAGTTACTGTATTACCTAATTTATTTCCATTTTGATCAACATATTCTGCAGTTGAGATATCTGAAACAGAGGTATATGATCCAAAGAAATTCAATTGCTCTATAGGAGAAATGAATAAACCGAATAAAGGATTTATACCATGACCAGATCCATAAGTATTTATTTTGTTATCTACACTAGAGGTATGACTATATCTTACTCCTAATAGCGCTCTGACATACTTATTAAAAAATACCATATCCTGTGCATACATTCCAAAATCATCGTAGTTTCGATTGTAATATCGACCTTTATTTTCGGTATATGTTAGGTTTTGATTACTCAATGTATTGGTATAGTTTTCATATATATTAATAGTATCTATAGGTGCTGAATTGAAGGCTTGTGAGTACCAAGATCTTTGTCTGAAATCATAACCAGCTTGAAATGTGTGTTTTATTTTTCCTGTATATATATCATGACCAATCAATGCAACATTAATAACTGTGCTTTTATCATTTTCCGTTACATGATTTAAATATCTATAGCGTACATTCCTTTCGCCTGTAGCTTTAAATGCACTACTATCTAATTCTGCTATAGCGGAGTTGAAATCTTGATTAAATGTTGATCCATAATAGTTAATTTTTAAATCTAAATTTTTATTTAAATTTCTTGTCAATCTTAATCCCCAAAATTTACTATTCGTTAAGTTATGATCTGAAGAGAATCCTAGGAATTTATTATTAGGCATATTCCATAATCCATTGACACTATCCGCTGCAAGATTGATTGTGCCTCGATCTGGTGTTCGAGAGTCATGTTGGTAATGAAATTCTCCAATTAAGGAAGTTTTATCATCAATCTTCCATAAAAACGATGGGTTTATTACAAAGCGATCATTTTTAGTAGTTGCTCTGTAACCATTCCCAGCTTGCATCGCTCCATCAATACGAAAAGCCAGTTTGTTGCTTAATGTTTTTTCTATATCATATACTCCACGTACATTATTCCAACTAGAATATCTGATTCCTACGGATCCTGCATTTGTGAAATTTGGTGTTTTGGTTACTGCATTAATCACTCCACCTACAGAACCAAGTGAATTACTAAGACCTTGAGACATGGAGTAAATCCCTTTCAATACTTGAATATTATCTACTGTTTCCATATCCGGCTGTACGCCATGGCCTCTACTATCATTATCTAATTGAATCCCATTTAACAAGGTATTGATACCTCTAATGCCTCTGATCGTATACGAATTGCCGATGCCACCAAAATTAGAAAATTCAATTACGCCAGCCACATTACGTAGCGCTTCACTGATGTCTTGATTATCTTGTTCTCTTATTAATCTATTAGAAATCACTGAGACACTTTGAATTTGCTCATTTGCTTTTAATGGCATCGCTGTCAATGCATCTAACTTGTCTGGTTGATGATTAGGGCGGCCAAAGACTTCGACGGGCTCCATTAATTTATCGTAGGCAACAAGCGTAATATGTATATTTCTTTTTTGTGGATCCCATTCTATAGTTTGGGTAATAAATCCTTGTTTTGAAAAAATTATAGTTAATTTATCTGATGTCTCATTTACGGGAATAGAAAAATTTCCGTTTTTGTCGGCTAATACGCTTATTTTTAAACTTGGTATGGAAATGTTTACTAAGGATAAAGGTTTATCAGATTCAGTTTGTATATTTCCTGTAATTTTATTTTCGCTTTGTGCAAAACTATATTGACAGGCCAATAATAACGCAGAACCTAACAAAAGGCTACTCTTTTTCATCTATGATTCTTTAAATTTTTCTGAATGATTTTAAAATCTTCTGGAGAAGGTTTATCTGTGATTCGGAGCGCAAGGTCTCCATTTCTGTAGATTATCATTTTCGAGATGCGGAAATTTTACAGAAAATGTTAAAAATTAAATAATCGGATGTTGTGATCTACTTAAATATTTTTTTCTTGATTCCGAGTTTTTGCATTTTGGAAATAAGGGTAGTAGAGGGTATCCCCAATTTCTCTGCGGCGCCACCGACACCAGATATTTTTCCCTTACAAATATTTACTATTTGCAATATGTATTGTTTTTCCATCGCCTCTAATGTCACAATTTGGTCTAGGGCAAGCGCATTCTCTGGTTTATGTTGAATACTATTAGGCAGGGCAATATCTTGAATTACTACATCTTTACTTAATAAGACAGTTCGTTCGATTAGATGTTCCAATTCCCGAATGTTGCCTGGCCAATTGTAATTTTCCAGTGTTTTAATGGCTTTGGGTGCAAATTTTTCTACTTTTTTGCCCGTCAATTTTGAAAATTTATGTAAAAAATAATTCGCAAGTGCTGCAATATCTTCTCGCCTTTCTTGCAACGAGGGTAAATGAATTGGGAACACATGTAGTCGATAATATAAATCACTCCGGAATTTTCCTGCTTTTACATCTGCTTCCAGATTTCTATTTGTGGCTGCGATGATACGCACATTTACAGGAATTGTTTTCTTACCGCCAATGCGTTCGATTTCTTTTTCTTGTAATACGCGCAATAGTTTAGTTTGTAATTGCAAGGGTAATTCTCCAATCTCATCCAGAAATATAGTTGCGTTGTTGGCTAATTCAAATTTGCCAATTCTTCGGTCTATTGCACCAGTGAAACTGCCTTTTTCATGTCCAAATAATTCACTTTCAATCAATGATTCTGGCAATGCTGCACAATTTACCTTGACCATTAATTTATCTTTTCTGTTTGAGGTGTTATGTATTGCGTTGGCAACTACTTCTTTCCCCGTTCCAGTTTCTCCTAAAAGTAAAACGGTACTATCAACTTTAGCAACTTGTGAAATCAATTGATACACTTCTTGTATTTCGGGAGAATTGCCAATCATTTCAGAAAATTTTTTGTCAGATTGTTGTTCTTCCTTTAGAAAATGTTTTCTTTTTCTAGTTGCTTTTTTAGTTGTTGAATCGCATTTAGTTGAATTTCTATTTTCTCATTTGCCAAAATGTTGCTCACGCAAATGCCTATAAAATTGGCGATACTTTTTAAAAATTCAAATTGCTCTTTATGGAAAGAATTTAATTTAGATGCATATAGGTAAAGCATGCCACGAGTTTCTTGACCGATATCGATTCTTACCAACATCATTTCTTCAATGCCATTGTTATACCAATGATATACGTAGGGAGGTACTTTCGTATTTTTCATCACTTTTCTAAGGTGGAAGATGGTTGGCTTTTTTGTTTTTAATGCCTCTTGAAATATACCATCATCAATGGGCAATCCCCCATGTATTATCGGGCTTTCTTCCGTCCGTTGTAGGATGTTCTTTTCATCACTATATAAAAATGGGGCATGAGATTTTCCGTCTTCATTAATCAAACAAAGCGTGTAAAATTTTGCATGGAAAAAGGCAAGTAGTGGAGCCGTAATTACATTCCACAAATCTTTTCTATTGCGTGCAGTTGCCAATTTTTCACTCAATAAAATTAAATGTTCTTGTTGCTGCTCTTTCTGTTGTAATTGAGAAATGAATTGTTCGTTGGTAGGCATTGCGATAAATTGTAAAACGTGAGCGGGATTCGTATGAATTAAATAAGTGAACTATTATTTTACGAAACTACAGCATAAATCGATTCAATAATCGTAAAATTACGAAATATCGTAAATTTAATATGAGTGTAAATTCGCTATTTTATTGATAATCAATAAGTAAATATTTGGCTTTCAAATTGATTATTAATTAAAGGTAGGATCAGTGATCTATCTTTTAAAATTATTCACATAACCCAAAGCATTTTATGGAAGCTCAAATTGGAATTAAACAAGAATTTTTATTACAAGTAGCTATTTCTTTAGGCAAAGTTTTAGCAGACGAATTTGTATTATATACGAAAACGCGTAAGGCGCATTGGTGTGTTACTGGTTCAGATTTTCATAGTAAGCATTTGTTTTTTGAAGCGCAATACAATCAATTGGCCGATATTATTGATGATGTGGCAGAACGCATTCGTTCTTTAGGGCATTTCCCTCCAGCGACCTTAAAAGAATATTTGGAATTAACACATTTAACTGAACAATCTCGTGAAAAAAATGATTCGTTAGGTTATATTAAAGAATTATTGTCTGATCATGAAAGTATTTTAATTCATCTACGTGAAAATATAGATGGCTATGCTAATGCCTTGAAGGATGCAGGTAGTAGCGACTATATAACAGGGTTGATGGAAACACATGAGAAAATGGCGTGGATGCTCCGTGCGCATTTAGATTAGATAAATACACTTTTGTATTTATTATTTTCTGAAGGAGTACTATGTTTGTTTATAAAAACAAACATAGTACTTTTTGTATTTTTATTTTCCTAATTTTTGCCTATGCATTTTGTCAAAAAATATAGTTCTATCCAATTTATTATAGTCTTGCTTACTATAATTCCAATGGCTTTATTTGCGCAAAAAGATAGTAGTCAAATTTTTGCGTTAATCAATAAAAGTCGCAATTACATAATAAAGCCTGGGAATAATGATACAGATTTAAGTGCCGCGCTATCTCTAGCGCAACAGGCATTAGAACGCAGCAATGCCAGCAATTTTTTCAACGGAATAGGGAATAGCTATCTGGTGATGGCAGAAGCTTACCGGGAGAAAGGAGATCGTGTGAAGGGAAGAATGTACAGCAAACTTGCGATGGCTTGTTTTAGAAAATCTGGAAGTTTGGAAGAGCAAGCAAAAGCCACCATTGAATATGGCGGTACATTCAATAATGAATCTGAAATATCCACTAAAATTGCTTTGTATAAAAAGGGGGCACAACTCTTCCACGAGGCAAATGCTATTTTAGACGAAGCTGTTATTACGCAGTTTGTGGCTGATTTATATATTTTAAATGGAGCATCTGATAGTGCGATTCATGTTTTGGATTATAGTTTGGATTTATATAAAAAGGTTAATTATAAGCGATTGCAAGGTGTTTACAGTCTATACGGACAAGCTTACAACTTGATGAATCAATTTGGAGCGTCTCTAAAATTCAATTTATTAGCTGCGCGTATTGGTGAAGAGCAAAAAGATGAAGGGCCGTTGATGGCTACTATTTATAATCGCTTGGGTTTGATTTATTTTAATATTGGTTATTATAATCAAGCGATGGATTATTTTAATAAAGGATTGCGTATTGCCAAAATTGATAAAGATACTGTTGCAATTATTTTACTTCAAAACAATATTACGGATGGATTATATAAGAAAAATGAATTTAGAAAAGCACTACAATTATTAAATGTTACTAGTAAGCTTGAGCCGCTAAAGGATACGTTAGATGTATTTCATAATGCTTGCTTTTATTTCAAGATATTAGTTGGATTAAAAGATTTTTCAAATGCAAATTACTACTTTCTAAAAGTACAACATTTGCTTCCTGCCAATGCAGTCTCTAGTACGAATAAACTTTATGGAACATTGATTTCTATTAATTATTTGCAAGAAAGTAATCAGTATAGTTTGGTAAATTCTTATTTGAATATGGCAAAATCATTGATGAATAAGTTGCCGTTTTCAGTTTCTAACAATAAGCAATTTGAATTTTTTTCTTATAAATATGATTCTGCATTTGGAAATTTTAAAGGTGCATTAGAACACTATAAAAATTTCAAATTAGCTTCAGATTCTGCATTTAATATTAATAAAGTACGTGAATTTGATCAGTTGGAAGTTCAGTCTGAACATGATCGTCTAGATCAAGATATTCAATTTCTTATGCAGAAAAATCAATTAAATAATGCACTACTTAATCAAGAAAAAAATCAGAAAAATATCTTTCTAATCAGTTTATTTGTCTTTCTTCTTTTGTCTGCGCTTTTGTTTTTGTTATACCGCAACAAATTGAAATCAAATATAGTATTGGAGCAAAAGCAAGCAGAAATAAATGAGCGAAATCTGCAATTGTCTACATTTATTAAGGAAAAAGAATGGTTGTTGAAAGAAGTGCATCATAGGGTAAAAAATAATTTACAAATTGTAATTAGTCTTTTGAATAGTCAACTTAATTTTTTGAAAGATGCAGAAGCTATTGCTGCAATTAAAAGCAGTCAACAGCGTATGTATGCTATATCTTTGATACATCAACTATTGTATCAAGATGAAAAATTGGGGCAAGTAGAAATCTGCTCCTATATAAAAGAACTTGTTGCTCATTTAAAAACCACTTTTGACGACCATATAAATATCCGGTTTGATCTGCATTGCCAACATCTTTTGCTAGATGTGGTCCAGGCGGTTCCACTTGGTTTGATTTTGAATGAAGCGGTTAGTAACGCTGTGAAATATGCTTTTCCTAATAAAACCACAGGTATCATTGAAATTTCTTTACAGTCACTTTCAGAGAAACAATATCTATTATCTGTACAAGATAACGGAATTGGTATGGCGGATAATATAAACTATAATAGTACACTTGGGATGAATTTGATGCACGGATTAGCCGGGCAATTAGGAGGAGAATTAAATGTTGAAAATAAACATGACGGTGTTTTGCTCCGTGTGAATTTTAAAGTAAATTATCGTAGTACAGAACTATAAATGAAATAAATTATGAAAAAAAATACGCAAACAATTTTAATAGTAGAAGATGAATTTATAGTTGCTAATGATTTGCGTATGATGGTGGAAGCCGCTGGTTATAGTGTATTGGCAATCGCGGCGTCTTATATGCAAGCTAAAAATGCATTGGCTATTGAACGTCCAGATTGGGTGTTGTTAGATATCATGTTGCTTAGTCCGGAGACGGGCATAGATTTGGCGAAGGATTTACAACTATTACAGATTCCATTTATTTATATTTCTGCAAATACGAATCAACAAACTTTTGAGTTGGCGAAGCTAACGCGCCCTTTTGGATTTTTAGTGAAACCTTTCCGAGAGAAAAATCTTTTGTTGATGTTGGAAATTGCACAAAATCGACTAGAAGTAGAAAAAGAATTGAATCAACGAAAGCAAACATTAATTTCCGTTTCTACAGATCAAATAATTGGCCGTGCTCCGAAATTATTAGATGTTTTGAATAAAGTTCAGTTGGTTGCACCAACCAATTCCTCTGTATTAATAACTGGTGACAGTGGCACTGGTAAAGAGCGTATCGCGAAAATGATTCATGATGTTTCCAAACGAAAAAACCATAGTTTGGTAACTGTAAACTGTGGTGCATTACCCCAAAATCTAGTTGAGTCGGAGCTGTTTGGGCATGAGCGCGGAGCATTTACAGGTGCGATGCAAAGGCGTTTGGGTAAATTTGAACAAGCTCATCAATCAACTATATTTCTGGATGAAATTGGCGAATTGTCGTTGGATGCACAAGTAAAATTGCTGCGTGTTTTACAAGAAAATGAAATCGAAAGAGTGGGAGGTAGTAAGATAATTCCGATTGATGTTCGTGTAATTGCTGCTACAAATCGTGATTTGGAAATAGAAGTTGCAGCGGGTCGTTTTCGACTTGATTTATATTATAGATTACATGTTTTTCCTATAGAATTGCCACCGCTAAGAGAACGAAAAGACGATATTCCTTTATTAGTGGCCCATTTTTTAGAAAAATTTTCTCATGGTTTTCAATTGCCTGCACCAGCCATCTCCAATAATGCAATTCAAAAATTGATTGACTATCATTGGCCAGGAAATATTCGGGAGTTAGAGCATTTAATTGAGCGCTATTTTGTTTTGTATTCAGGCAAATCCATTACTGAATTTACTCTTCCAAAAAATGAAACTATAGATAACGTTACTCAGGTTCCATTGAATAGTTTAGAAGATGTAGAACGTGACCATATTTTAAAGGCTTTGCAGCAGACAGAAGGTCGAGTTTCTGGCATTAATGGTGCTGCATCTTTATTGAAAATCACTGCACAAACTTTATATACTAAAATTAAAAAGCTGGGTATAAAATCGGGATATAAATAAACAGTATTATTACCTACGTCATAGTTTGTATAAATTTACGAAATATCGTAATTTTATAATTGCTCATTTCTTCATAATCTATTGAAATTCAATTGGATAATCTTAGGTTCGGAATTTGATTATTGTTTATTATCATCTTAAAACCTTGTCCTCTATGTTAGAAATAAATTCAGTAGCTCCAGATTTTACATTGTACGCGACTCCAGATCAACAAATTACTTTATCTGAGTTAAGAGGGCAAAATGTTATTCTTGCATTTTATCCCGCAGATTGGAGTCCAGTGTGTAGCGATGAGATGGCATTATACAATGAAATGCTGAAACTATTTAAAGAATATAATGCGCAATTATTGGGTATATCTGTAGATAGTAAATGGTGTCATATGGCATTTACTCAGTCTAGAAATTTGCATTTCCCATTGCTAGCAGATTTTGAAGAGAAGGGCGCAGTCTCAAAAGCTTATGGTGTTTATAATGAAAAAGAAGGAGAATGTGAAAGAGCATTATTTGTTATAGACAAAAATGGGATTATTGCTTGGAATTATCTTTCTCCAGATGCAATTAACCCAGGAGCAGATGGCATTTTAAATGCGTTAGAAAATCTCAAAAATAAATAACTATGCAACTAAAACCAGCAGTAAATCAAGGAGATCATTTGATAGGTAACAATGGCTCTAATTTAGTCATTGTGGAGTATGGAGACTATCAATGTCCTTATTGTGGTGCGGCTTATCCCATTTTAAAAAAAATATTAAAAGAATATGGTGATGCCATAACGTTTGTTTTTAGAAATTTTCCACTTTCTGAAATGCATCCAATGGCGCGGCCTGCTGCACTTGCTGCTGAAGCGGCAAATCTACAAGGTAAATTTTGGGAAATGCACGACGCTATTTATGAAAATCAAGATGTATTGAGCTCTGAATTTTTACTTCAATTAGCCACTAAATTAAATTTGGATATGGTTCAATTTGAAAAAGATATTCAATCTGATAAGGTCAATGATAAGGTTGATAATGACTTTGAAAGCGGGGTACGCAGTGGCGTGAATGGTACGCCTTCTTTTTATATAAATAATCAAAAATTCAATGGAGGAGCGGAGGATCTGTTAGAATTATTAAAAGAAAATTCCAATGCGTAAATGTTAAACTAAAATTTCTTATTTATTAATATTTAAAATTCAATCAAAATGAGTACACTCAAATTAAAAGACGGTACAGAAATTTTTTACAAAGATCAAGGTGAAGGCCCTGTCCTAATGTTTCATCACGGATGGCCACTATCCTCTGACGATTGGGATGCACAAGTCATCTTTTTTTTACAAAAGGGTTATAGAGTCATTGCGCATGACAGAAGAGGCCACGGTCGCTCTAGCCAAAATATCTACGGGCATAATATCGAGCAATATGCGGCTGATGCGGCTGAGTTAGTGGATTATTTAGGTTTGAATGATGTCGTTCATATCGGACACTCTACTGGTGGCGGTGAAGTCATTCGTTATGTAAATAAATATGCCAATGGTCGCGCAAAAAAAGCAGTTTTGATTAGTGCTGTTCCCCCGATTATGGTAAAAAATGAAACAAATCTAGATGGTGTGCCTCTGGAAGTTTTTGATAATATCAGAGACCAAACATTACACAACAGAAACCAATTTTATATTGACTTAACTATTCCCTTCTATGGTTATAATAGAGAAGGGGCAGATGTGAAAGAAGGTATACAACGTAATTGGTGGAGACAAGGAATGATGGGCGGTATTGTAGCGCATTATGAAGGTATCAAAGCTTTCTCTGAAACAGATTTTCGGGAGGATTTGAAAGCTGTGGAAATCCCTGTGCTCGTACTGCATGGTGAAGACGACCAAATTGTTCCTTTTGAAAATGCAGGCGTAAAATCTGCTAAACTTTTGAAAAATGGTAAATTAATAACTTATCCAGGATTCCCTCACGGTATGCCAACCACCGAAGCTCCAACAATTAACAAAGATCTTTTGGCATTTATTGAAGAATAATTTTGCATTCTGAAATAAATATTCATACATTTGTTGCTACAATTATTGTAGCAACAATATATTTAAATTAAAAATTATGCGAACTGAATTCGTCTTTGATAATGGATTGGATGCAATTGAATGGTTGCAAGCAAAAGGGTACACTCAAAATTTTGATTTAAATAATGATTGTATTGTGCTAGAGGGTTCTAAAATTTATCCAACGGCATTTGAAATTGACCATGTTTTTAGATTTGAAGATGATTCAGATCCAGAAGAAGAAGAAATTATTTATGGCATTTCTTCCAACACGGGCGATAGAGGTATTTTGGTAAATGCTTACGGCACTTATTCGGATAGTTTGACCGATGATATGATAACCAAATTAAAAATTTAACTACTTAATAACTATAATTTATTCAAAATGAAACCGTCTCCAGATTTATTAGCCCCCGATAATCATACATTGGTATTGATTGATTTCGAAGGTCAAATGGGATTTGCAACCAAAAGCATTGCTTTCAACGAATTACGTACCAACACTGCATTGATTGCAGGTGGTTCTAAGATTTTTAATGTACCAACTATCGTAACTACAGTAGCCGAAAAATCATTTTCTGGACCAGTGTTTCCTGAGATTGAAACCTTTTATCCGCAAGCAACTTCCGGTTATTTAGATCGTACTACGATGAATACTTGGGAAGATGCAAATGCCTATAAAGCAATCACAGCAAAAGGAAAAAAGAAAATAGTATTAGCAGGACTATGGACCAGTGTGTGTATAGTTGGCCCTGCTTTATCTGCCTTGCACGAGGGGTATGATGTATTTGTCATTACAGATGCTTGTGGTGATGTAACACCAGAGGCACACGAGCGTGCAGTACAACGCATGGTACATGCAGGAGTGAAACCAATGACGTCGGTACAATATGTATTAGAACTGCAAAGAGATTGGGCACGACAAGAAACCTATGCTGCCGTTACCGATTTAATGAAAAAATATGGCGGAGCTTATGGCATCGGAGTACAATATGCACACGAAATGTTAGCTCACTAATTATAGTGTAAATAAAAATGGCGAAACATTTATTACACTATATAATTACTTTCTTCTTTGGGGGTTTGGGATTTTTAATGATGGAAAAATCCCATGCTCAAAGTTTTAAATTGATGCGTTTTGATGAAGATTATTCCACTTGGAAAGACTCTTCTAAAACATTTTATCATAGTTTGAAATATATCCCGACGGGAAAGCAATCTTACTTATCTCTAGGTGGAGAGGCGCGTGCGGAATTTGTATATTTTGATAATGAAGATTGGGGAAGACTCGGCATTGGGACTAATCCATTTTTATTACAACGTTACGATTTCTATGGTGATTGGCATTTGAATAATCGATGGCGTGTATTTGGGCAAATACGAAGTGCCTGGGAGAGTGGTCGAAAGAATGGTGCGCGTATGATTGATGAAGATAAATTTAATGTTCAGAATTTATTTTTGGACTATAAGTTTATTGATAAAAATAAAAAAACGCTCACTGGTCGGATTGGTCGACAAGAATTGGACTATGGAAGTGGTCGACTGATTTCTGTGAGAGAAGGTCCCAATTTGAGATTGTATTTCGATGGTATAAAATTGGCTTATTTTTCTCCACAATTAAGAGTAGATGCATTCGTAATGGCTGCGGATACGATTAATACAGGCGCACTAGATAATAAATCCAGCAAGCAGGCCAATTTATGGGGACTGTACGGCAATTGGATTATTCCCAAAAGTGGAAATGTAGAATTTTATTACATTGGCATTCGCAGAGATAATTCCGTATTTGTAGAAGGCGTAGCGAATGAAAGACGCCAAACTGTAGGTGCTAGATACTATAAATATGGCGGTGGTTTTATTTATAATTTCGAAGGCGCTTATCAATTTGGGCATTTTGGAAAAGGAAAAATTAGTGCGTGGACAGGTGCTGCGGAGTTTGGATATAATTTTGATCAAATAAAAGGAAGTCCATCAATCAGTATACGCAACGACTATATCTCGGGCGATTCTCATGCTGGTGATGGCAAGTTACAAACCTTTAATCCCATTTATCCAAAAGGCGGATATTTTGGATTTAATCCGCAAATTGGTCCTGTCAATTTGATAGATATTCATCCATATGCGAGTTATAGTCCCATTGCTAAATTGATGTTACAAGGTGACGTGGTATTTAACTGGCGCTATTCTTTAGGTGACGGTATTTACAGACCAAGTGGAACGTTGAATCTAAACTTAGTAGATTCAAAAAAACGATATATAGGTACGGCTTATTTAGCAAGTGCGACCTATACAATGACAAATAAAATTGCCCTAAATATGGGTGTTCAATATTTTAAAACAGGTAACTATATTGACGATGTGATACCAAATCATAAAAATGGTTTGTTTATCAATACTCGCCTTTCTTTCAAATTCTAAAATAATAATAAAATGAAAATGACAAGTTTGAGTAAATTATGGAAAAAAGCAACTATAATAAGTGGCTTTTTGATTGCAGGCATTGCACCCATTCAGCAACAAATATTTGCACAATCAACAGGAATCAATCAGATTGATCCGAAACAAAAATTAACACCAGCAGGAACTAGCAAAAATTGGGGTAATGTGGATGGTGTTTCTATGATTGGTTTAGTACAAGGGCCTTCCGCAACAGTGACAGATTTGCAAGTTGTCTGTGCCTTTGAATATACGGAAGGGGATATTTTTAATGCTCCACCAGCCTTGCCTGCGGAATTCAATGGTTTAGTACATTTAGATAAAGCGATGAATGGCAAGTTTACAGAACTACGTAAATCTGGTCGTTTTGTAGGTCGCCGATACGAAACTATATTAATAGATGCACCTAAAGGTTCTAGTTTAAAAGCAAAAAAATATTTGATTATTGGACTAGGTGATCGTAATCAATTTAATGCAGGTATCATGACTGATATAGGTGAAGTTGCCGCTAGAGAAGCGGTGAAATTAGGTGTGACAAACTTCGCATTTGGTAGTGATTTGAAAGATGCAGGTATTGACTCTCCAACAGCCGAAGTAGCAGGTAATATTGTAAAAGGTATTGTAAAAGGATACCGTACTGAGGAATATTTGAAGGACAATAATTTGGCAAAATTAAAACCATTGAAAACGGTGTATTTATTGGCAGGGCCAGCATTTTTCACAGTTGCAGGAAATGGAATTCAAAGTGCAATTGCTTCTATTAACAACTAAAATTTTTCCTAAATGGCTGATCTAATTTTATTTAATGGAAAAATTTCTACTGTAGATGCACAAAATCCAAATGCATCTGCAGTAGCTATTCAAGATGGTAAATTCCTTGCTGTGGGTAATGATGCTGATATTTTGAATAAATATGGAGATACTACCACACGCAAAATTGATCTTCTTCAAAAACGCGTTATTCCTGGTATCAACGATTCACATACGCACCTAATTCGTGGAGGCCTCAATTATAATTTGGAATTACGTTGGGATGGAGTTCCTTCTTTGGCAGATGCATTACGTATGTTAAAAGTTCAAGTAGACAAAACACCTTCTCCTCAATGGGTAAGAGTGATTGGTGGCTGGACGGAATATCAATTTGCAGAAAAAAGAATGCCTACATTGGATGAAATCAATGCGATTGCTCCAGAAACGCCTGTTTTTATTATGCATTTGTATGATCGCGCATTTTTAAATAGAGCAGCCTTAAATGCTGTTGGGTATACTAAAGATGCACCAGCACCTCCAGGTGGTACGATTCAAAAAGATGCGAATGGTAATCCTACTGGTTTGATTTTAGCTACACCTAGTGCCATGATTTTGTATTCAACTTTAGGAAAGGGCCCCAAACTATCACTAGACTATCAAATAAATTCTACACGTCATTTTATGACAGAACTCAATAGATTTGGTATAACGAGTGTGATAGATGCTGGTGGCGGGTCTCAAAATTTTCCAGAAGACTATGAAGTGGTACGTTTATTAAATGAACAAAATCAATTGACGATTCGTATCGCGTATAATTTATTTACACAACGTCCAAAACACGAATTTGAAGATTTTGAACATTGGACTAATAGTGTGGAATTGCATCAAGGAGATGATATGTATCGTCACAATGGAGCGGGTGAAATGTTGGTATTTTCCGCAGCTGATTTTGAAAACTTCATGGAACCTCGTCCAGATTTGCCAGAAAAGATGGAAGATGAACTAGAAAAAGTTGTTCTTAAATTAGTGGAAAAACGTTGGCCATTTAGAATACATGCTACGTATAATGAAAGTATTACACGTTTTTTGGATGTATTTGAAAAAGTCAATAGAGAAATTCCATTTGATGGTTTGCATTGGATTTTTGATCATGCCGAGACAATTGACGAGCGCAATATAGAACGAGTCAAAGCCTTAGGCGGTGGTATTGCGGTGCAAGATAGAATGGCTTTTCAAGGAGAGTATTTTACTGATAGGTACGGTGCTAATGCTGCGACACAAACGCCACCAGTTAAGAAAATCTTAGAAATGGAAGTTCCGATCGGTGCTGGTACAGATGCAACGCGTGTAAGTAGTTACAATCCTTGGCTCGGTCTGTATTGGTTGGCAACGGGGAAGACGGTTGGAGGAATGCAATTGTATAGTCCTGACACAACGGTAGGTCGTGAAACTGCACTAGAATTATATACTAAAGGAGGCGCATGGTTCTCAACAGAAACAGATAAAAAAGGTTCTATAAAAGTCGGACAGTTTGCAGATTTGGCGGTTTTGGATAGTGATTATTTTACCGTAGAAGATGAAGCTATCAAACATATTGAATCCGAAATGACGATCGTTGGAGGAAAGATTGTGTATGCAAAAGATAAATTTTCAAACTATGCTCCACCTACCATTCCAATTTTACCTGATTGGTCGCCAACCAAATCTTTCAATGGCTTTTATAATGAAGGAAAAGGAAATTATAGTTTGTCGAGTTATAAAGCCAAAACAAAAAACAGCGGTCAAGATGTTGTAGATTTTTCGATGTTACATTGTTGTGCTGGTGCTTGTAATGTACATGGTCATGCGCATGATAAAGCACGTAAAAGTGAAGTGCCGGTAAATAATTATACCGCTTTTTGGGGTGCATTGGGTTGTTCTTGTTTTGCCTTCTAAATTTTAAATAATGAATTCAATCATTCACTTTGTCCTGAGCTCTGATTTAGGAAATATAAAAAATAACCTTGCAGTTTTAATCTTTCGATTTTTATTAGCGCTAGAGTTATTTCGGGTACATGGCATGAAAAAATTTAGAGTAGAAAATGGGCAAAAAGAGCATGTTCCAAATCCGCTCGGATTGCCTGATAAGTTAAATGGGCTGATAGCTACATTTTCGGATACGGTTGTTCCATTTTTAATGATGATGGGTTTAGGCACTCGTTTAGTGGTATTGCCAACGATTGGAGTTACAGCAATTGGATATTTTGTAGTGCATCGCCATGATAATATTGAAATACGAGATGTTCCTTATATGTATACACTGTCGTTGCTTTTTTTATTAGTTTTAGGTGCGGGGACCTATTCATTTGATCAAGTTATTTTAGAACACATTATTAGTAAAAATCAAGACTATGGTATTTGAAAATTCAGTAAAAACAATCAGTTGTCTCACCTTTTTACTAGCTGTAATCGGTGGTTATTGTGATACTTTAACATTTGTAGCTGGGGAGGGTATCTTTTCCGCACATGTGACAGGCAATTTTGTTGTATTTGCAGCTCAGGTGGCCTCTGGATCTGGTGAAGGCTCATGGGTAAAATTAATTTCTTTTCCCATATTTATAGTTACGGTAATGATAGGGGGAAGACTTGCAGGAAGACTTTCTAACAGATATAATATGTTATTGATAGAAAGCTGTTTGCTAATACTTGCTGGCGTATTGGGCTTTTTACTCCCACATTTTTCGAATTTGGAATCGCAATTATGTATGTACACTTCGGTGATGATCACAGTAGTTGGGCTAGGATTTCAAAATGCATTTGGAAAGATGTTTGCAAAAGAAACGCATGGTCCTACTACCATGATGACAGGAAATGTTACGCAAGCATCACTGGACTTGAGTAATGTATTAAAAGGTGGGCAATTTCGTATAGATGGCTGGAATAGTTTGAAAAAACAAATGGTAACCATTTCAGGATTTTTGATTGGTTGTTTACTGGGCGCTTGGATGGGCAAATGTTATGGACTTGGTTTGATTTTGGCTCCGGGATTAATTTTGTTGGTATTTTGTTCTTTATATAAAAGAGAAAGTAAATTGTAATTGTCATTAACAATTAGTTTTAAATACAATACTATAGTTTTACCAAAAGCAAATTATAAATGAGAAAGATTATTTTATGCCTTTGTTTGTTTTTGACATTTTTAAATATGAATGCTCAAAAAGTTTATAATAGTCCAGAAAAGAAATCCTTGCAGGAACTACAACAAGCATTTATTGATTTAAAGTTTGGCATGTTTATTCATTTTAATATTCCAACTTATGCAAATCAAGATTGGCCAGATCCTGACATGCCAGCCGCTACATTTAATCCTACTAAGTTAGACTGTGATCAGTGGGCAAAAGCTGCCAAGTCTGCGCATATGACTTATGGATGCTTAACTACAAAGCATCATAGTGGATTCTGTATATGGGATACAAAAACAACGAACTATAGTGTCATGAATAGTTCGTTCAAAAAAGATGTAGTTAAAGAATATGTCAATGCCTTTAGAAAAAATGGACTGAAAGTATCTTTATATTATTCCATATTGGATACACATCATCGGATACGTCCAAATAATATTAACAAGCAAAGCATAGTATTTATCAAGGCTCAATTGAAGGAATTATTAACAAACTATGGAACAATAGATGCGCTTATATTTGATGGTTGGGATGCTCCTTGGTCTAGAATTAGTTATGACGATATATCTTTTCAAGAAATTTATAATTGGGTAAAAAAATGGCAACCTAATTGTTTAGTAATGGATCTCAATTCCGCCAAATATCCAGCGGGTGCGTTGTTTTACTCGGATATAAAATCTTACGAACAAAATGCTGGTCAAATGATTTCTAAAGAGACGAATAAGTTGCCCGCTTTGTCTTGTTTGCCTTTACAAGAAAACTGGTTTTGGAAAACGACATTTCCGAGTTCAACCTTAAAATCTCCAGAATTTCTTATCAAGGATAATTTGGTTCCATTTAACAATGCATATTGTAATTTTCTTTTAAATGTTGCACCTAATAAAGAGGGTCTTATCGATAAAAATGCATTAGATGCATTACAAAAAATGGGTGAATTATGGCAAGATGATAAAAAATATCAAGCTTTACCAAAACAAGATGCTCCAATAATTTCGCGCAATTTAGCTAAGGACAAATTTGCAGAAAGTAGTTGGAGTGATGATATGAATATTATGGATTTTGGAAATGATGATAAGTTTAATACTTCATGGGAATCTAATCCAGAAATTAAGAATCCATGGTATGAAGTTGTATTAGGAAAAGATATTTCTTTTAATACCATTGTTATTACTGAAGGTGGCGAGCCAAAGATTACAAATTATACATTGGAAATTTATACTCATGGGCAATGGAAAAAACTTATAGATGGTAATAATAAACAGAAAACCAAACTTATCCGTTTCCCCAATACAAAAGGCGATAAAGTACGTATGAAGATAAATGAATATAATAGTACTCCTTCAATTGCGGAGTTCGGAATCTATAATGAACCCAAGTTATAAATGTTTAATCCTTCCATTCAGCAATAGTTATACCATCTGGACGACCACCGTATTTTAGTTTTTGAATAACTTTTAATTTATTTAGATCAAAAACAATTGTATAGTTATTAGGAGTGCAAGAGATATAAGCAATATTTTCTTTCTCGTCAACCATAATACCTGCGCCTTGACCAATGTTAAGGCGCTTGATTTCTTGTCGTTTAGCAACATCATAAACCAAAAGATCTCCCGTCCTCACACTAACAATAATCGCAAGTTTTCCATTATTTGAAAACCCAATTCTATGTAAGCCAAGAACTTTAGAATTGATTGTTTGTTCCAATTTTTTTTCGGATAAATTGATAATTGCAATGGTTCCGTCTGGTTTTATAGTCCATAGTTCATTTTCATCAGGTGTAACAGCAAAGCCTTCTGCACCGACACCAACAGGTATCAATGTTTGATCCCAATCTAATCTT
The DNA here is from genome assembly GCF_004337365.2 of Rhizosphaericola mali. GTDB lineage: Bacteria > Bacteroidota > Bacteroidia > Chitinophagales > Chitinophagaceae > Rhizosphaericola > Rhizosphaericola mali. Next base: position 3,712,936 of record NZ_CP044016.1, on the reverse strand, counting down.
GGTTTAGCATTTGGAGGTAATTTGCCAGTTGGCGGGATCATCGGCTGTACTAGTTTCTCTTCCAAAATGCTGACAGTTCCTGACTCCACATTTGTAGCATAGATTTGCTTTGCATCTTTTTTTACATATAATAAATGCGTAACGTTTTGCCCAGTTCCCATACTCCAATCCAAACTATCTGTTTGAGGATTATATCTACCAATAGCTTTAGAGCCTTGAGCAGTAAACCACAATTCATTATTAGTATAAGAAAGTCCATGTGGTCCCCAAAGTGGACGTGTGTCAATATTTTTAATTGCTTTTTGATGCACTAAATCAATTACATTTATTTCATGCAAACTTCCAAATCCTGTATTGGAAACATAAGCTGTTTTGCCATCACTAGAAACTGTAACCTCATGCGGATCTTCGCCAATATCGACTTTATTTAAAACTTGGTAAGTCTTGGCATCCATTAATACCAATTTGTGATCCACTTTTGAAATTCCTAGTAATAATCTATGTTGATTTGATTGAGCTTGAATAATATGAAAATTAAACAAAAGTGCAATAACAATACTTCCTTTACTCAAACCTTTTATCATGTACTAAAATTTTATAATAATTTTTAAAAATAGAGGAATATTAGTAAATTCATAGTTAAAATTGGAAGGTTATGCGCCAGCTAATTGTATTTTTCAGTATGATTATGCTCATATTTTCATGTAATTCTGCCAAGAATCAAGTTACTAAAGTAGCCGAGATAGATTCTATTACAAAAATGATTTTGGATACAAATTTTGTATTTCATGCACGTAATGCCAATCCTATGGCTGGCGGAAATGTTATACTAAATTATAATTATACGCTAACTGTAAAGTCTGACTCTATTATTGGATGGTTGCCCTATTTTGGGCGAAGTTTTTCCGCTCCTCTAAATCCTTCAGATGGAGGTGTAAAGTTTACTACAACGAGGTATAAATACGATATCCAGCCCAATAAGAAAAAAAGTATGTATCAAATACATATTGTGCCCAAAGACCTCGGCATGTTTGCAACGGTGAATGATGTGCAACAAATTTGGATGAATGTGGGAACTTCAGGTTATGCAACTGTGCAGATTGTGAGTAATACGCGTACCCCAATTTCTTATACGGGGACGATTGAAAAGAAATAAAAAGGTTGATAATTTAATTATCAACCTTTTGTATTTTTTAGATAGAGCAACTAGGTTCGTTGCCTTCTGGATAAGATGCCATAATTCGATCAGGAATAAAGCCATCATATCGAACAATCATTTTATCCAAAACTTCTTCGATCTCAGGATAGGTTTTGAGATTGACGAGAATATTTCTAAATTCTTTTACGGATGGAAAACCTTTCAAATAATTGGCATAATGTCGACGCATTTCCAAAATCCCCAAAGTGTCGCCCTTCCACTTCATAGATTGCGTCAAATGCTTTTTAATGACATCAATTCTTTCTTGGATCGTTGGAGGTGCTAAATATTCTCCTGTTTTTTCAAAATGTTTTATTTCCCTAAAAATCCAAGGATAACCAATGGCGGCGCGACCGATCATTAATCCATCAACACCGTATCGATTTTTATATTCTACCGCTTTTTCTGGACTGTCGATATCTCCATTTCCAAAAATGGGAATTTTAATTCTTGGATTTTCTTTCACTTTACCGATCAATGTCCAGTCTGCATGACCTTTGTACATCTGCGCTCTTGTACGACCGTGGATGGATAAGGCTTGAATCCCGACATCTTGCAATCGCTCAGCTACTTCCAATATATTTAAGGAGTCATGGTCCCAGCCAAGACGCGTTTTGACCGTAACTGGTAGATTCGTTCCTCGTACAACCGCTTCTGTAAGGCGCACCATCAGGTCAATATCTTTTAATACGCCAGCGCCTGCACCTTTGGAAACGACTTTTTTGACGGGACATCCGAAATTGATATCCACCAAATCAGGATTGACCGTAGAAACAATCTGCGCACTCATCGCCATCGCTTCCTCATCGCCACCAAATATCTGAATGCCGACAGGACGCTCTTCCTCAAATATGTCCAATTTTTGACGACTTTTGATCGCGTCTCTAATCAGACCCTCGCTGCTGATAAATTCTGTATACATCAGATCAGTTCCGTTGTCCTTGCACACGGCACGAAAAGGCGGATCGCTCACGTCTTCCATTGGCGCTAATAACAAAGGAAATGCTGGTAATTCTATTTTTCCAATCTTGACCATAGCTATAAATACTAAATTGACGAGCGGTAAAATATTCAAATATTCAAACCGTATCTTCGCAGCAAAGTTAAGACCAAAAAAATATATGGAAATAAATGATCTTTCTCCCGAAAAATCTCCATCGGGAATTCCAAAGAATGGGGAGATTTATACACCTGCGGGACAATTTGGAATTTTATTTGGGACGACTATTGCGTGTTTGATTTTAGGCACTTTTATAGCGATTATTCCTTTCTTGGTAAAAGGTGTTTCTTTTGTCAATGTGGGAACTGCCATGTTTGATCCGAAATATGCGAATGCTGCGAGACTTGCTCAAACTTTGAGTACGATCTGTATGTTCTTATTTCCAGCACTGATTTTAACGGCGAATATCAAAAAGAAACCCGTCGAATATTTTCATCTAAATGCAAAATCTTCTGTCAAAACTTGGCAATGGTTGGTGCTGATTGTCGTTTGTTCCTTTGCTGTTACGGGATTGATGGGCGATATCAATCAATGGATTCCCATTCCAAAAAATTGGGCGACGTATTTTCAAGGTTTAGAAGATGCATATTATAAAGAAGTATTTGCTTTGATGCAGATGCATGGAATCGGGGATTTGATTGTTTCTATTTTATTGGTGGCGGCCTTGCCCGCTTTTTTGGAAGAGTTGTATTTCCGTGGTTCTTTGCAATCCGTTTTTGTCAAATGGTTTAAAAATCCACATGTAGCCATCATTGTAAGTTCGATTATTTTCAGTGCGATTCACGGATCTTATTATGGATTTTTACCAAGATTTTTCTTGGGGATAGCGTTGGGCTATATTTATTATTGGGGAAAAGATATTAAGCTAAATATGTTTTTACATTTTATAAATAATACGGTTTCAGTGATTGGAATTTATACGTTATCCGTGAAGCATGAATTGACAAAAGAAAAAATGGATGAATCTTTTCCGTGGTATATTGGAATTATGGGATTGTTAGTTTTTCTTTACGCATTTTTTCAATTTAAGAAAACCGTCCCTCAGACAAATAATCTATAAATTATGGCTTTAAATATTGCGACATTCAAAACCAGAGCGTTAACTGCGGTCCTTTTTGTGGCGGTGATGCTGGCAGGTTTGTTGATTAATAATTGGACTTTACTTGTTTTATTTATCATTATTCATTTTGGTTGCTGGTACGAGTTTCACAAACTCATGGGAAATATCGATCCTAGATACAAAGAAGTGAATAGCAATCAGAAATTAGCTGGAAGTCTTATCGGTTTGGGATTTATTCTTTGGAATACGCAATTGATGAGTCTAGGTTCGTTACCGCTACGCAAATTTGGCTATTCCATTATGTTGATTGGTTTGGCGTATTTTGTCATTACTGTTTTACTCGAACCAAAATACAAAAATGGCTTAATTAAATACACATTTTTAAGTTTGCTTTATATTTCCTTGAGTTGGGGTTTATTGATCAATTTGTCCAATTGGTCGATCGAAGGTTATCCTGCGATCGTATTGACATTGATCGCCTCTATTTGGTTAAATGATACATTGGCTTATTTGGTTGGATCGTTTATCGGCAAAACGCCATTTAGCAAAATTTCTCCAAAGAAAACTTGGGAAGGGACCGCAGGCGGCGCTATTTTGGCGGTAGCCTTGATTACTTTAGTAGGTCGTTGGTTGATCAGTCCCTCATTAACACATATGTTTTTAGCCGTTTCAATCATCGCAGCGATATTTGGAACCTTGGGAGATTTATTAGAAAGTAAAATTAAAAGAATGGCTGGTGTGAAAGATAGTGGTAGCATTATGCCGGGACATGGAGGCTTTTTGGATAGATTTGATTCTTTGCTAATTGCGACTTTGGTCGTGTGGGTTTATATTTATATTGGCATGCATTTCATGAAATAAGCTAATCCTTATTATCTTTGCCGTTCAATTTTTTAAAAATTTTATGATTATTCACAAAGAAGGCTATCCCTCGATCATTATAGCCGCTGTTATTTTAGGTATTGCAGCCGTAATATTTAAATCATTTTTGCCACACGAATTGGCAATCATTTTAACCATTTTATTGGCTGTTGTCGTATTGTTTGTGGTTTCTTTTTTCCGTATTCCTAATAGAAAATTATCCGAAGGAAATAACCAAATCATTTGCCCTGCGGACGGTAAAGTTGTGGTGATGGAAGAAATTGTGGATGAAGAGTATTATCATGAAAAAAGAATCCAAGTCAGCATATTTATGAGTCCTGCCAATGTGCATGTCAATAGATATCCTGTAGATGGAAAAGTATTATATAGCAAATATCATCCGGGGAAATTTTTAGTTGCTTGGCATCCAAAATCCTCTACGGACAATGAACGTCATAGTGTCGTTATAGAAACTCCAGGAAAAGGAACTTTGTTAGTCAAACAAATCGCTGGAGCATTGGCTCGTAGAATTAAAAACTACGCTGTCGTAGGCGCCGATGTTAAACAAACAAATGAATTGGGCTTTATCAAATTTGGTAGCCGTGTAGATGTGTTGTTGCCGTTAAATGCCAAAATAAAAGTGAATCTTGAACAAAAAGTGCAAGGCGGTGTGACCGTCTTAGCAGAATGGTAAGAATATAGCGCGGAAATTAGTTTCCGCGTTTTTTATTTAAATTTGACTACAACATTGATTATTTTTTCAAAATTATAAAGAAATGAATCCTAAGCAGTTAGCGGGAGAAAAAGCGGTTGATTATGTAAAAAGCGGTATGAAAGTCGGTTTGGGTACTGGCTCAACAGCTTATTTTACCATACAAGAAATTGGCCGTCGCGTTAAGCATGAAGGTTTGGATATTGAAGCCATTGCGACATCTATCGAGTCAGAAAGATTGGCAAAAGAATGGGGTGTGAAAATGGTCGATTTTTCCGAAATTGATCATTTGGATGTAACGATTGATGGCGCTGATGAAGCAGATGCTAATTTGAATTTGATCAAAGGTGGCGGTGGCGCATTGTTGAGAGAAAAAATTGTAGCATTTGCCACAAAATTTTACGTAATTGTTGCGGACGAAAGAAAGTATGTGCCGACTTTAGGAGCTTTTGGTTTGCCCATTGAAATCATTCCTTTTGGCTGGGAAGAAACTTTCCGTGAAGTTACTGCTTTAGGTTGTACGCCGAAGAGAAGAGAAAAAAACGAGGAAATATTCATCACAGATAATCACAATTTTATATTTGATTGCGATTTTGGTTTGATCGAAAATCCACACGATGTTTTGCAAAAATTACAAGGCATCCCAGGTGTGGTAGAGTCAGGCTTATTTTTGGATAAAACAGATGTGTTGATCATTGGTAATAATGACGGTACATTGAAAATTATTGAAAGTAAAAAATAGAAAATTATGACGGAAGCTTTTTTGTTTGATATGAATGGAACGATGATAGACGATATGGAATTTCATCGTAAGGCTTGGTATCGCGTATTTGTGGATGATCTTGGTGCTACTTTGACAGAAGAAGAAGCGAAAAAAGAAATGTATGGAAAAAATGAAGAAGTTTTGGATCGCATTTTCGGACCAGGGAAATTTACACCCGAACAAATAGATGAAATTGTAGAGAAAAAAGAACAAGCGTATCAAGATGCATTTCGTCCTCATTTGAAATTAATTGATGGTTTGCAAGCATTTTTGGATAAGGCGAAAGAACACAATATCAAATTGGCGATCGGTACTGCTGCTCCAAAAACAAACGTTGATTTTGCCGTAGATGCTTTGGGCTTAAGAAAACAATTTCCGGTAATTGTAGGTGCGGAAGACGTAGCGACGAGCAAGCCAGATCCAGAGGTATTTTTAAAATGTGCAGAAGCGTTGGGTGCGAATCCACACAATTCTATCGTATTTGAAGACTCTCCAAAAGGTGTTGAAGCTGCGAAACGTGGCGGTATGAAAGCAGTCGTATTGCTGACCTTCCACGAACCAGAAGATTTTAAAGATTTGGATAATATCTTATTTAGTGTAAAAGATTACACGGATCCGAGATTAGAAGAATTGTTTAAATAGATTAAAAGAGCGACCAATTTGGTCGCTCTTTTAGTTTTCGTGCAAACTAATTACTTTGGTTATTTTCCAAATTTCGCCTTCTTGTTTCCAAATGATGAGGAAGCGACTAGGATGTGGTTGCGCATTGGGTTCTAATTTGTTTCTAAATTGATGCATTCCAATCTCCACAGCACCGTAATTGGGCAAAGGAGAAACCTCGATACTTCCTGGAATCAATTCACGAGAGACTTTGCCACAAATATATTTTTTCGTATCGGCTAATATTTTTTGTTTGTCTGTAGTTAAACCAGATTTATCATGGAAAAATTCAATAGTATCACTATAAAAATCTGCTTGTGTTTTCATATCACAATTGTTATACGCTGCGAAAAATGTGCTATCTAATTGGGTGATTTTTTCCTTTAAGTTGTTGGTTGTTTGTGCTTTTCCTTTTTGAATTAGAAAAGACAAAAACATAGTAGTTATTGCCAAGATGATTGTTTTCATGTGTATCATTTTTCTATATGACGTTTGATATTCTAAATTGGTTACAATTCGGATATATTTGTAATGAATTATTCAACTATGGAAAATTTCAAGACTTCAAATATGCAAACCATTTTATGTATTCCTGGAAATTGGGCGACACGTACAGACTTGATTGCCGCAATAATCGATAACAATCCCAATGAATATGTATTTGCCGGAAATATATTATTGAATACAAAAACAAATGAAGGCTTTGAAATACAAATCGAACCAAAAGATGCTCGTATGAAAGATTCTTTTGCTATCGCAGGAATGGTGAATAGCGTTTCCAATGCTTTTTTATCTGAAATAGAAAATCATAGTTTGGTGATTTATCTATTTGGAAAAACAGGAAATGTCGCGGGTACGAAATCTATTGCAGACGCAGCTGGTGCGTTATTAAAAGCGGGGGTATTGGTGTAAAAGTAGAAACTGCAGGTAAGGCATTTACTAAAGATCAATGGTTGGATTTATTGAAAAACTATGAATTGGGTAATCTATATCCGATGTATGTTTTGGATTCTATAAGTGACGGACATGGTGCAGTGTACACTTGTGGTATGCATAATCTCGGTTTGAAAGACGCTATGATTGTAGGTGAAGAATTTCAAGCGGCAGTTGAAGTGTTGTCTATATTTGGATATTATCAATTGATAGATCAACCAACTATAAAAGCTGGGCAAACTTTTAGTATTGCCCAAGATGCACCCATATTTTTAATTTCAGAAGAAAAACATCAGCCAAGTCATGGTGATGAATTATTTGAAAATCCTTTCGGAATGTGGCTTTTGGAAAGCATAAAATAAAGCTTATACTATAAACGGTCGCCACCATTTTTCCCAATTTTTCCCTAGATCATTCCAATAAACAACTTCGCCAATTTTGGGAGTTGTTATAGTTTGATTGTTTTCTTCCGCTAATTGTGTAATGGTTTCAAGTGGTTCATACCAAGGATGAAGTGATAATTTGAATTTTGAATTATGTACTGGAATGAAATTTTTGAGTTGTAGTTCTTTCGCTTCTTGTATTATTTCTTTAGGTAGGGAATGTATAAATGGCCAATTCTCATTGTATTGCCCGCACTCTAAAAAGCCAAAATCAAATGGCCCGAATTTTTCTCCAATTTCCTTGAAATGTGGACCATAGCCACTATCTCCACCAAGAAATATTTTTTTCGTAGGTGTGATTAAAACATAGGAGGTCCAAAGTGAAATATTTCTTGATAGTCCACGTCCTGCGAAATGCCTAGCTGGTGTGTAGTACATATGTATTTGGTTACTTAGTACGATTTCTTCTCCCCAGCTTTTCTCAATAATTTTGGATTTGTCCCAACCCCAATATTCAAAATGCTGCCCAACGCCCAAACTACAAACTACGGTTCCGACTTTATTTTTCAATAATTCTATAGTTGGGAAATCCAAATGATCCCAATGGTCGTGGGATATAACTAGATAATCGATCGCAGGTAAATCTGCAACACGATAATTGTTGCTTCCTGAGAATGATTTGATTGAGCCGGGAATGGGTGATGCACTACCACTAAAAACTGGATCGATTAGAAAATTGATATTATCGGTTTGTAACAAATAAGAACTATGCCCAAACCAAACGAAAAAATCCTGCTCTTTCGGTATCGATTTTAGATCGGAATGAACATTTGGAAGTTCTTGTTTGGGAGTTGTATTGGGATGTTTGGAAAAATATTCGACCATTACTTGCCGCATATTTTTGTTTTCTGCGAGTTGTGGCGTATCTATTAAATTTTGAAATTGACCATTTTTATAGTTCGAAAGTGTCTTAAAATATTCTTTACGTTTCTTATCTGGAAATTGTCCAAACTGCCTAATCAGGTTCATACTTTTGCCTTTATTTTTTCCTCTTCTAAGTCGATTAAGTGAAGATATTTGTTAATAACATCTTCATCCATTTTTGGTTCGGTTCTATTTTTTTCGATCAATTTTTTTCTTTGCAAATCTAAAATGTCTAAGTATATTTTTTTCGCATTGTTGGACATTTCAAGCTCGTCTTCCGCTTCTAATTGTTTTTCCCACTGAAGAACCATTTTCTTTAAATGAAAATTTTGAATAGCATCCACACTATAATTTGTTTGGATATATTCTAAGGAAGCTTTTGCCAAATCGTTTTTTAATATCGCAGTCGCTTCATGTTCTGGATAGTGATCTTTGTATTTAGGTAATTGAAACTTTTTGAGCAAAATGGGTAAAGTCAAGCCTTGAATAATCAGCGTGCCAAGAATAACCACAAACGTTATATATAATATCAAATTTCTATGTGGAAATGGAGTCCCATTTTTTAAATATACAGGAATGGAAAGTGCTGCTGCTAAAGAAACTACGCCGCGCATTCCTGTCCATCCTAATATGATAGGAACCTTAAATCCAGGATTGCTGGAATCTGCCACCGTGATAAAATTTCGCATAATAAGTGTAACGACAACAGCACCATAAGCCGCTATAATACGACCAAGAATAAGTGTGCCTGTGATAATTAATCCATATTTGGTCGCCAAGCCAAGACTAATGCCTTCAGATTGCAAACCTTGTAAAATTTCTGGAAGGTCCAAACCAATGATAAAAAATACAATTCCATTTAGCAGAAATACCAAGCTTGACCATACATTTTCATTTCTTAATCTAGAGGATCTTTTTAGAAATGCGTATTTATGATAGGATAAAAACAAGCCACCACATACAACCGCTAATACCCCCGAACTATGTACTTCCTCTGCGGCAAGATAGATAGTATAAGGAGTTACTAATGTGATAAGTGTGTCCATATTGGCATCGGTAGGTAATAACTGATGAAATTTCATAATAATATATCCTAATAAAAGCCCAATAATACCTCCTCCGACAATCATCCATAAGAAACTTAATGCAGCCTCATGCCATACAAATTGGCCAGTACCCACTGCTATCATAGCGAATCGGAAAATGATTAATGAAGATGCGTCGTTTAACAAACTTTCACCTTCTAAGATGATAGACATTCGTTTGGGTACTTCTACATTTTGTAATATAGCACTTGCACTTACAGCATCGGGCGGAGATACGATACCTCCTAATAAAAACCCCAATGCTATAGAAATGCCGGGAATAAAAGCATTGGCAACATAAGCAACAGAAATCGCAGTTAGAAATACGACTACAAATGCAAAACTACTAACGATTCTACGCCAAAACCATAGCTCTTTCCATGAAATTGTCCATGCTGCCTCATATAATAGTGGAGGCAAGAACAGTATAAAAATCCACTGAGAATCTATTTTGATATTGGGAACACTCGGGATTAGGCTAATCAATAGTCCAGCGACAACTAATAATATTGGGTAAGCGATTTTAATTTTATTGCTCAACATGATGATTAATATAATCGCTATGATCATGCCTAATATAAAAGGGAAATGTGTTAGCATCGAATAGTTTTCTTATAAATATAATGCATTTGCTGAAAAATAAAAAAGTGTACATTTTTCCATAGAAAATAAAAAATTCTTTATAAAGGGAAAAAAGTACAACAAATGAGGTGTTTTATCTATTTGTGATGGCTGAATACGGTTATATCTTTGTGCTATCAAAGTAAATAAAAAAACAAAAAATATGAAACGTAACGCAACAGCCGTTTGGAACGGCAACATCAAAGAAGGAAATGGTAACATCACTACACAAAGTACCGTATTGAATCACACACAATATTCTTTCAACAGTCGATTCGCTGACGGTATCGGTACCAATCCTGAAGAATTGTTGGCAGCGGCACACGCTGGATGTTTTACAATGAAATTAAGTTTGGATTTAACAGAGGCTGGATTTACTCCAGATACATTGGAAACTCAATCAGTTATCACTTTGGATAATGGGAAAATTACAAAATCTGAATTGACCTTAAAGGCAAAAGTTCCGGGTATTTCAGATGAACAATTCCAACAAATTGCTAAAGGTGCAGAACAAACTTGTCCAGTAAGTAACGCTTTTAGCTTCGAAATTTCCTTAAATGCTCAATTAATTAACGAATAAATAATTATTAAAATGAAACGTCTTACAAACTTATTATCAATTTTATTGTTCTCATCAATATTAACCATAAAAAATACAACCATGGCACAAACAATTGTTCCAGCAGATCAAGATCCACACATTTTGAAAGATATCAGAAGCTTTTTGAAAGTTTTGAATAGCGGTGATGGTAAACCTCTAGAAACTTTATCTCCAAAAGATGCTCGTTTAGTTTTAGTTGGTGCGCAAAAATCAGTACAATACGATTATAGTGATATAGAAGAGTCCGAAAAGACAATTACAGAAGATGGATTGACTGTTAAAATTCATATCGTTAAACCCAAAGGAGTAAAAGATAATTCCCCAGTATTTATGTTCTTCCACGGTGGTGGTTGGGTATTAGGTGATTATCCAACACATAAAAGATTGGTGCGTGACCTAGTAGTAAATAGTGGTGCGGTTGCAGTATTCCCAGACTATACGCCCTCTCCAGAAGCACATTTCCCAGTAGCAATTAATCAAGCTTATGCCGCTACAAAATGGGTATCCGAACATGGCGCAGAAATAGGTGTAGATGGTAAAAATCTTGCGGTTGCTGGTAATAGTGTTGGTGGTAATATGGCTGCAGTTGTATCCTTAATGGCAAAAGATAAAAAAGGCCCACATATTAAATATCAAGTATTGTTGTGGCCTGTAACAGATGCTGACTTCACTCGTCCATCTTATACTGAATATGCACAAGGACGTTTCTTAACTACTCCTTTGATGGAATGGATGTGGGATAATTATGCGCCTAATAAAGCAGATAGAAAAAATATCTATGCGTCTCCATTAGAAGCTTCTTTGGATGAGTTGAAAGGATTGCCTCCTGCATTGGTACAAGTAGCAGAAAATGATATTTTGCATGATGAAGGTGTTGCATATGCTCGTAAATTAGACGAAGCAGGTGTACCTACAACTATCACAGAATACAAAGGCTTTATCCATGATTACGGTATGTTAAATCCATTGTCGCATATCCCTGCAGTACAAACTTCTATCGATCAAGCTGCGGTAGTTTTACATGATGCATTGTTCAAATAGTTTCATATTTTCATAGTTTAAGAAGGCAATACTATATATAGTATTGCCTTTGTTATTTAAAAAGATTCAGAGAAGCAATATCTTTTCAGACAAGGCAAATAACTAATGTTAGGTTTAAATAATTTGTAAAACCTCGAATTCTTTCCATTTATTTAAATTTTCGCTAAAAAATATGAATTTGTAAATAGTTAATTACCACCTTAAAGGGGACATTCCTTTTATTTCTTTTCGAGGGATATTTTTATATATAAAAATTGATATTGATTTATGTCCCTTATTTGTCCAATATAAGTCCCCTAAATGTCCCGCTTAAAAAATCCGAAATTCAATCATTTTGTTTGAAATTTGAAAAACTGACGTCAGAATTCTTTTAATTATTAATCTAAAAATTTAAATGATGGAAATCACAACTCCAAATGAAACACTAGGTGTTATTTTATCTAAAAATGGTAAGGCATACGAAGTTTCACTTGAAAATGATAGTAGTATATTAAAGGGTGAATCTAACTCTGTAAATGTTGATTGGGAAATAGGCACTCATGGAAGATGCCCTTCAGAAGTTGTAACCAAAGTGCATGTTGAAAGTTATGAATTAAAAAAAGCTTCTTGGTCGATTTATAATTATGTTTTATACTTCAAAGCAAATAAATCAGGAGAATATTATTTCGAAGATGCTTCTGGTGATGTATACAAAGTAAGTGTGTCATTTACTTCGTATAAACACAAACTTAGCTTTGACTCTAAAAATCCTTCTATAAAGAAGATTACATATGTAGAGTATTAATATATTAAATGCCTAAAGAAGCTAAGTGCTCTTTAGGCATATTTTTACTATAGATTTAAACGTAGGACATTTACCAATTTCAACACATCATTTATCCATTTATCCAGCAAAATCCTTCAACATTGGGATAGATGGACAGAAAAATAATGAACCTGTTTTTGCTTCACTAAAATCCAAAATCCTATCATAGTTGCCGACAGGATCACCAATAAACATTTTGGTTAACATTTTTTTTACGGTACTAAAAGTGCTCGCATAAGCAAGGAAATAAGTTCCCATTTCATTTTTGGCAATATTTCCGAAAGGCATGTTGTCACGAACAATTTTTAAATCGTCTCCCACATTTGCCAATGCGGAGTGTGAATTTGCAGGTTTTTTTTCATCTGACATTTCGATGTCGTCCGCTTTGCTACGACCAATTACATTTTCTTGTTCTTTTGTATTTAATGATTTCCATGCTGTCAGATTATGGATATATTTCTGAACAAATAAGTAACTTCCTCCTTTAAATCGTTCGTCTTCATTTCCAATTATCCCAAAATAATCTCGATCTTCTCCTTGTGGGTTTTCGGTGCCATCAACAAAACCCAATATACTGCGCCCATCCCAATATCTAAATCCATGCACTTCCTCTGTACAATCCGCTACATTATTTAAAATATTTGAAATTTCTCCTGCCATATCCATACAATAGCTTTGATTATTCGCTCGTATGTGTATATGTAAGTCGCCATTGGTAGCGACGGCAATATGCTTTTCTCCTTTTATAGGTTGAAATTCAATGAGTTCTTTGGGTAAGGGTGCTGGTAATTTTAAATTGATCCAAGCATTGTAACCAATTCCTAAGACAATACTTGCCTTATTTACAGTAGATCGAATCTGTGCTGTATTGTTCAAATTAATAATGAGTGCACAGAGTCTTTCAAATGAATCGTTCAATTCTAATACCTCTTTAAAATTCCAAACCATAAAAATGGTATTGTTATTGGGCGTGTCAGTTACGTTTTGCGCTTTATACATCATATTAAACTTGTTTATCGGTTCAAATATATTATTTGCCTTGATACAATGTATACAAACTATAAAAAAGTACACAATTGCACTTGTGTACTTTTCTAAATCTAAATATATTGATGAAAAAAATGATTGGTTTCTTCAACAATTATCGCAAGGTCATTGTCTAAAGTGGCGACATGATAGCTATTTTCTAAATGAATCAATTTTTTAGTTTTACTACTGATTTTATCATAAATATTTTGTGAATGAGGAGGAGGTACTACATGATCCTCATTAGAAGAGAATATGATAGTTGGGGTCGTTATTTTGGATAAATTTTCATCTAATATTTTTTCCAATTTTAATATTTCTCCAATCGATTTCTTAGGTGTCTTACTATATGCCCATTCTTTTATTCCCTCTTTCTTAATGTCAGAACCAATTCCTTTAATAAAATCTGGCGAATTATCATCTTGAAATATAGATTCGAATGCTGGGAGATTCATTGAGGCTGCATTTATAGTTGCAATTGCTTTTATAGGATAGTTTTCTGCTAAGTATAATGTGAGCGAACCTCCCATAGACAAGCCAGCTACAAATACATTGTCTACTTCTGAAGCCAATTGATAATAGGCCGTTTCAACATCCTTAATCCATTCTAGGTAAGTAGTTTGTTCCATATCTTCAGGAGTGGTGCCATGACCGGAAAGCCTTGGCATCAAAACGGTAAATCCTTTTTCATTTAAGGCATATCCATAGAGGCGCATACTCTGCGTACTCCCTGTAAATCCATGGATGATTAAAATTCCACACTTATTTGTTCCTTTTAGAAATTCGGCTCGCGCTTCGTTATGAACAACTAGATCTTTTGTCATAATGTTTAAAATTTAAATTTATATATCTTGCTGCTAAACCAAATATAACAAAATACAGAGGACTTAAATCCTATCAAAATGATAAAATAGCGTGCTTTTAACGTCTGAATGTGTTACTAAAATTAAAAGTAATATGCTCTATAAATCATGAAAGAAAGGAAAAATAGAAACATCATTATAGTTATCGTCAATAAATCTGCTCTTTTCATAACTCAAAAGTAATTATTCGGAGAAATTATTCCAATGTTAATTTTTATTTAAATACGAAAAGTATAAGTTATAGTTCTTTTTTCTACAAAATGAATTCAGTTTTACTACCTCTTTTTGTGGATCAATATCTTTTTAACTAAAGAATCAAAGTATGCTTATATTCATTTTATTTATATTAACTATAGTTGCATTTTGGTTAAGTGCAATATGTGGAGGCGGTGCAAGTCTCATACTTATCCCAATTTTAGGTGCGATGTTACCAGGAAGTCAAGTACCCTTTGCATTAACAACAGGAACATTATCTAGCTCAGTCTCTAGAATTGTATTATTTAGAAAATATATTAGCTGGAAAGTTTTCTGGATATTTGTGCCGTTTTCAGTGCCGGCAGTTATTCTTGGTGGTTGGCTATTGAAATATATTAATCCAGATTATTTACAGTTACTTGTCGCTATATTTTTGATTTCTAATGTGCCAGAACTATTAAAGAGAAAAAGTACTTCCAATGTTGAAGGTTTGAATGAAAAAAAATATAAGCTTGCTATTATTGGTTTTCTCGCAGGCTTTGTTTCTGGTGTTACAGGTGCTGTTGGTTTACTGTTTAATAAGTTTTATTTCAAACTTGGTTTGTCTAAAGAAGAGATTATTGCCACAAGAGCCGCTAATGAAATATTCTTGCATACATTAAAATTGGCTATTTACATTTATTTGGGACTTGCTACACATCAAGGAGTTGTGTTAGGCTTGACCGTTGCAGCAGGAGCTATTGTGTCATCTTATACTGTAAAATATATCCTTCCTTATTTAACTGAATATACATTTAAACGTATTGGAATGGCTGCAATGGTACTTTCTGGTATTATTTTGTTCTCTACAACTACTAAAAAGATATACCAAAGCGAACATATCTCTTATGAATCTGGTATTAAGAATAATGCAAATTATACTTCTATTAAATTTAATAAGAGAAATTTTCTAATTGAGTTTTCAGAAAATGAAGGTATTGAAATTGAAAAAATCGTTCATCAAGAAAATTTATTAGATAAACTATAATTTATCAATACTGAAGAAAATATGAATTTTCATTAAATTTATTATGATCTTCTGATTACTTATTTGTTAAGTATTTATGTTATAAATGTATTTTAATATTTTATTCCAATTTTGCAATTTATATAGTTGCAAAATATATATTATGTTATGAATAATTTTAAAATGATTTGTGTTAGGGTTTTAAGCGTTTGTGTAGGCTTGATTTTATTTTTGGGAAGCAATGCTCAAGATAATAAAATGATCCAGATAATATATCTATCTGATGTACATTATGGTCTGACAAAGAAGGTTTTCAGAGGTAAAGAAAATGTGTCTAGTGATGAAGTTAATAAAGCGATATTAAAAGAGATTAATAATTTACAAAAACAAATATTGCCATCAGATAATGGAGTAGGTCAAAATCAAATGATAAATCATATTGATGCCTTGATTGTAACGGGGGATCTTGCTAATAGAGAAGAAAAAGGAATACAATCGGCAACAAAGTCATGGGCGCAATTTGAAAAAAATTATATAAAAGATCTGCATACTAAGGATAGATTTGGAAAGATTACGCCTATCTATTTAACTCCTGGTAATCATGACGCCTCCAATGCAATTGGTTATTTCAAACCACTTAATCCTTCTAGAGATAATAAATCTATGGTAGAGATTTATAATAGGATGCTACATCCTCATATTTTAAAAACTACGACCACTTTTGACTATGAAAAAGATGTCCCAAATTATGCAATAAATATAGGGAGCATACACTTGATATTTCCATCGATATGGCCAGATTCTGCCAATAGGATTTGGATGGAAAACGATCTTAATAATGTAAAGCGAAATACACCAGTTTTAATATTTACCCATGTGCCTCCATATGGAGATCCTAAATTATTTACAAATCCCAATATCCCAGCAACAATCAATAGCAAGAATAAATTTGAAAATCTATTAAGGGAAAAATACAAAGAATCTCTAGTGATTGATAAATATGCTAAAGATTCAATAGAACAAAATGGGTTAGATATTTTTTTGTATAAACACCCTAATATTAAAGCTTATTTTCATGGTCATGAAAATCATAATGAATTCTATACTTATAAAGGTGTAGATGGTAAATTATCTCTTCCTGTATTTCGTGTAGATTCTCCGATGAAAGGTTCTATTTCTTCAAAAGATGAAATAAAATGTTCCTTTCAATTGATTACTATAGATGAAAATAAAAGATTACTAAGTGTACGTGAATGTCTCTATAATGCACATCCTAATGAAAAAGATCAGAATATAACTTGGGGTGTATCTAAAACAATTAGTTTATAGTGTTATTCTTTCTGCGGTAATAATTTGTACATAATTGCTTTGAACTTAATTTCAAAATAGTACGTCAAAATATTTGAAAAAGTTATATATCTTTATTGTGGTTGCTGAATACTTGAATCACCTTTTAGATAATCACCTTAGCATTTATTTACAAATGATAGCCATGAATAAACGCATATTTTTGATCGTTATATTTCAATTTGCAATATATGCATTTGGCCAAAATCAAGTAATTGATTGGCCAAGAATGATGAGTGAACAAGATATTGTAAACAATAATCTCACCAATCTTTGGACAGACGGACTTTTTACAGGCAATGGACTTTTGGGAGATATGATTTATATGTCAGAGAATGGAGAATCTCTACGAGTCGATGTAGGCCGTACAGATGTTTATGATCATCGTCCTATGAACGGAATGGGAGATTTATTCAATAGAGCAAGACTTTCCATCGGTTATTTTTTATTAAAGCCTGTGGGTAAAATAATAAAAAAAGATGGACGGATGGATCTATGGAATGCAGAGGTGAAAGGAACTATAGTTACGGATAAGGGTTCAATACAATGGCGCTCACTTACATTCGCAGATCGGAATGCAATTTTGTTTGATTATAGTACAACAGGAGCAGAATGCAATTTTCAATGGACTTGGTGTCCGGATTCCTCTCAGAGCCCTCGGATTAAGTATAAACCTGAATTTAAAACCATATATCAAGCGAATCCTTCTGGACTATTGAAAAATAAAAACAATGTTTACACCTATTGGCAGCCGTTATCTGCAGGAGGTGGATATGCTACTTGCTGGCGGCAAAAAAATAAATCAATATTGATATCAATTGGTTATGATACTATTGATAAGAAGGGGATGCATTATGCGAATACAATAGTTGCAAATATGAATACGGATAGTATTTTATCCGGTATAACAAGGCATCGAAATTGGTGGCATAGTTATTATCAAAAAAGTTTTTTTTCCATACCTGATGCACGAATGCAAAGTTTTTATTGGATTCAACTATATAAGATGGCATCTGCAACAAGAAATGATAAGCCCGCAATGGATTTACAAGGTCCTTGGACACACAATACTCCGTGGCCAGCTTATTGGTATAATTTAAATATACAATTGGCTTATTCTCCCTTGTATACCGCAAATCATTTGGATATTGCAGCTTCCATGGTTGAACTTGTAAATAAAAATCGTAATAATTTGGCATTAAATATACCCGCCGAATATCGTTATAATGCCATTGGTGTGGGGCGTTCTGGAGGGCCAGATATGGTAGGTACACCAGTGAAAGTAAATAAATCAGGAGATACAACCTCCTCTGTTGCTGAATTAGAATTTGGTAATTTAAATTGGATATTATTTTATTATTGGCAACAATATAGATATGGCATGGATATTCGGTTAAAAGGACCATTGATTGATTTATTGAGGAAGAGTACGAATTATTTTTTTGACGTAATGAGTAAAGATAGTCAAGGTAAAATACACCTTCCATATACTTATTCTCCGGAATATCCTGATCGTCCAACGCGTGATTGTAATTATTCCTTAGCGCTATTTAAATGGTCTTGTCAAACTTTGTTAAGCCTTTCTCCCAAGGATTCTCAGGCTTTGCAATGGCAAGATGTTTTGGAAAATATAACTGAATATCCAGAGGATTCTACTGGTTTAAGAATTGGTAAAGACATAGGATTTACAAAATCACATAGACACTATTCTCATCTTTTGATGATATATCCATTACAAATGATGAATTGGGAACAAAAAGAAAATCAACACTTGATTGAAGAGTCTTTACGAACTTGGCATAAAGATAATTCGGCACTTCAGGGGTATTCATTTACAGGCGGAGCCTCTATTTATGAGATGATGGGGCAAGGGGATAGTGCTTATCAATACTTAAATCGTCTTTTGGATAAATTTGTTCGTCATAATACTATGTATCTTGAGTCGGGGCCAGTCATTGAAACTCCTTTGGCCGCAGTACAAAGTATTCAAGAAATGGGACTTCAATGTAGAGACGAAAAAATATTTGTCTTTAATGCGATCCCGAATAGTTGGCGCAATGTTTCTTTTAAAGATTTAAGAGCTCCTGGAGCATTCCTTATTAGTGGTGTAAAAAAGGACGGAGTTGTGCAATGGATTCGTGTAAAGAGTTTAGTTGGTGGAAACGTAAGGCTTGTTACTCCTTTGGATATCACCTTTGCCAAACTTACAAATGGTAAATCATTTCCTGTAAAAAGAGATAAAGATGGAGCAATTGCTTGGAAACTGAGAGAAGGAGAATCAGTAATTTTTTATTCAGATATAAAAGCTTTGAGATCCTCGATTACTTCAGTTCCTATTATCATTGGCAAACAAAATTATTGGGGTGTTAATTAAAATTTGTGAAACAAGTATAAGTATTTCCCATTTATCAAAAAATAAAAATATAAAAAGGAGCCAAACAGTCTCCTTTTTATATTTTTATTTTTTGATAAATTTTAAGGTGTTTATGTCGCCGTTTTTCCCCTTTATTTTGACCAAATAAATTCCCGCGGTTAGATTGGGTAGATCAATATTAAGACTTAGATTGGATGTTTGATAGCTATGAAGGACTCTGCCATTAAGATCAAGGATAACTATATTTTTATCACCCTCAGGTAAGTTATTGATAGTGAGTGGTCCTGCAGTGGGATTGGGATATAAAGATAAAGAAGTATTTAGGTTACTTTTATTCAACGATATAATATCTGAATATTTTATCGTTCCATCTAAATCAACCATGTTAAGGCGAAAATAGGTTAATGGCTGAGTTAAGTTATATTGAAATGAATATACAGAACGGCTTCCCGTTCCTTTAATTTGACCGATTGTGTTAAAATTACTACCGTCACTACTAGCTTCAATATAGTAGGTTGAAAAATTAATCTCTGTAACACCTTTCCAACTTAAAGTTGCGATGTTATTGTTGAGTTTGGCTATAAAATCTGACAGTACAACTGGCAATGGATAGGAGGAATATATTGTATAAGTTTGATTAGTTGATGGTGTAGATGCTTGATCTATTGATTGGTATGTAAAATACACTCCTGTAGAACTCAGAGGGCTATACATTCTTAATAAAGAGGGTGTATAATTTGTTATTGTTGAACCTGCAACTAGTTGCGTAGATGAGATTGAGGATGATCCATAATATAATTGTGTTCCGTTCAATAAACTAACAATTTTAAACGAACTACCAGTCCCCAAAGTTCCATCCTCTGCATCCGTACCTGAAAGAGTTGTCGCATTTGCATCGCTGGATAATATTCCCCTATAATTCGTTAAATCAGTTAATGGGAATTGATTAATAGTGTATGGACCTTTATTTACAAGCGTGGCAGTCGGTATGGAATTGATTCCATAAAAATACGTTGCATTTGCAGTCGGAATACTTGATATACTCACATTACCCGTACCTCCTGTACCAATATTGCTACCTCCATTTGTCGATGATTGACCAGTAAATACCCATCCTGATGATTGCGTAGCCGTTGTAGACGTTGCAGCGGTTGTTAATTTCAAAGAATATCCACTACTTGGCTGAGTTCCTGTACTTCCAGTCGTAGAAAAGTTATATGCGCCTGCTGCTGAAACAGCACTGGAAGCTATAACGGATGATGTCGCATTATTTATCAAATTAACGTATTGTCCAGTTGGTAAGGTTGCTGTACCTGTATTATTTACCAAATTATCAGTTAATCCATTTTTGTCGTCCAAAACACTTCCTGATATTGTAACTGGACATCCTAATACACTCGCTGATTTTATATTGAAATCACCTGCAACATTTCCTGCATTGAAGGAGAATGTGAGTATTCCATTATTCGGAATTGTAGTAGGAAGGGTTAATGTGAATGTTGTATAATTGAGTGAAGTCGCCGCCGATATTGGAAAAGTTGTCTGGCTTGAACTCGCTCCATTACTGAGTGTTATTGTTGACGATGTAGGCGTTCCTGCGGGATTAGAAAACGAGGCATAAGTCACATTGGCATAACTAATTGCCAAAGATGCTTCTCCTGAATTACTTGGATTCGCTCTATTTACTGCTAGTGTAAGGATCAGGGTAGTGCCATTGCCGAGCAAATTGACATTTGTCATATTTTGATTAATTACTTGAGTGGCATCATTGTCGCTGAACTGAATTCCATCTGAAGTAAGATAAAGAGTTCCTGTGTTGTTCGTAGTTCCTGTCCAACCATTGTTTGAGAATGTCTTCGCATCGTATGCGGTGGTGGTTGTAGTGGTTGTAAAATTCGGATTAATTGTTCTTTCGGAAGTTGCACATGCTTGACCATATGAATTTGAACTGAACTGTATAACAGAAGCAAACAAAAAGAAGGAAAAAAGTGTAGAATTTTGATTCATGAAATGTTAATTTAGAAGTTGTTAAACAAACATATAAAAATACTTAGCTTATATTGTTCTTTGCTAAATAATTTTATTCAAAAACAGATATATATCAATATTGTCAACGATTTTAGGCGTAAAGTATAAAAACAACGATATTGTTTCGTAGTGGTCTGTGTTATTACTTAAATTTCGGAATTATGAATACAGTTTACTTAATTTGCTTTGCCTATAGTGAAATGTATTGGCTGTTTTGATTTATTGAAAACATTGAATTTGAAAACATTAAAATAAAAGCTATCAACAATTTTATTGTATTTTATATCTTTTGCAAGCTGAATGATTATTTTGTCTTTAACATCTTTGCTGATTGACGGTTCTGCACCAGAAATAGTTTGACTTACCGTATTTATAAAACTAAAATAATCATCTTTGGAGGCAAGTATACTTCCTAAAACAGTAATCGAAGATATTGTTTCTGTAGTCTGATTTTCTTGAATAATTAAGCTGTTGTGGTCACTGAAAAAAACACTATAAATAGTCGATGTTCCCCTTAGTCTGTTGTAATGATTAAAATTTTTAGTGGCAAAATTGGTAGTTGAAAATAAATTAAACTGTTCCGTAAATATTTCAAAATTTTTTACTAGTTCATGCTCGGCCTCTGTTTGTGCTATTTTTGATGCCTCATTTTGCATGTTTATAAAATCGACATTTTCTGAATTGGATACTTTATGTGTATTAGTGATGTTTTGCGTTTGATTTGCCAAACTATATCTAATATTCGTGAATGCATTAAATATAGCACTAATTACAACTAGAGCAACTATGATAACATAAAATTTCTTTTCCCTCCAATAGTAGCTGAAATTATTTCTTCTTGCGTAAATATTTAAGAATATTCCAATTAATAATTCGCAACTACTTGTAATCGTAAGTTTTGCGTTTTCTTCTTCAGCAAAGGAGATTATTATAGAAAGGAAAAAAAATATGTAAGAAATATAAAATAAACTCTTATTTGAAATTTTATTTATTCGCATATCTAAGGGTTATAAGCATTTCGTCAATAGTGTTATATTTTTAATATCATTTATGTAAGATGCTGCCAAATATGTTGAATGTATTGAATTAAGAAAGCTTATTTTGATTTTATAAATTGATTGTATAGAATAAATATGTGTAAATCAAACAGTTATAATTAATAAGTGCGGAAGAGGAGATTCGAACTCCCAAGTCCTTGCGGACACAACGACCTCAACGTTGCGCGTCTACCAATTTCGCCACCTCCGCGGAGCGATGCAAAAATAGGGTTAATGTTTAAATATTAAAACTATTCCTAAAAATTTTAATTCTCCCAGATTTGCAGTAGTTTGCCAAGTGATGAATGGTAAAAAGATTTTGATCGTAGAAGATGAACTCCATCTAGCTTCGCTAGTTTCTAAGGTCTTATTAGAAGAAGGCTTTGCCGTAGATATTGCCTATAATGGACTCCAAGCCTATGCCCAAATCCAAAATGGGAATTACGATTTAGTTCTTTTAGATCGAATGTTGCCTGAAATGACAGGATTAGATCTTTGTCAAAAACTAAGGAAGGAAAAGAATTTTATTAAAATATTAATGTTGACAGCATTAGACTCTCCCGAGGATATTGTCCAAGGCTTAGATATAGGTGCTGATGATTATTTGACTAAGCCGTTTAGTATTAAAGTGCTTTCTGCAAGAATAAGGAATTTACTAAGAAGAGATTCCAAAAATGATGAAGAGACTATAAAAGAATTGAGAGAAGGGACTCTGTTGATGGATCGCTATTCTAAAAATGTATCGAGAGCCGAAATGTCTATATTACTGACTCCAACCGAGTACAAATTGTTGGAATATATGTTGCTAAATAAACATAAGGTACTTTCAAGAATGGAATTGTTAGAACATGTTTGGGGTATTGATTTCGATATGGGTACCAATGTAGTGGATGTTTATATGAATTATTTAAGGAAAAAAGTGGACAAAGGATTTGAACCAAAAATTATTCAAACGATTATTGGTATGGGCTACATGTTAAAAGCGGATTATGAAAATTAGGAATAAAATAGCACTTTTACTATTAGCCGCTTCCACTATAGTAATTATTTCACTTGCACTATTTGTATATTTTTTTGCTAGTAGAGATACCACTAAAGAATTGGATCAGCAATTGTCCTATAGAATCCATCTTTTGCATAGAACTTTTTCCGATCCGAAAAATGCAAAACAATATTTGAATGAGGGTAAATTATACAAAGAGCAATCTTTTTTTATTCCTGTTAATAATGACTCCCTAATATTTCAAAAATATCAATGGACTGAAACAACTCTTAAAAATATTCTCAATAATGGACATGCAGTCTGGGAGAAAGATGACTATATATATCAAGGAGAACTATATCACTGGAATGGCAAAAATTATATCATAGTTGTTGGGTCTGCGGATGAATTACAGAAAGAGTATCTAAGTAATTTGGAAACTATCCTTTTAGTAGGTTTAGGTATTGCATTTTTGTTTCTAGTAATAATGACTATCATTTTTTCTCGAAAAATATTTACACCTGTAAAAAACATAACTCGCCAAGTGCAAAAAATTGGTTCTGGTAATTTAAATATGAGATTGCCTAGGTCAAGTGGAGAAGATGAAATTAAGGAATTGACAGATACATTTAACGAAATGCTTGATCGTATGGAAACATCTTTCGAAGCACAGAAAAACTTTGTAAGTCAAGCCTCGCATGAGTTTAATACACCTCTGACGACTATAATAGGAGAAGCGGAATTTGCATTATTAAAAGATCGTTCGTCTGACCAATACGTCAATGCTTTGCATATAATATTACAACAGGCAGAGCGATTAAAAGATCTTACTCAAAACTTATTAGGACTTGCACGTGCACAATATGTAAATCAACAGATATTAATGTCTGAGATAAATCTGCGTGATTTACTATTGGAAATCAAAGAAGTGCAAGAAAAACTTTCTCACCAATTTAAGATTCAGTTAGAATTTGTTGGACAACTTAAGTCTGAAAATTCAATGAACGTTATGGGGAATAAAGGATTATTACAATTGGCATTTTCTAATATTATCGTTAATGCGATCAAATATTCCAACTATCAACCTATTTATATCAAAGTGGAGATACTAGATAAAACCATTGAAGTTCATTTTGTGGACAAGGGAGTCGGTATACCAGAGCAAGATATTGCGAAGATTTTTGACCCCTATTTTAGAGCTTCAAATGCACAGAATTTACCAGGATTTGGGATCGGACTTCCGTTAAGTAATAGTATTATAAAAATGCATCACGGTGCCATTAAAGTGCAATCCTTGGTCAGTATTGGTACGGAAGTAATAGTTTCATTACCAATGATGAATTAATTCTTTTAAATTTTATTAAGAATTTTCTAATCTCTTTTTAATCCGTTTTTCTAATTCATGTCTACAAGAAATAATAATTTTGTATTTGAATTATTGAAATAAGAAGCGGATGTTATTAAATAAAAATATACCATTTTCCTATTTATTTAAAACGATAAAGTGGGAGATTCTTTTTATAACAGTGTATACTATTATAATTGGGATTTTATTTTTGGTGTTGAAGTCTGAGCATAATCCCTTACCAGAAATTCCTATTGCGGTGCCTATGGTTATGGGTACTGTGATTTCTTTGCTATTGGCATTTCGTTCTAATCAAGCGTATGATCGTTGGTGGGAAGCTCGGATAGTTTGGGGTGCTATTGTAAACGATTCTCGTAGTATTACGCGTCAATTAATCACTTTTACAGTAGGTGTAGAATCCACTGAAGCAAAGGCTTTTGTACGGAAATTTACATTGAGACACGCCGCTTGGACACAAGCGTTGGGACGTTCTTTACGTGGTCGCAATCCATTGAAATATTTACAACCTTTGTTAAGTGAAGAGGATTTTAAATATGTTAGTCAGTATGTAAATGTGCCCAATGCACTATTAGAATTGCATGGACGTGATCTAGCAATTGCTTTGCAAAAAGGTTGGATTAATAGTTACCAGCAATGTAATATGGACGATATTTTGACGCGTTTTAGTGATAGTATGGGCAAATGTGAACGTATTAAAGGAACTATATTCCCATCCACGTATACTATATTTCTTCATTTGTCCTTAAACTTTTTTTTAATGTTGTTACCATTTTCATTATTTGAAACATTTCACATATTTGAAATTCCGATGGTGATAATCATTGCTACATTATTTTTATTAATTGAAAAAATGGCGATCTATTTACAAGATCCATTTGAGAATAAGCCAACAGATACTCCAGTTTCAACTATAGCTAATAATATCCAACGAGATATTCAGCAGATGATTAATGATGATACGTCTTTCGTAGCAGGGCATCCTCCGGTAGCATTGCCAGATTACCCTTACGATAAGCAATATTATCAAATGTAAAATAGCCGCACCAAAACGAACAAACGCTTCTATAATTTAGAAGCGTTTTTGTCTTTAATACGATGTATGAGATAGTTTTGTATGAGAATCATAGCTGTCACTAAGTTGATTCCATAAAAACAATAGATCAATTGTGGACTGATATATTTCGTCATACTATTGAGTTGGATTGGATTTATCAAACTAATATTTAATTGAAATGATTTGCTACTATCCCAGTTATGTATAATTTGATTCGTTAGCAATATTACTGTAATAGTTAAGATTGCTAGGAAATAAATTGCTGCTAATTGTATTATTTTTTTATTGACATAGTTATGAATAGGCTTTTTAATTTCCAATGGTTGGATCGCTTCCATGATATTTTTGGTAAAACGCATAGAAGGCTGCTCTTCTTCCAATGTTTGAAATTGTAGTTCTTCTTGCTTTATCTTATCCAAAATATTCGCCCATTGAGTAGCATTCGCAATTTTTAAGGCAACATCTTCCTGCTCTGTAGGAGAAAGTAGTTGATGGTGAAATTGCCAAACTATAAATTCTATTTCTGTTGTATCTATATTATTCAAACTAAAATTTTCCATGATTATCTTTTTAGTTCTGTAAAATTATTTTCTAAAATGACTTTCAACTTTTGTCTTGCTCTAAATAATCTGACTTTGCACGTATTTGTGTCGAGTCCGATAATTTGCCCTATTTCTTCCAGAGATTGTTCTTGCAAATAAAACAAAGATAAAATAGATGCGTCATCCGGTTTTAATAGATTCATCGCCTTAGATAATAACGCTTTGTCGGTATTATAGTTGATATTTTCTAATATGGAGGATTTGTCTGCGAGATATTCATATCGCTCCTCATTCATTTCAGACGTTTCTAATCTTTTTTTCCGAAGATGACTGATGGCATTTCTTTGTACTATTGTATATAACCAAGTGCTAAATTTGCTATCCGCTCGAAAATCTTTTAAATATGAATACGCTTTTATAAAACTATCTTGTGCCACTTCCTCCGCATCCTCTCTATTCTTAACTATACGCAACGCCAGTGTAAATACATAATTCTGATAGCGAGCAACCAACTCGGAATATGCGTTGACATCTCCTTGCAGGACTTTTTGGATAATTATATTGTCGTTATCGAGATTCATGTATTATGATAAAGTTAGACGACAGCTCTTTATTTTTGGTTACGAAAAAAAGAAAATAATTTTTTTATAATTTTCTGTAACCTAATTTTTACAATCAGCGTCCTAATTGCTGTGACCAATTATTAGAAATTTAAAAAATTAAAATTATGGATAACAGTAATCTTGCAATTTTTTGGTTGATCATTATGACCATCGGTATATTATTAACAATTTTTGGAATTTTTTATCTTAAAAATAAAGAGAATATCGCAATGATTGAGCGCGGTATGAATCCTAAATTACCAGGAACAAAAAGTAACGTATTAATGCCAAGATCATTTACCGCTTTAAGAATAGGCTTGCCATTGGGCGGTGCAGGTTTGGGATTGTTTTTTGCAGGTTGGATTAATGAAACTGTTTTTAGAAATGATATCCCTGCTATTTATTTTGGTTTGATTTTATTATTTGCGGGCATCGGATTTATTGTCAGTTATAAAATTGAAGTAAATTGGATAAAAAGAGTAGAAGCCGCTGAGAAAAAAGTGAAAGGAGAGGTTGAAGAAGCTTAACTCTAGTTGTAAATTTATTTTCTACATTTGTGTAACTAATTTTTTGCGATGCGAATTAATGATCGTTACACATTTGTTTTAAATTATTTTCAAGAGCACATGCCTGTCGCAGAGACAGAATTACACTATGAAAATACCTATCAGCTATTGGTTGCAGTGATGCTTTCTGCACAATGTACCGATAAGCGCGTTAACCTAACTACGCCTGCCATTTTTCATAAATATCCAGATATTGTTACGTTGAGTGAGACGGATTTTGATGCATTATTTCCTCTCATTAAAAGTATTTCATATCCCAATAGTAAAGCGCGTCACCTGATCTCTATGGCGCAAATGGTACGAAATGATTTTGATGGTGAGATTCCCATGACAGTGGATGAATTAGTAAAATTACCTGGTGTAGGTAGGAAAACTGCTAATGTAATCACTTCTGTAGTGGATCACCAACCTAATATGGCGGTCGATACGCATGTTTTTAGGGTGTCTGCGCGTATTGGATTGACTAATAAAGCGACAACTGTATTGGCTGCGGAAAAACAATTAATCAAACATATACCCAAAGAACTGATTCATATTGCACACCATTGGTTGATTTTACATGGTCGATACACATGCCTTGCGCGCACGCCAAAGTGTGAAAAATGTGGTCTGACGGAGGTTTGTAAATACTATCAAACTTTACAAAAAACGGCTACTCCATCTTAGAATGATGTTTGGAATCTTTCATCGTCAGGTAAATAGTTAGGGAAATGAAAATCGTTATAGTTACGTACCAATAAAAATAATTTTCATGACCGATTTTCTTAAACCAAAGAGCCACAACTTCTGCTGTGCCGCCGAAAATAGCGGTTGTCAAGGCATACGGTAACCCAACGCCTAAAGCACGCACTTTGGCTGGAAATAATTCTGCTTTTACCACCGCATTGATACTCGTATAACCACTAATAATAGCCAAGCCGCACATGATTAAAAGAAAAATAATTGTCGTATTCGTTTGATGACTTAAAAACGTCATTAATGGAACGGTGAAAATCGTACCCAAAACACCAAAGGAAATCAACAA
The DNA here is from genome assembly GCF_004337365.2 of Rhizosphaericola mali. Classification (GTDB taxonomy): domain Bacteria; phylum Bacteroidota; class Bacteroidia; order Chitinophagales; family Chitinophagaceae; genus Rhizosphaericola; species Rhizosphaericola mali. Next base: position 3,684,277 of record NZ_CP044016.1, on the reverse strand, counting down.
AGGTTTTCTTCCAATTTTATCTGAAAGCAAACCAAATAAGGGTTGCAAAAATGCAAATAGTAACAAGCTCGTAAATGTCAATTCTGTGGAGGTTTCTTTGGTTAAATGAACTGTATTCACAAGAAATTTTTGCATATAAATACTATACGTATAAAATCCAATAGTTCCTCCCAAGGTTAAGCCTACAACAGTCAATACTTCTTTTGGATATTGCAATAATAGTTGGATGCCTTGTTTTTCTTTGGAAGGATTCGCGTCTTGTTTTTCTTTTTCAAATGCACTTGTTTCTGCAATATGTTGTCGTAAATACAAGGCTATGACAGAAATTACTGCACCTAAAACAAAAGGAATACGCCAGCCCCAACTATACAATTCCGCGGCATCCATATTTTTTTGCAAAATTAATTGCACGCCGAGTGCGACCAACTGTCCGCCTACAAGCGTCACATATTGAAAACTCGCGAAAAAACCTCTTCGCTTTGGAGTTGCCATTTCACTCAAATAAGTAGCGGAAGTACCATACTCACCACCGACACTCACACCTTGAATTAATCGTGCTAAAATCAAAACTATCGGAGCAAATATGCCTATACTTTTATAGTTGGGACAAAATGCAATCATCAATGAGCCAATAGCCATTAATAAAACAGAAATTGTCATGGATTTTTTACGCCCTAATTTGTCTGCGATATTTCCAAATAACCAACCTCCAATCGGGCGCATTAAAAATCCTCCTGCAAATACGGCTGCAGAATCTAATAGTTCCACCGTTGTATTTCCAGAAGGGAAAAACGATGCCGAAAAATACAACGCAAATGCGGAATAGGTATACCAATCGTACCATTCTACAAGGTTACCAATCGAGCCGCCAACTATAGATTTTAAACGAGATCCAGTGGTCGTATTATTTGAAATTTCTGTCATAGTTTAGTATAAATATTCTTCGTAGGCGGATTGCAATTCGTTATAAGCGTGCCGATCATTTAATTTCTTGGCGATTTCCATTCCTTTTTCATAGTAAAAAATTGCTTTTTCTTTTTCGTTTTGACTTTCTAATAATTTGGCTATGTGATAATAGGAACCAACATAATTAGGGTCATCATTCAAAAGTTCAATGAATGTCTGCTGTGCAAGGGTGAAATCTTCTAATTTGATATATTCTAATGCGAGTGCATGTCTAAGAAAACTGTCTATAGGATTATCTTTTAATAATTCTTTTATTTTTTCAATTCGGTCCATATTGCTAAAATTAAGGTCTTTTTGTTTTTTGTTGTTGTAAAAATTCTTGGAATGCATCCAAACTATAGCTACTAATATTTTGCGTAGTGGATAATCCTGTCTTTTGCGCAACTAATACGCCGTATTTCAACACTTTTAACCCCTCTGTACTATGCGCATCAGAGTTGATAGAAATTTTTACGCCTTTATTGAGTGCATAGTCGATCCATTTCCAATCAATATCTAATCTTCTAGGATGTGCATTTAACTCGATGACGACGTTATGGGCTGCGCATGCATCAATGACAGATGAATGGTCAATCGGATATCCCGCTCTAGATAAAAGCAATCGGCCCGTCATATGTCCCAAAATAGAGGTAAAAGGATTCTCCACTGCTGCAATAATGCGGCTTGTCGCTTTTTCTTTATCCATTTTTAAAATGGAATGCACGGATGCGATAATTATATCAAATTGAGATAAAATTTCTGGCGCGTAATCCAAATTTCCATCGTACAAAATATCGCTTTCAATACTTTTAAAAATGGGAATCGTGTTATTTTTTGTATTGAGATCTTCAATTTCTTTATGCTGTTCTAAGATTCTTTCCGGAGTTAGGCCATTGGCATAAAATGCGGATTGAGAGTGATCACTCATCGCAATATATTCCATATTTAGATTTGCAGCGGCCAATGCCATTTCTTCAATAGTATTGGCGCCATCACTCCACACACTATGACAGTGAATAATACCTTTAATCTGATCTACTTGTATGCCAATTTCAATTTCCTTTTGTTTGGCTGTTTCAATAATTTCGGGATAATCTCTACGATAGGCTGGAATATAATGCAAGCCCGCATTTGTAAAAATATCTTCTTCTTGAGTAATTGTTGTTTCCTTATTTAATGGAAAAATTGCATGAAATTCATCCGAACCAGTTTGTAAAAATTGATCTACAACAATCGACTCTTTTGTTGAAAAATGAAATACTAACTTCAATTTTTCTGCGGTGATAAATTCTATAGTTTTTTCAGAGGGATCGATAATTGTCCAGTTTAATTTTTCTGCTATTGATTCTAAAGTGACTTTATCTGCATCCGTTACCCACACCAATTTTTCTATAATCTCTTGTTGTTCTCGGTAGGCGCCTGCAATTAAGAATTGAAAATTCTTGTATTTGTCAAGTGTTTTTTGAATCAAATTATAAAAAGCTTCCGCTTCTGCATATAAAAGTAAACCTTGACTTTTTAGATAAAATTCTATGATTGCTTTTATATTTTCCTGCGTTTTTTCACCAAAACCTTTATAGTGCATCAAGCGATTTTCTTCGCAAGCGTATAATAATTCGCCCAAAGTTTCAATGCCCAATTCTTTCCAAATCGTCACTATTTTTTTGACGCCCAGGCCTTTTATTTGCAACATTTCAATTATGCCCGCAGGTGTTTCTTGCAAATATTTTTCTAAAAGTGTTAATTTGCCTGTGTGTAATTGCTCTATAATTTTATTCCCAATAGCGTCTCCAATTCCTTTTATTTGAAATAATTCTGCTTCTAGTAATTCGCTTAATTCTTGTGGATATTTTTCAATCGTTCGCACCACATTGGCGTAGGATTTAATTTTGAAAGGATTTTCTCCATTTACTTCCATGAGTTTGGCAAGAAGTGCAAAATTGCCAGCGATTATTTCGTTATTGATCATATTTGAATAATTGAACTATACTTGCGAAGCTAATTTTTTTCCATAAAAAAAGCTACCTAAAAGGTAGCTTAATCTATTACTTATTGAAAATATTATTTATTGATAAATCCCTTTGCCAATAAATCTTTCACAATTGTACGAGCGTAATCAGTTGCTAAGTTATTAGCAGAACTAGGGTCAAATGATGTTGACTGTGCAGAGTACAACAATGTATTATTTGCTGTTACATCATACAAATTGGTTTCGAAGATATAGTTGGTAGTTGTATATGTACCACCGCCATAACCGTATCCGCCGCCCCATCCTGGACCCCAAGCCCAAGGAGAATAATAGGAATAGTATCCCCAGAAACTACCATAGTATGGGTAAAAGCCTGGACCCCAACCACCACCTGGCATAAATCTGTTTTGTTTGTCTTTATCCACTAAGGTAATGGTCATAACGCCATCATAACCTTCGTTGTTGAATTTTTCCAATGCTTCGGATTCATTCATTTTGCTGAATGTATTAGGTGCATATTCGGCAGTTGCAGCAACAGCTGTTTGACCATATTTGGATAAATCTTTAACTAACTCAGCTTCCATCTTGGATTTTACGCCAAGATTCTTTTTGCTCATCATACCTAAGATGAGAATCTTTTTAAATTTTGTTTCTGGTGCATTTTTAGCTGCCCAGCTTGAACTCAACTGCGATGTACTACAAGCAGTGAAGCCTACGGCTGTTGCTAATAACAAACTCCATAGTAATAGCTTTTTCATGTTTATGATTTATTTAGGTTTTAATTTGAAGATTTGACTATAAAAATAATGGGAAAGATTAATAAAATACTGTCTTTAACAAAAAATTTTCTTTCCAACTAATTTACGAAAAGTTTAAACGTGTTGTTGGCTTTTTTGCAAATAATATTTGTGTAATTGTAATACTTGAGGTAAAATGGCTTCGGAGTCATTATTGTAAATTATTCGATCACATAATTTCATTTTCATTTCTTCCTCAATTTGGTTCTTCATACGATTTTTTATTGCTTCAATATCTGCATTGTCACGCTTTTTAACACGAGCTAACCGAACTGTCAAAGGAGCATATACGCCAATCACTTCATCCAAATTACCAGCGGTTCCTGACTCGAATAATAACGCCGCTTCTTTAATAACGTAAGGTACGGATTGTTTTTGGAACCAATCCTCTGCAGCTTGTATCGTTGCAGGATGCACCAAACTATTTAAAATCGCCAATTGATATGGATCTTTGAATACGATATTTGCTAAATACGCGCGATCCAAAACGTCGTCTTTATATGTTGCGTCTCCGAATTGCTGTTGGATTTTTAATTTGAGTTCGGCATTTTCATTCATTATAGATTTCGCTACCGTATCTGCATCAAAAACAGGAATGCCTAAAGTTTGGAAAATTTTAGCTACGGTGCTTTTACCACTTCCTATTCCGCCCGTTAATCCGATTTTTAGCATAACATTCGATTTCTTTCCAAAAGTAAAAAAGGAAAGCTATTTCCATATAGAAATGCTTTCCTTTTTATAAAAATGATTGTTTAGATTATTTTTTATTGGCTACACACCAGTTTTTAGCATTGACAAATGCTTGCAACCATGGGGAAACCTCATCTGTGCGATTTTCAGGATAATATGCCCAATTCCATTGGAAAGTAGATCTTTCAATATGCGGCATAGTCACCAAATGACGACCCGTATTGTCACACATCATTGCTGTGTTATAATCTGATCCGTTTGGATTATGTGGATATTGATCGTACGCATATTTACTTACAATATGATATTGATTTTCTGTATTTGGCAAATGGAATTTCCCCTCACCATGTGAAATCCAAACACCCAAAGTCGCTCCAGCTAGAGAAGACAACATGATAGAATTATTTTCCTGAATCGTTACAGAAACAAAATTGGATTCATGTTTATGTGAATCATTGTGCCACAATTTGCCATGCTCTTTGTGATCAGGATTGATCAATTCTAATTCCATCAACAATTGACAACCGTTACAAATGCCGACACTCATCGTGTCAGGACGTGCAAAGAAATTATCTAAAGCCGCTTTTGCTTTTTCATTGTATAAAAATGCGCCCGCCCAACCTTTCGCAGAACCTAAAACATCTGAATTGGAAAATCCACCAACAGCGCCAATGAATTGAATATCTTCCAAAGTCTCTCTACCAGAAATCAAATCCGTCATATGTACATCTTTCACATCGAAACCAGATAAATACATTGCATTCGCCATTTCGCGTTCAGAGTTAGAACCTTTTTCACGGATGATGGCCGCTTTTGGACGTGGAGAGGAAAAATCATTGGTTGGTCTTTTCCCATCAAAATTTTGAGGGAAAATATATTTCAATGGCTGATTTTTGTAATTATCAAAACGCTCCTGCGCTTTATTATTCTTCGTTTGTTTTTGATCGAGCAAATAAGATGTTTTGAACCAAGTATCTCTTAATTCGGCTACATCAAATGTGAATGAATCCAAATTGTTTCTAAAGGAAACTTGTGGTCCTTCGACTGCTTTACCAATTTTTACAAATTCAATTCCGGCATTTTTCAACGCAGTTTCAAATGCTTCATCGTTATTTGCTTGTAAAACAACCGCAATATTTTCATTGAATAATGCTTTTACTGTATCCGATTCATACAAACCAGAAATGTCGTAATCCGCAGCCAAATTGATATCGGCAAATGTCATTTCCAATAAAGTCGTAATCAAACCTCCAGAACCAATATCGTGTCCAGCGGCAACTTGATCATTTTTGATCAAATCTTGGATCGTGTTAAATGCTTTTTTGAAATAAGCTGCATCTTTAATTGTCGGAGCTTCTTGACCTATTTTATTCAAAATTTGTCCGAAGGATGAACCGCCTAATTTGAATTCATCTTTTGATAAGCCGATATAGTATATAGAACCTGCATTTTTGCGTAAAACGGGTTCAACTACTTTATTAATATCTGTACAATTTCCACCTGCGGAAATAATGACGGTACCTGGCGCAATTACATCACCATCAGCATAGCGTTGCTTCATGGATAGAGAATCTTTACCCGTTGGGATATTGATACCTAAGGCAATCGCAAAGTCCGAACAACCTTTTACCGCTTCGTATAAGGACGCATCTTCACCTTCATTTTTACAAGCCCACATCCAATTGGCAGAAAGCGAAATTCCTTTCAAACCATCTTTGATAGGTGCAAATACAATATTAGAAAGTGCTTCGCCAATCGCATTGCGAGAACCTGCAACTGGATCAATCAATGCCGTCAATGGAGAATGTCCTACTGTTGTAGCAATTCCTTCTGTTGATTTGTAATCCAAAGCCATTACGCCGACATTGTTCAATGGCAATTGTAATGGACCTACACATTGTTGTTTGGCTACACGTCCGCCCACACAACGATCCACTTTATTGGTCAACCAATCTTTACTCGCCACCGCTTCCAATTGTAATAATTGGTGCAAATAAGTAGGTAATTCTTTTACATCGTAAGACAAATCTGCATATTGATGTTTCACGGTTTTGTCTTGCATGATCGTTTTAGGAGAAGAACCGAAGAAATCATGCAAATCAAAATCCATCGGCTTTATGCCGGTAGTTTCTGATTCAAATGTAAATCTATGATCACCCGTAACGTCACCCACCGTAAACATAGGCGCACGTTCACGATCCGCGACAGTTTTTAATTCTGCAATATCTTTTTCACCGATCACCAAGCCCATACGTTCTTGAGATTCGTTACCGATAATTTCTTTTGCGGATAAAGTAGGATCGCCGACCGGCAATTTGTCCATGTCTATCAATCCGCCAGTTTCTTCTACTAATTCGGATAAGCAGTTCAAATGTCCACCTGCGCCGTGATCATGTATAGAAACAATCGGATTCGTATCCGCTTCTACCATCGCGCGAATGGCATTGGCAGCACGTTTTTGCATTTCTGGATTGGAACGTTGGATGGCATTTAATTCAATACCCGAACCAAAAGCGCCTGTTTCCGCAGAAGATACAGCCGCGCCGCCCATTCCGATACGGTAGTTTTCACCACCGAGTATAACTATTTTGTCGCCTTTTTCAGGTGTATGTTTTTTCGCTTGTTCTAATTTGCCATAACCGACACCGCCCGCTTGCATGATGACTTTGTCATAGCCCAATTTGCGACCGTTTTCTTCATGTTCGAATGTCAACACCGAACCTGTAATCAATGGCTGACCAAATTTATTACCGAAATCAGAAGCTCCATTAGAAGCTTTAATCAATATTTCCAAAGGTGTTTGGTACAACCATTTGCGTTCATTCATGGCTTTTTCCCAAGGGCGATCTTCCAATAAACGAGAATAAGCGGTCATGTAAATTGCCGTGCCTGCCAATGGCAATGCCCCTTGTCCGCCTGCTAGACGGTCTCGAATCTCACCGCCGGCACCCGTTGCCGCACCTGCAAAAGGTTCAACGGTAGTAGGAAAATTATGTGTTTCTGCTTTTAGAGAAAGAACAGATTGGAATTCTTTCTCCGTATAAAAATCTGGTTTGTCGCCAGTTTTTGGAGCAAACTGCGTTACAACTGGACCTTTTACAAATGCCACGTTGTCTTTATAAGCTGAGATAATATCGTTTGGATTTGTTTCGGATGTCTTTTTTATCAATTTGAATAAAGAAGTTGGTTTTTCTTCTCCATCAATGATAAAAGTTCCGTTGAAAATCTTGTGACGGCAATGTTCCGAATTGGCTTGAGAAAAGGCGAAAACTTCGGAATCTGTCAATTTTCTACCTAATTTTTCACTCAATGAGTTTAGGTAACCAACTTCTTCCTTATTTAAACTCAAACCTTCTTGTTTGTTATACGCTTCAATATCATCAATTTCCAAAATGGGTTCTGGTTGGATATCGATGGTAAACATGGTTTGCGTCAGTGCTGGGTATTTCTGAGAAATCATCGGATCAAAGGCTGTATAGTCAACTGCAACCTTTTGGAACTCCTCTATACGAATAACACCTTGGATTCCCATATTCTGTGTAATCTCTACAGCATTGGTACTCCAAGGTGTTATCATCGCAGCGCGCGGTCCTACAAAGTGTTCATTCAAATTTTCGGACTCAATCTTTCGGGCGTTGCCAAATAACCAATTGAGTTTAGAAATGTCTTCGGGCGAAAATGCGTTGGCAGTCTGTACCGCATATACGGTTTCCGACTGATTCACAAAGAAATGTATCATTATGTTTTATTGAAAGAAAGTCATTCAAAAAATAAAACGCAAAATTACAAGAAATTATAGCATTTTCCGAATCTGAAACATATTTCAATGAATTCTAAATTGTGATTCACTTTATTGAAGGATGTCTTCATTTCTCTAAATTTTATTAAATCTTTCAAAAGATTGACAAATGTCAATAATTGCGAGATTTTTGAGAAGAATAGACCAAATAACATAAAAGTATTACTTTTGCGCTCTGTTATTTTATTTTAAAAAAAATACGAAACGTAAATTATGGCAACTACATCGGATATTAGCCGTGGAATGATACTGAAATTAGACGGCAGTTTGTATTCTGTTATTGAATTCGGTGAAAACAAAACTGCGCGTTCTGCAGCAAAACTTTGGGCTAAATTAAAAGGAGTTGACAATACAAGAACGATTGAAAAAACTTGGAACTCAGGTGAAAATATCTTTCCTGTAAGAGTTGAAAAGAAAACGTATCAATATCTTTATAAGGATGAAACTGGGTATAACGTAATGGATACAGAGACATTTGAACAGTTTAGTCTTGCTGAAAGTTTGATCGATGCTCCACAATTCTTGAAAGATGGTAGTGATATCAGTGTATTTATTAATACGGAAACTGAACAACCTATCAATGCGGAACTTCCAGAAAAAATCGTTGTTAGAATCACTTATTGCGAGCCAGGTTTGAAAGGAGATACCGCAACAAGAGCTTTGAAACAAGCAACTATTGAAACAGGTGCTACCGTAAACGTTCCTTTGTTTGTTAATGAAGGTGAATTGATCCGTATCAATACGAAAACGGGCGATTATGTTGAACGCGTAAAAGAATAAGATTGCCAAATGTTTATACAACTGTAAACATTCTTTATACATTCAAGTTATATATTCTATTATACTAATTTAGAAAAAATGGATTTCAAACAAATACAAGAATTGATCAAAACCATCAATAAAAGTAATATTGGTGAATTGTGTATTGAAGAAAAAGACTTCAAAATCTGTATCAAACAAAAAGAAGACCCAGCTCCTGTATATACACAAGCGGCACCCGCGATCACTCCAGTAGCTATATCTGCTGCACCAGTTGCTGCGGCTCTTCCAGTTGCTAGTACTCCTGCTTCTGTAGAAGATAATTCTGATAAATACATTACGATCAAAAGTCCAATGATCGGAACGTTTTATCGTAAATCTGCTCCTGAAAAACCAAATTTGGTGGATGAGGGCGCTGACGTTACTGTAGGAAAAGTTGTTTGCGTAATTGAAGCAATGAAATTGTTCAATGAAATCGAAAGTGAAGTTTCTGGTAAAATCGTAAAAGTTTTAGTAGACGACGCTTCTCCTGTAGAATATGATCAACCTTTATTCTTGGTTGAACCATAATAAGTTATAATGTAAAAAGGTTCATAGTCGCTATTTAATTTGTTGTCAATCACGACATATTATTGGTTCTATGAACCTTTATTTGTGTAATAAAAATGACCATTTAATAAAAATGTTTAAAAAAATATTAATCGCGAATAGAGGTGAGATTGCGCTGCGTGTCATCCGTACTTGCCGCGAAATGGGCATCAGCACTGTAGCCGTTTATTCTACTGCTGATAAAGACAGTTTACATGTAAGATTTGCAGACGAAGCCGTATGTATAGGTAAAGCGCAGAGCTCAGATTCTTATTTGAATATTCCACGTTTGATGGCTGCGGCAGAGATTACCAATGCAGATGCGATCCATCCAGGATATGGTTTTTTGGCAGAAAATGCTAAATTTTCTCAGATCTGTGCAGAGCACGGTATTAAATTTATCGGACCCACTGCAGAGCAGATCAATATGATGGGCGATAAAATCACTGCGAAAGAAACAATGATCAAAGCAGGCGTTCCTTGTATTCCTGGTAGTGAAGGGTTGATTTCTGATGTAGAAGAAGCAAAAGTTTTAGCTAAAAAAATCGGATATCCAATCATTCTAAAAGCAACTGCCGGCGGTGGAGGTAAAGGAATGAGAGAAGTGTGGAAAGAAGAAGATTTGGAAACAAACTTGGAAACTGCACAACGTGAAGCCCTTGCATCTTTCAATAATGGTGGTGTCTACATGGAAAAATTTGTAGAAGAACCTCGTCACATTGAAATTCAAGTTGCAGGTGACCAATACGGTACCGTTTGTCATCTTGGCGAGCGTGATTGCTCGATCCAACGTCGTCACCAAAAATTAGTAGAAGAATCTCCCTCTCCATTTATGACACCAAAATTGCGTGAACAAATGGGTGAAGCTGCTATCAAAGCCGCTTCTGCTATCTCTTATGAAGGTGTAGGTACTTTGGAATTCTTGGTAGACAAACATAGAAATTTCTATTTCATGGAAATGAATACTAGAATTCAAGTAGAACATTGCGTGACAGAAGAAGTTACTGGTTTCGATTTGATCAAAGAACAAATTAAAATCGCTGCAGGAGATAAAATCTCGGGTGTTTCATATAATCCTCAAAGACATGCAATTGAATGTCGTATCAATGCAGAAGATCCTTTCAATGATTTTCGTCCATCTCCTGGTAAAATAACCGTTTTGCATACGCCAGGTGGTCACGGTGTACGTGTGGATAGTCATTGCTATGCAGGTTATGTGATTCCTCCATATTATGATTCCATGATCGGTAAGTTAATAGCAGTTGCCGCAACTAGAGAAGAAGCAATTGATACAATGTACCGCGCATTGAGCGAATATGTTATTGAAGGTATCAAAACAACCATTCCTTTTGATTTGCAATTGATGCAGGATGAGAATTTTAGAAGTGGTAATTTCACTACTAAATTCTTAGAAGATTTTGAATTAAAGAAACCTGAATAATTTCTTTTTACAAATAAATTAGCGAAAAGCCTCCGAATATTTGGAGGCTTTTTCATTTGAATAATAGTATCTTTAAGCCAAACGAATAACTCATGAAAGCATTGGTTTTGAATGGAATAAAAGCAGAATTAAAATTAGAAGATGTGAATATTCCGGTTCTGAATTCGGATGAAGCATTGGTTGAAATAAGAGCTGCTGCCGTTAATCATAGAGATTGGTGGATACAACAAGGTCAATATGCGGGATTGAAATTTCCCATTATTTTGGGTAGTGATGGATCTGGAATTGTACAAAAAGTGAGTGGTAATACAGAAAATAAAAATTGGATCGGCAAAGAGGTGGTTCTTTACCCGGGTTTTAATTGGGGTGCGGATGAGCGTTTTCCCTCTGCTAATTATAAAAATCTTGGACTTCCAGATAATGGCACGTTTGCAGAATTTGTAAAAATTCCTATTGCTAATTTATTTGAAAAACCTGCACACCTCAATTTTGATGAAACTGCGGCTTTGCCTGTAGCTGGTTTAACAGCTTATCGAGCATTGTTTGTACGAGGAAAATTGAAAGCAGGGCAAAAAGTTTTGATTTGCGGTGCGGGCGGTGGTGCAGCTGTTTTTGCTTTGCAATATGCAGTAGCTGCAGGAGCACAAGTATTCGTGACATCTGGTAATGAAGAAAAAATTGAAAAAGCCATAAGACTCGGTGCAATTGCTGGGGCAAATTATCATGACGATGATTGGGCAGAGAAGTTTCAAGCGAAATACGGAAGCTTTGATTTAATTATTGATAGTGCTTTAGGTAAAGGATTTAAAGATTTGATCAATCTTGCTGCCAAAGGAGGAACTATTGTCTTCTTTGGCGAAACGGCAGGTGCTATACCAGAATTGAATGGTCGTACTATTTTTTCAAAACAATTGAATATTTGCGGCTCTTCTGCTGGTTCTCCGGCAGATTTTAAGGCAATGCTAGACTTTATTGAACAACATAAAATTCATCCTATCATTGATTCTGTAATTGCTTTGGAAGATGGAGAAACCGCGATGCGCACGATGGATAAAGGCAATAGCAAATACGGAAAAGTGGTAATTAAAGTCAAATAAAAATTTACTTAAACTCCAAACTACAATCTTTAAAATCGATAATTACTTTATCAAATAATTGAATATAGTCTTGTCCCAATGCGTTGCCATAAGGAGATTCTTTATCCGGATATACGTTGATATTTTCAAGAATCTTACTCGGACTATTACCAATTTTTAATGGAAATTTTGATAATTGAAGCGCTTTGAATGATGTAATTCCACCAGCTCCGCCAAGATTTACCTTCTCTTTTTTACTAGAATTCTTGACAATATATTTGTGAGATTTGTAATAATCTTCGTCTAATTCTGACTGCTTAGCTCCGGTATCGAAATGAAAATTGAGCAATGATTTACCCGAAAAACCTTTCACAATGATCGCATTTCCTTGATAAAAGAAATTTGCATGTTCTATCGCTGAATCTGCCGTAAGTATGGTAGCAACTCCTGCATTAGAAATGGATAATTTACCTAATTCTTTAATTACAGGAAACCCAATAATTCCATGAATCTGATATTGAATAGATGGAAAGTTGAGTTGGTCATCAGGAAGAACAAGAAAAACGACATTTTTAATAATAGTAGAGCCAAATTCTATCTGATCTGCTACGGCTAATTGGGAATACACTTTTTTCTCCGTTGCCGTTCCCACTGTAATATTTGAGGGAATAATTTTTAAGTTTAACTTATTTGCGGTGCTAGCACTGATCGTTGAGAATCCAGCCCCGGAGTCAAAAATAAACGGTTGAATTCCTTGTTTATCTACGGATACATTGATATTCCAAAGACTCACTTGATCACGCCAGATCGAAAAAGAATCGTTAGGGACAGTTTGGATAGTTTGCGTTGCGATATTCTTTAATGCATGATAGAGTTCGTAATTGTTTTTATAATCAATTTGGTTACTTGGGGACAATTTTGATCCATATTCTTGTAACAACAAGGCATACGTCTGTGCAGCAGAATTGTATTGAAACGTTTTTACATAACTATCCGCTAAAACATTTAATAACTTAATCCATGCATTATCGTCTAATCCAGAAGCATAATGTTCACTTAGATAATGGATTGACTTGATAGCAGCATCATTTTCTCCAAATGCATTTTGGACAATTGACTCAAAATAAACACTGTCTTTTGTTTCTAATGGGAGGGTAGAATGATGTAAATAGGATTTTAGGGAAAAATAATCTTTTGATTCCAAATATTTGCCCAACGATTCATATTTCTTCTGACCGTATGCATCAAGAAATAGGAAAAGGGTTATAGACAGAAATAATATACACTGCTTCATGGGTCAAAATTAAAAAGAGACACAAATGGAATTGCATCCCTTTTTAAAATTAAGGAAAATTTTATTTATTTCACTAACTGATCCAAAATCGGAGTTTTTGTCGTTTTTAAAACTGTTTGTTTAGAGTCGTTCAATTGCTCGAAAATTTCTACTGTATTTTTTCCTTTTTTCAACCAAACACCAGGAACATATAAAGTTAGTTGTGGGCCAACGGTACTCCAATAACGGCCAAGATTTTTACCATTGATAAATACAATCCCTTTACCCCAATCACGCATATCAAAAAAAGTATCCCCCGTTTTATCCAAATTAAAAGAACCTTGATAAATTGTCGGAGTTCCTTCGGAATAATTAGATTTGGCTTTTGTCAAATTAGGTTCTTCGCTCATAGGCAAAGAACGCATCTGCCAATTGCCCATAATTTCCTTGTTGCCAATGGTTACAGGACTAATAATTCCCTTTGTGTTATGAATGATCTCCGCACCATAATTGATCCGCCCCATATTTTCAACCAATATCTGCAATTCTGCATTTGATGGAATATTGATATCCATATCGTAACTATTGTAATAGCGATTCAATACACCAACTTTTTTTCCATTCACATAAATAACTGCGAAATCACGCAAACCGGGTATTGATAATGTGCCTTGAATTGGTTGTGTAAATTTCTTTGAATAAAGCATATAGCCATTCCCTTGATTCAGATCTTCAAATGTCAACGGCTTATCATTTTCTACGGGTTTGATTTTCTTTGCTAATTCCAATAAATTGGCTGCTTTTGTTAGGGTAATATCAGGAATTGAAATTACCGGAATAGCTGCTGGAACTGCTGGAAATTTTGTTGTACTGTGGGATTGTAAAAGATTACGAATGGAATCATATTTTGGCGTAACCCAACCGGCTTCGCTAATAGGTGCATCATAATCGTAAGACGTCATATCTGGCTGAATATCATGGGTTTTTTGGATTCGCTTTTTAGTTTCTGTTTTACCCATTCCATTCACGGGGTTTCCATCGAGTGCTTTTTCATCTTTCGGTCGTGCTTCATAATTTGCACCTGATGTAAATGCAAAATTAGTGCCTCCATGTACCATATACATATTGAAAGAAACGGTATCTTCTACATATTTTCTAAGCTGTTTGGCTACTGAACTAGCAGATACTTTGGGAAAAGGTTCCGCCCAATGATCCAGCCAACCAGGGTAATATTCTGCAACAAAATAAGGACCTATGCCGTCGTGATATTGGTTTACTAATGTTTTCAATTTTTTAGTATCGTCTTCTCCGTCAGCCCCAGGAAGTGCACCAGGAATGGAACCTTCTTTGAATAACCAACTACCATCTGCTGTATAAAATGGTACGTCAAAACCAGCTTTCACCAACAAATCTTTGATTTTGTAACTATATTTTTGATGATTTTCTAGCGTAATGTCAGGTCGTTGCGCAACATAAGAGCCAAATTCATTTTCAGCTTGTACCATAATAATAGGTCCGCCATGCGTGATTTGTAAATCTTTTAATTGACCGGCAATTTTTTGAATATAATTATTACAACTATCTAAAAAAGGTGGGTTGTCTGCACGGATTACCATGTCTTTTGTTTTTGGTAACCACCAAGGGTAACCACCAAATTCCCATTCCCCACATGCATAAGGACCAGGTCTGAGTAATACAAACAATCCTTCTTCCCCCGCCTCTTTTACAAATTCAGCGACGTCATGATCTCCACTAAAATTCCAAACACCTGGAGCGGTTTCTTGCCAATTCCAAAATATATAGGTGGTAACTGCATTTAATCCCATTGCTTTGATCATTTGCAAACGATGGCGCCAATATTGATGTGGCACGCGCGCGAAATGCATTTCACCAGCATGTAATTGTATTGGTTTACCATCATACAAAAAATGGCCATTTTCAATATTGAATGTATGTTTCGCTTTTTGTGCATGGGAGACAGAAATAGTCAAGAGTCCACTTGCTAGTAACGAAAAAAGTAATTTTTTCATGAGAGAAAGAAATATTTTGCCTACAAAATAGACAAATTAAATAAAATATCAAAAAATTACGCAATCGTTGGATATTGTATAAATTCTAAGTACTATTTTCTTTTTTTAAACAAAGAAATTATCTTTTTAGAAATACTTATCAAAATAAAGGCAACTAGTCCAGCAGCCAATCCTAATAGAATAATCTTGATAGTTTCTGGTATTTGAGGTAAAAAATGGTGGAAATATTCTACATTATGTATAAAAATGCCACCTGCAACTAAAATTAATGCAATCGTTCCAATAACGGCAAACGCTTTAATAATCACGGGCAACGCTTTTACTAAAACGTGCCCAATTTTGGATATCAATCCTTTGTCATGCGAATGTTTTATCAATTTGAATCCAGTATCATCCATCCGTACAATTATTGCCACAAATCCATATACGCCAACTGTTGCAAGAAAAGAAACAAATGTTACGGCCATTATCTGAACGGGTAGTCTTTTATCCAAAACTTGACTCAAGGCGATAATAACAATTTCGATCGAGAGAATAAAATCGGTAGAGATTGCTGCTTTTATTTTAGATTTTTCTGCTTGTTCGCCCAATTCCTCATCTTCATGTTTGAGTACAGAGTGTTCTTTTTTATCTCGATGAAATAAGAATTCGATAATTTTTTCAATTCCTTCATATGCCAAATAAAAGCCGCCAAGAAGTAAAATACATTTTATTGCAATTGGCAAAAAAGTATTGAGCAGCAATACAATAGGAATCAGAATCAATTTATTCAAAAGAGACCCTTTGGTGATAGACCACAAAACGGGTAATTCTCTTGAGGATAAAAAACCAGTTGCTTTTTCCGCATTCACTGCAAGATCATCTCCTAAAATTCCCACTGTTTTTTGCGTAGCGACTTTACTTGCGACCGCTACATCATCCATTAAAGCACCGATATCATCTAAAATTGCGAAAATCCCTGAAGCCATGTAATTTGGTTATAATTGGTAGAAGATAAAATTAAGGGAATTTAATTTATCGCACTCTTAGGTTTGTAATAAATCAAAACAGGTATTTCTCTTTTTCCTTTTTTTAATATTAATCCGATATCTCTTAATGATTTTTGAATTCCCTTATAATCTCTAATTTCAACATTCGTTTTTATATCATATTTCCCTTCTTCCCCTGTATTATTGATAACTGGATATCCAAATTCATTGGCGAGATAATCTGTCGCAAAATCTTGGAGAGAAACCTTAGTTCCATCAAATCCAATACCGCTAAATGATTTACTTGCTTTGGTGGAGTCAGAGGATATGGGCAAATGAAACGTTGAATCTGGTATTTTTTCCAATAAAAGTACATCTTGTGTTCTTTTTTCTAATCTAGCTTTAATGGGAAAATTGGCATTTAAAAAATTTTGAAATAAAGGAATAAGGCTATCTTTTTCCGATGGTTTGACCAGAAAGTCGACACAGTATAAAGTGCTTTCATTATCAAAATCAGCTACATCTTTTTCTTTCAAGCTATCCTCGTAGATAATTTGTCTTTCTGTCGTAATTTTAAAGGCGGTACGATATAAGCCGCTTAATGTAAAATTAAAACAGGTGATACGTCGATTAGCTATTCTCGTTGAAGTATACACTCCATTTACAAAAGGTCTTATGTATGAGGCAAATTGAGTGGAACTGTCGATATTGAAAATGGCGTCTACATTATTGGAAGATAGTAATTTGTCATTGAAAGCCGCGTTAGAATGAATAGAGTCTCCTTTCAAAAAATTGCTTACAAATGTTTTATTTATTGAATCCGTACGTACCATTCCAATTATCTTCTTTTGTGGATTGAGAATGATGCTTTGTCCGACAAAACTAAGATTGACAAGTTGATAAAGGATATTTTGTGGGTCAGATGCTAGCCATATTTTGGATGGTTTTCTTTTGATATATTTCTTTAATCTAATGGAATCGTCATTGGAAATGCCAATAATCTGTAATTGACTTCCAAATTCGTTTTGAATTTTAGCTAGATTATCCATTTCTGGAATACAAGGACTACACCAAGTTCCCCAAAAGTTTAAAATATAAAATTGTTTTTTAGCCGAATAGAGATTAAGGGAGTGTACAGGAGTATTTACTAACTGGTTTAAAGTTATCAAAGATGGAAATGGATCTCCAACTTTTAATATATTGTCTTGTGCCGAAATATCATTTAAGAGAACCGCAAAAAATAATAGAGTCACTAAATATCTCATGATGTGTTTAGTTTGGTCTTAAAAATAAAAAAATCTATTTGCTAATGCAAATAGATTTTTGAGAACATTGCTTGTTTGTTAATTACAATATCTCTTTAATATGTTTAAAATTACTTTTAATAATATCTAAAACTTCATCTGCTTTACCGGACATCATTAATTTGCCCATCGTTTCCGTATAGCCTTTGATTTGTTCAAAATCAATTTTGGGTGGCATAGCAAGTGCATTTGGATTGGTAAATACGTGCACCAAAACTGGGCCTGCCGTAGCGAAAGCTTCTTGCAAAGTAGATTCTAGCGCATCTGGATCTTTTAATGAAAAACTGGTGATGCCAAATGCTTCTGCGACTTTGGCGAAATCAGGATTTTGCATATCTGTTTGCCAATCAGGTATACCGGCAACTTGCATTTCTAATTTTACCATACCCAAAGAGCGATTATCAAATACGATAATTTTGATCGGTAATTTGTATTGTGCTACAGTTCCTAAATCGCCTAATAACATAGAAATGCCACCATCGCCACAAAATGCAACAACTGGTTGATTCGGTCTTGCTAGAGAGGCTCCAATTGCTTGTGGTAAGGCATTGGCCATAGAACCATGACTAAATGAACCTAACATTTCTCTGTTAGGCGCTGCTTGTAAATAACGCGCCCCCCAGACACAACACATTCCCGTGTCAACGGTAAAAATGGTGTCGTCACTAGCGATTTTGTCCACAGTTGCCGCCACAAATTCTGGTGCTATGGCGTTGATATTACCCTTATCTTTTACATAGATCTGAAGATCTTCTTTCACTTTTGCGTAGCGATCCAATTGTGTTTGTAAAAAGCTATTATCTTCCTTGTTTTTTATCAGAGGCAATAATGCGTCAATGGTATCTTTCACAGATCCAGCCAATCCCAAATCGACTTTTGCTCTACGACCGATTCTTTCTGGGCGAATATCCACTTGAATAATTTTTGTATCCGTTGGCATAAATGCTTTGTATGGGAAATCCGTTCCCAATAGAACAATTACTTCACTGTGATGCATCGAATGGTACGCTGCAGGTAATCCTAATAATCCGGTCATACCAATTTCCCAAGGATTGTCATATTGAACGGCAAATTTCCCACGGAAAGAATAAGCAATAGGTGCTTTTAGTAATGCCGCTAAGGCAACCACTTCATCATGCGCGCCTTTGCAACCAATGCCACAATAAATAGTGATTTTGGTGTTATTATTTAAAATGTCTGCAAAATGCTTTAATTGTTGATCCGAAGGACGAAAAATGGATTCACTTGGTAATAAATACGGTGCAGTAGAACCTTCGACTGCTGTGCTTTCTGCAATATCACCAGGTAAGCCAAATACAGCTACGCCTTTTTTGTAATAGGCATGTTGCAAGGCCGTTTGTAACATACGTGGCACTTGTTTCGTCGTAGTTGCTATTTCATTAAAAATACTGCAATCTTCGAATAATTTTTTTGTGTCTGTTTCTTGGAAAAATTCCGTTCCAAATTCATCTGTAGCGCAAGTGGATGCAATCGCTAATACAGGCGTATTGGATCTATTGGCATCATATAATCCATTGATCAAATGCACATGCCCAGGACCGCTGCTACCTGCACAACAAGCGATACCGTTCAATTCGGATTCTGCTTCTGCTGCATAAGCGCCTGCTTCCTCATGTCTTACATGCACCCATTTGATCTGTCCATTGCGTCTTACGGCATCATTTACTTCGTTCAGACTATCTCCAGTCACGGCATAAATATGTTTTATGCCTGCGTTTACTAAGGTTTCGACCAATTGGTCCGCCACTTTTTTTGCCATAAATATTGAATTGTGGATGTTTTACTAAGTTTCAAAATAGATAATTGAAATTAGCAATAAATGTTCAAAATTGGCGGAACTTAATTTTACATTTTTAATATTTAACGTAATGGTAAGTTTACATAAATCTAAATTTCTAAGTAGTTTTGCCTCCCCAAATTGTAAATAATGATTCAGATTGAAACGGCAACCATCAAAGATTTAATCCTTCACAGAGTTAATAGCGAGCGTCAAGAATTGCTTTTAAATGAAGATCGACTTTCTTATGGTGATGAGAATATAGATGCTTTGTTGAGAAAGGTTTTGTTGAAGCCATTTACAACGCAAGCTTATAGTTTCGAATTTATGCACGAGATTGATTTGAGTTATAATGTACTTTTTAATATTTCAAAAAGGATATTTGAAAATGAGGATTTCGTAACTGCTTCAAAAGATATTGCAAAGCATTTATTGGCAATGTCCAAACATCCCAATATCAAAGACGGAGATCTATTTATCGCACATTACAACGATATCAAATTCAACAATCAATATGTGCAGGGAATTGGTATTTACAAATTTGAAGATAAGGAAAAATATATAGAAACTTTTGCGGAAGATGGTAATGTCAGTGTAGCTTTTCGTAACGGAATTTCCAATAAAAAACCGGAGAAAGCGGTTTTGATTTTATATACAGAAGAACCTTATACTTTATTGGTAATAGATAGTGGAACTTCCGAAACAGAATATTGGCAAAATGATTTTATCAAACATCAATCGAAAAATGATTTTGTAAATAATACCACAGAAGTCATGCAATTGACGGAATTATTTATCAAAGAACAATTTCCACAAGAGTATGAGGCCGGAAAAGTGGATCAAATTGATTTGTTGAATCGCTCGGCAGAATTTTTTAAATCACACGATGTTTATAATAAAGAAGAGTATGAAAATTCTGTTCTTTCTGATCCTGGATTGATTGATTCATTTGTCAAATACAATGACAATTACCGCGAACAAAATGATCTGGAAATAGAAGATGGTTTCAAATTATTTCCACAATCCATCAAAAAACAACAGAAAAATTTCAAAGGAATTATCAAATTAGATAAAGACTTCCATATATACATACATGGAAGTCGCCAAAACATAGAACAAGGTGTCGATGAAAACGGTAAAAAGTTTTACAAAATATACTATGATGTAGAAAGCTGATGCTTGGGTTGGTTCCAAGTATCGGTTTCGATATGTCCATCTTTTAGGCGAATGACTCTTTTGGCAAATGCTGCGATATCGTCTTCGTGTGTTACTAAGACGACCGTGTTGCCAGCAGCTTGTATTTGACCAAATATTTCCATGACTTCTACTGATGTCGTAGAGTCTAGATTTCCTGTAGGCTCGTCCGCCAATAGTAAGGCTGGATTATTAATAATCGCTCTAGCGATAGCGACACGTTGGATCTGACCACCACTCATTTGATTGGCTTTATGATCGTAACGAGAAGCCAACCCCACTTTTTCCAAAGCGACCATGGCGCGATCTAATCTTTCTTTTTTCGGAATGCCTGCGTATACCAAAGGTAACGCTACATTTTCGGCAGCTGTTAAGCGAGGTAAGAGATTAAATTGTTGGAATACAAAACCTATTTCTACATTTCGTACATCCGCTAATTCATCATCTTTTAATTTGCTGACGTCTTTATTATTCAACACATATTGACCATTGGTCGGCGTATCCAAACAACCAATAATATTCATCAATGTACTTTTGCCTGCACCAGAAGAACCCATCAAAGCCACGTATTCATTTTTAAGAATATCCAAAGAAATCCCTTTCAATACGGGAATTTCTTGTCCGCCCATAAAGTAGCTTTTTTGAATATTATCTAAATGAATAATAGATTCTGACATGATTAGCTCTATTTGTTGATGACTTTCGGAACTTCAAAGAAGGTTCCATCAGTTTGAGGCGCATTTTTCAATGCATCTTCGTGAGAAATACTTCCTTTTAATACGTCTTCGCGTAATACATTAGTACGCGTGCTGATATGTGTCAACGGTTGTACGCCTTCTGTATCTAATTCGTTCAATTTTTCCATAAAACCGATAATGTCTTGCAAATCAGATTGAATGGCTTTTTTTTGTTCTGGTTCAAATTCCAAACGAGATAGATTCGCAAGGTCATCCACCAATTTGTCGGTAATCTCTATCATGTTGCAAAAATAAGGAAAGCCTCCGTTTTCGATGTTGAAATTATAAAAGCGGTAATAGAATCGGATAGATGGAAAAAATTACATTTGCGGTTGATTATGGGCAATACATATTTTCAATTCAAACAATTTACGATACATCAAGATAAAACGGCAATGCGTGTCTGTACAGATGCGTGTTTGTTTGGGGCGATTATTTCTGAGGAAATTAATGCAAATCGCGTTTTGGATATTGGTACTGGTACAGGTTTGTTGAGCTTGATGTATGCGCAAAAACATCCCAACAGTAAAATTGACGCAGTTGAACTAGAAGAAAATGCTTTTGCTCAAGCGCAAGAAAATGTAGCAATTTCTCCTTGGAAAAATAATATTCAAATACATAATATTGCGATTCAAGACTTTGAATCTAAAAGATCTTACGATTTAATATTATCTAATCCGCCCTTTTTTGAAAATGATCTGAAAAGTGCCAAAAATGAGCGTAATCTGGCGATGCATAGCGAGACATTGACTTTGAAAGAATTGTTTAGCTACGCAAATAAACATTTATCCGACAATGGAAAATTCGCCGTTTTAATTCCTTTTCACCGCTTGGAATACACGTTGACAATTGCGAATGAAAATGATTTCTATTTAGGTAAAATTTGGAATGTAAAACAGACGGAAACGCATCCATTTTTTCGCTCCATTCTTATTTTTCAAAAAGAAAATTGCAAAACATTTACTCCTGAATTGTATATAAAAAATGCGCAAAATCAATATGGGATTGACTTTGCGCATTATCTGAAAGATTATTATTTGTTCTTATAAAGTTTTCAAATTGTCTTTCGGTGTGGCATCCATAAACAATCCACCATCCAAATCAACGGAAGCAATAGCTTGGGAAGATTTGATATTTACCTTTATCGTTTCTGCATTTTTCCAAACGCGTGGCGTTTGATGGATTCTTTCTTCTTTTCCATTTGTATATTTTACAACGACATCAAATGGAATCGCAAATCCGCCAACATTTTTGATGGTTGCAATAGCTCCTGTTTTTGATTTTGCAACACTTTCCAAATTGAGATCGATGTAATTATTGGTAAAGAACCAATTTTGGAAAAACCAATTCAAATTTTCGCCCGAACCCGCATTCATAGAATTGAAATAATCCCAAGGAATCGGATGTTTGCCGTTCCAATTGTCCATATACACATGAAGTGCTGTTTTGAATTTTTCATTTCCCAACATATCTTTCAATGCCAAATAAGAAAGGGATGCTTTTCCATAAGAATTGTTGCCATAACCTGCTCCAGAAACTTGAGAAGACATCAAGATGATAGGTTGATCCTCTTCTGTAGAGGGATCATTGATATATCTTTTTACTCGGAAATTCATGTAAGTTGTATCCGCATTTCCTTTACCGTATTCATCAATTCCGATCAAATATTCAAATGTAGTTGCCCAACCTTCGTCCATGTATGCATAACGCGTTTCATTTATTCCCATATAGAAAGGGAAATAAGTATGCGCCATCTCGTGGTCTTGCAACATTTGTGCGAAGCGTAAATTATTTCCTACGGTGCCATCATTGACCATCATCGGAAATTCCATATCTGCTTGACCTTGTACCGCGGTCATCTTTACAAATGGGTAAGCAACGCCGGGCCAATTGGTAGAGAAGCTTTTCAATGCATATTTGCCCCATTCAACAGCGTGTGGAAAATCAACCGTTGTATCATTGTACGCCGCTTGCATACTCGATCTTCTACCCGTTTTAGGATCGACGATTACACTACCTGCATCCCAAACGTAATGATCACTGATTGCAAAACATACATCGGAAATATCATTAGC
Source organism: Rhizosphaericola mali (assembly GCF_004337365.2). Classification (GTDB taxonomy): domain Bacteria; phylum Bacteroidota; class Bacteroidia; order Chitinophagales; family Chitinophagaceae; genus Rhizosphaericola; species Rhizosphaericola mali. The sequence goes on along the minus strand of NZ_CP044016.1, from coordinate 3,660,834 downwards.
CGTGAATTTCCAAGTATTCCAATCATTTTGCTTGGTTACTTTATGCGCTTTCAACTCCTCCAAATTTGCAATATGGAAAATCTCATCAGACGTGTACGATTCTTTTAATTTGGAAACGTAAGATTCGTTAAGCACTTCTTCCGGATTTAAGAAATCGCCAGTTCCATAAACGATATAATTTTTCGGTGCTCTAACGGCAACTTTGTAATTATTGAAATCATTGTAAAATTCGCCTCTGTCAGAATGTTCCAATCTGTCCCATCCATTATAATCATCGAAGACTGAAACACGTGGATAACTATAAGCGACGTACATCGTTGTACTATCGAGCATCCCTTCGCGACCACTTTCTTTGGATAATTCATAATTCCAATCAATATTTAATTCAACCGAACTATGAGGTAAAATGGGTTTTCCTAATCTTACGGTGTTTGCCGTACTCCAATCTTTGGCATCTGTGTGATAGGTAAATTCGCCAATTGTAAATTTGGTAATTGTCAAGCCGGGTGTTAAAAAATTTGGACCTGTTGGACCAGATCTTGCCGCTCCGGGTTTGTGTATATTGTTAACAAAACGAATAACGATGCTCTTTAAAGTATCATTACTATTATTTTGATAATCAATTTTTTCTGAACCTTCGATAAGTCTATCTGTAGGGTGTGCAGTTAAGGTAATATCATAATTTCCTTTGTTTTGCCAATAATTTGGACCAGGTTTACCAGTCATAGAGCGAGTTCCTTTTTCGTATGCCGCTTTTATATTTCTCGGCATATATAAGGTTTGGGCTTGGGCCGCAGCAATACTCAATATTGCTGTTACCGCACCTGCAAATAGCTTATTATACATTATTCAAATATTTTGCATCTAAGGTAATGAAGAATCAATTTTTAAATTTACCTTTTTCTTAAAATGCCATTAAGTGGTGATTGTTTACCTTTCAAAAAAATATAAATCGTATGTTTTCAGAGAAATTTTTTCCAAGATTTGGCGATTCTGACGCTTGTGGACATATTAATAATGCAGTGATGCCGGTTTGGTTTGAACATGCTAGAAATCCAGTTTTGCGTATTTTTCAACCTGATTTTGATTATAAAAAATGGAGTACCATTGTGGCACACATCGAAGTGGATTTTGTAAGTCAGATCCATTTGGATAAGGAAGTGGAGATTAGAACTTATATTTCAAAAGTGGGTAATTCATCTTTTGAAATCTATAATGAAGCTTGGCAAGATGGCATTCTGGGAGCAAAAGGAAAAGCTGTTTTGATACATTATGATTTCACAATTCAAAAATCTCAACCCATTCCGGAAACAATCAAAAAACAGTTGTTAGAACACTTTATCGATTTAGAAAATAAATAAAGAAAATTTTGTCCTAGTAATAAACTTTAGGCATAATTTTAGTCTATATATTAACCATAATAATTTAAAAAAATGTTACTATGAAAAAAAGAATAATTATTGGATTGTTTGCGCTAGTAAGTATTTTAGCTGTAAGCAATGTAAATGCACAGTCTAAATTAAAAAAAGCTGTGGACAATACAGGCAAGGCAATCGGGAAAACGGCCGATAAAGTAGGTGATAAAAGTGCAGAATTAGCGAAAAAAGGTGTGTCCAAAGTTGGGGATAAGACTTACAAAGGTAAGGTAGCTCCAGATGGTTCAGATGTTTATATTGATAAAAAAGATAAAAAGTATTATATCAATAAAGAGGGTAAAACAATTTACCTAAAAGCATCTCAAATCAAAAATAAAGTAGAAAAGAAATAAGATAGTGGTTTTTGAATGAAAAAAAGGAATAAGCGTTTGCTTGTTCCTTTTTGTATTTATATGCAAAAATTATTAACATATTTATCGCCTAGACAAACCTATATTTTTACTTACATTTGGTACTTGTTTAAGTACATCTAACTCCTATATGGGAATAGATTAAAATTTATTTTTCAATGAATAAAGATCATTACGTTTTAATCTTGGCAGGAGGTATAGGCTCGAGGTTATGGCCACAAAGCCGTCAAGCATACCCAAAACAATTTTTAGATATATTACATGTTGGTAAGACGATGTTGCAAAGTACTTACGAACGTTTTGCTAAATTTATCGATAAGAACAATATTTACGTAATCACTGCAAGAGATTATGTAGATATTGTTAATGAACAATTGCCAGAACTTATAAAGACTAATTTAATAAGTGAGCCCAGCAGAAAAAATACCGCACCTTGTGTCGCTTATATTTCATTCAAGATATTAAAAACGAATCCTAATGCCAATATCATTATTAGCCCAAGTGATCAGGTGATTTTGGATGCACAAGGATTTGAGGCTGCAAGTATTCAGGCTTTGGATTTCTCAGATAAAAATGATGCTTTTGTAGCGTTGGGTATCAAGCCCTTGTATCCCAATACCAAATATGGTTATATCCAACGGGAACAGTATGAATTGGAAAAGAATATTTTCAAAGTGAAAACATTTACAGAGAAACCACCATTGGAAATGGCTCAAACATTTATCGCAAGCGGTGATTTTCTTTGGAATACAGGTTTATTTGTCTGGAAAGCAGAGGCAATTTTGAAAGATTTAGAAAAATATCAACCTGAAATGTATGAAGCATTTGCTGAAATCGCTCATGATATCAATACTGAAAATGAGGAAAAGGCAATTGAAATAGCGTATAATCAATGTACCAATTTGTCATTGGATCTTGCTGTAATGGAAAAATCAGAAAATGTTTATATCATTCCATGTGAATTTGGATGGAGCGATATTGGTACTTGGAATAGCACATACGATAATATGGAAAAAGATTATTTGGGTAGTGCCATCAATGGTGAAAAAATTATTAATGTTGATGCGAGTAAATGTGTAGTCAATGCGCCAAAAGATAAATTAGTAATTGTTCAAGGTTTGGATAATTACGTCGTTGTAGATACGGATGACGTTTTGCTTATTTGCAAAAAGGAAAGTGAAGGAGATATTAAAGATTATATTGCGGAGGTAAGAAAAAAGTATGGAGAGAAGTATTTGTAATTTAATGGCAAGGCTTTCATTGTTTTAAAGAGATCTTTTTATAAAAAAATGGTAATTTTACAATATATAAAAGTTACGCAGCATGAATATTGAGGCAGGACCACTTCTAAGGGAGATTAATTCTCCCGCGGATTTGAAGAAATTAGATAAAGAGCAATTGGCACAAGTATGTGACGAATTGCGCCAATTTATCATAGATGTGGTGAGTACACATGGAGGACATTTTGCTGCAAGTTTGGGGGTGGTAGAGTTGACGGTTGCGTTACATTATATTTACAATACACCTTACGATCAATTGGTTTGGGACGTAGGACATCAAGCTTACGGACACAAAATTTTGACCGGAAGGCGAGATGTTTTTACAACAAATAGAAAATATAAAGGAATTAGTGGTTTCCCAAAACGTTCTGAGAGTGAATACGATACGTTTGGCGTAGGACATTCCTCAACGTCTATTTCTGCAGCTTTAGGTATGGCCATTGCTGCCAAATACAAAGGAGAAGACCGTAAATCTGTTGCCATTATTGGAGATGGTTCTATGACGGCAGGTATAGCATTTGAGGCATTGAATCATGCCGGCGTAACGGATAGCGACATGTTGATTATTTTAAATGATAATAACATGAGCATTGATCCCAATGTTGGTGCTTTGCGTGAATATTTGACGGATATTTCCATATCTCCTTCATACAATAAGTTCAAAGATGATGTCTGGAAAGCGATAGGTAAATTGCCAATTGGCAAAAGCTTTACGCGTACCATGGCATCTAAATTGGCGGACAGTTTGAAAGGAATGGTGAGTCAAAGTTCCAATTTATTTGAATCCTTCAAATTGAGATATTTCGGACCGATAGACGGTCATAATATTACCAAATTGGTAGATACTTTAGCTGACTTGAAAAAAATACCTGGACCAAAGATTTTGCATATTCTTACTGTCAAAGGAAAAGGTTATGCTTTAGCCGAAAATGATCAAACGAAATGGCATGCGCCAGGATTGTTTGATAAAGTGACTGGGGAAATTTACAAAACGCAATATAGTACACCTCAACCGCCAAAATATCAAGATGTATTTGGAAAAACAATTATCGAACTAGCAGAAAAAAATCCAATGATTTTTGGTGTGACTCCTGCGATGTTGAGTGGTTCTTCCTTGAAATTTATGATGGATGCGATGCCAAATAGAACATTCGATGTGGGCATTTGCGAGCAACATGCAGTTACTTTAAGTGCAGGAATGGCAACGCAAGGAATGAAGGTTTTTTGTAATATTTACTCCTCCTTTATGCAACGTGCATTTGATCAAGTGGTGCATGATGTCGCTATTCAGGATTTGCCGGTAGTCTTATGTTTGGATAGAGCGGGATTGGTCGGAGAGGATGGTCCTACGCATCATGGCGCCTACGATATTGCCTATTTCAGAGGTATACCTAATATGATTATTAGTGCGCCGATGAATGAACAAGAGCTACGAAATCTGATGTTTAGTGCGCAATTGGAAAAAACAAAACATCCGTTTGTGATCCGTTATCCTCGTGGCAATGGTGTGATGAGTGATTGGCAAAAACCAATGGAAGAAATAGAAATAGGAAAGGGACGTAAGTTAAAAGATGGAAAAGATATTGCGGTATTGACACTCGGTCATCCGGGTAATTTCGCAGCTGCAGCAATTAGACATGTTCGTTTGGAAGGGGTGAATCCTGCCCATTACGATATGCGTTTCGTAAAACCTTTGGATGAAGAAATGCTGCATGAAGTATTTTCCAAATATGACAAAATTATCACTGTTGAAGATGGTACGGTAAAAGGTGGTTTTGGAAGTGCCATTTTGGAATTTATGAATGAACATCATTATAAAGCAGATGTAAAGATATTAGGTATACCTGATGAATTGATCGAGCATGGTTCTTTGAAAGAATTATATCATGAATGTAAATATGATGAACAATCTATTGCTGAAGCGATTCGCTCATTTACATCAATCAAAGTGGAAAAAATTCCAGATGCAGTTATTTCTTAATTTAAGCGAATAAGAACTTTATAAATAAAAAAATCCGAAAGCAAGGCTTTCGGATTTTTTTATGCTTTTCAAATAAATGAAAATTATTTTACAGTAGGTGTATTTGCTTTATTCAAAGCTAATGTCCATTCTACACTGATGGCACTTTTTTCAATTTTAAGATAACTACCAGGATTTACTTCAATCTGAATAGTGTTGTCTTCGTTGATACGATTTACTGTCGCGTGGATACCAGCGATAGTAACAACTTTGTCTCCTTTTTGAATATTTTCAATAAAGTTCTTTTGTTCTTTTGCCTTTTTTTGTTGAGGACGGATCATGAATAACCAAAAAACGACGATGATACCAAGCATCAAAATTAGTTGCATAGAACCACCACCTTGTGCTCCTTGTCCAGCCATTAGCATTACTGCATTTGTAGAGATCATTGAGTTTGTTTTATTTTAAATTATAGTTGAAAAATGTATTAATTAACATTGCCAATAAATGCCAATACAAAATTGGGGTCATTTGTTGTGTTTGTCGTAACAATCAAGCTTTTGCGTACGCTTCCCGTAGATCCATGATTAGAGTCAAAAGACGCATTGATTTCGCCTATTTTTCCAGGTAGGATAGCGCCCTTTGTAAAGTCTGCAACTGTACATCCGCAACTTGGTTGTACGTTGATGACGTATAAAGGATTTACTCCTACATTTTGGAAGGTATATTTAAGTTTGACTTGTGTTCCCTTTTTTACAGTACCAAAATTTTTTACGGAATCTATATACTTAATTAAAGTATAGTTAGCTGTATCTTTTTCTACGTATGCCAACTTTTCTTCTCTTTTATTTTGATCTGCATTATCCTTGCAAGCTATTAGGCTACAAGAAATAAATGTAATTGAAAATAGTATTGTGCTTATCTTTTTCATATAAACCATCAGGAACTTAGTAACAATTTTAAATTAAAATAGTTCGGATTTTATTTTCTGAAATCTATTTTGTTTAATCTGCCTTCTGCTTCAAAATCTTTTTTTAGCCCATCTAAAATACCGTTGATAAATTGACCACTTTGGTCTGTACTGTACTCCTTAGCGATATCAATGTATTCGTTAATGGTTACTTTAGGTGGAATTGTTTCAAAATAAAGTAATTCTGCTACTCCCATTTCTAACAATATCATATCAATGTGTGCAATTCTTTCAGAATCCCAATTACGTAATTTTGGTTTGATTAAATCTAATAGGTACTCTTTTTTATCTCGGATTGTTCTAAAAATAGATTTAGCATACTGCCAAGTTTCCTCTGGTAAAAAGCCTTGTAAATCAAATCCATTCGGTTTTTGAAAAATACCTTTGACGATTTTTTGTAACATTTCGACATCGTCATCAAAAGTTGGAAAATTTTCTTCGAAAAATAAAATGACTTTCTCATCTGTCAATAACAAATCATTCATAATAAACTCCAAAATTCCAGATTCGCCTTTTTTAGTTCTTCCATTTTCTGCAATGTAAGTCCTATACTCTTCCATTTGAATAAGCGCTTGATATGTCTTTTTGATCATATTTTGCCCTTCTTCTAAAAGATTTGGTTTGTACTGCTCAATCGCGGAAATAAAGGATTTATTTTCTATGATTTTCCACATGACTTCATTACCCGCTATTTTGATATTTACGTTTAAGTCATGGGCAGAAGTTAAATTTTTAGAGGCTCTGTGAGATGCATCTTTTTCTGCATAACGTGCTACTTCTGTGATGTAGTAAAGCATGAAAGTGCACAACTCTCTAGAATTGTCCAATAAATTTTTTAAAGATTTTATTGGATCTTTTTTATCACTTTGGTCATTAATGGTCTCTAATGCATAAGATAATTGCATTACTTTGATTCGAATATTTCTTCTGCTGATCATTTAGAAAGAACTTTTGAGGGCGCAAAGGTATTAAATGTTCTATACAATCTGACATTTAATTATTTGAAAATGAAAAAGACCTCAAAATCAATGATTTGAGGTCTTTTTTCGAATAAACTCTTTTGAAAATTATAATTCCAAAAGAGTTTTGATTGGATCTTGTTTATATAACAACAATTCAGGATTTTCCAATAACTCTTTTACTCGTACCAAGAAACTTACACTCTCTCTACCATCGATAATTCTATGGTCGTAGCTCAATGCGATATACATCATTGGACGAATTTCCACTTTGCCATTTACCGCAATTGGACGTTCAATAATATTATGCATACCCAATATAGCACTTTGTGGCAAATTGATTATTGGTGTACTCAACATACTTCCAAATACACCACCATTAGTAATGGTAAATGTGCCGCCTTGTAAGTCAGCAGGTCCTAATTTATTATTACGCGCTTTAGTCGCTACTTCGATAACTGCTTTTTCGATTTCAGCCAAACTTAAGCTTTCAACATTTCTAATTACTGGAACTGTCAAACCTTTTGGTGTGCTTACCGCGATACTGATGTCCGCATAATCGTGATAAGTAATAAGACCTTTCTCCGTATCGATATAGGCGTTCACTGCTGGCCATTCGCTTAATGCAATTGCACAAGCTTTGCTGAAGAAACTCATGAAACCTAAACCAACATTGTGTGTTTCTTTAAATTTCACTTTAAATTTACTTCTGATCTCCATTACTTTAGACAAATCGACTTCGTTAAAAGTAGTCAACATTGCTGTTGTATTTTTCGCTTCCACCAATCGTTTACTGATTGTTTTACGAAGATTTGTCATTTTCTCGTCTCTAACGTTACGAGAATTTAATGGTTGATCATCGAAAGTTTGTTTGCCTGGGTGAGCTAAAGCTTCCAATACATCATGTTTCGTGATTTTACCACCGAATCCACTTGGCGTAATAGCTTTCGAATCTATTTTTTTATCTGCAATAATTGCATTGGCAACTGGAGTCGCTTTTACATCAGAAGGAGGTGCAGATACAGGAGCTGGCGTTTCTGCTTTGGGTGCAGGAGTCGGCGCTGGTGCACTTGGTGCAGGCGCGGAAGAGGCTGATCCAACCGCAACATCTGTATCAATTTTAGCTAAAAGATCACCGATTTTTAATACATCATCTTCTTTAGCTACTTCTTCTAATTTACCTGCTTCTTCCGCATTTACTTCGAAAGTTGCTTTTTCACTTTCTAATTCTGCGATAGGCTCGTCTCTTTGGATTAAATCGCCTGTTTTTTTCAACCATTTAACCAAGGTAACTTCGCTTATAGATTCACCTACGGTAGGTACTTTTATTTCAATAACACCTTTGCCAACGGCTTTTAGCACTTCAGCTGGAGCTGCTTCAACCGGAGCCGCTTCTTGTACAGGTGCGGGAGTCTCTTCTGTAGGGACTTCGGACGAAGTATTTGCAGCAGATTCATCAATCTGAGCCAAAACGTCACCGATTTTTAATACATCATCTTCATTAGCAACAGTCGTTAATATACCCGCTTTCTCGGCGTTAACTTCAAAAGTCGCTTTTTCACTTTCCAATTCAGCGATCACTTCGTCACGTTGAACATAGTCTCCTGATTTTTTTACCCATTTAACCAAAGTGACTTCACTAATGGATTCTCCGACGGTGGGTACTTTTATATCTATCATAAAAAGTCTTCTTTATCAAAAATATTATATTTTAAATGCAGTATCGATTACTTCCGCTTGTTCTTGTTTGTGCACTTTCGCATAACCTGTGGCGGTAGATGCAGTAGCTTTTCTACTGATAATTCCAAATGGGAACAATGGTTCCAAATGTAATTTCAAGAAAGAGGCGGCTCCCATATTTAAAGGTTCTTCTTGTACCCAATACCAAACAGCATTCACATATTTTTCGTGCAAAGTTTTTAATTGTTTTTCTGGTAATGGGAAATATTGTTCCAACCTTACAATCGCGATACTACTATCTTGTGCTTCTTTTTGACGTTCTTCTAAATCAAAATAAATTTTACCAGAACAAAGCAATACTTTTTTTACGCCAGATGCTTCTGGGTTACGAACGTCATCAATAACTTCTTGGAAACTTCCTTTTGTAAACTCTTCAAGTAAACTATAACTATCAGGGTGACGCAAGTTTGCTTTTGGAGACATATTAATCAATGGCTTTCTAAAAGGTAACGCCAATTGACGTCTTAAAGCATGGAAAAAGTTTGCTGCTGTAGTAATATTTGTAACGAAAATATTGTACTCCGCTGCCATTTGTAAGTATCTTTCTGGACGAGCATTAGAGTGATCAGGTCCGCTACCTTCATATCCATGAGGAAGCAACATTACTAGTCCATTCATAGTTCCCCATTTTGCTTCACCACTAGTAATATATTGATCAATTACCATTTGAGCGCCATTTGCGAAATCTCCATATTGAGCTTCCCAGATAGTTAATACATTAGGATTGCCTATTGCATAACCATATTCGTAACCCAATACGCCATATTCACTCAATAAGGAATTGACACATCTAAATTTTCCTTGACCATCGGAGAAATGAGCTAGACGATTATATTGTTCGTTGGTATTTTCATCATATAGAATGGCATGTCTATGAGAGAATGTACCACGTTTTACGTCTTCTCCACTCAATCTAACATCTTTACCTTCTACTAAAATACTTGAATAAGCCAATAACTCGGCAGTACCCCAATCAATTTTGGTATCAGCGTCAAATAAAGCTTTTTTGTCATTCAATAACTTCTTCACTTTACGCAAAGGAGAAAACGATTCAGGCCAAGACATTAATTTTTCCACCAAAGATTTTACTTCCTCTGATGGAATTCCAGTTTCTGGTGACTGATCAAAATCCTCTGGTTTGGAGAATCTTAATTTTGCCCACCATTCTTCAGGTGCTTGTAAAGTATATGGATTGGGATGCTGTCTTACTTCATCTAAACGAGTTTGCAAATCTTCCCAGAATTTTTTCTCCATTTCATTCGCCAAATTAGCGACAGTTTGGTCTCCAATTCTGTTTAGGTAAGCAATATATTCTTCCCTAGGATCTTTGTGTTTGTCAATTAAGGAGTACAAAGATGGTTGAGTAAATTTAGGTTCATCACCTTCATTGTGTCCATGTCTTCTGTAACAAAGAATATCAATGAAAATGTCTTTGTGGAAAGTAGATCTATATTCTGCTGCTAAGCGAGAAACCTTCACGACGGCTTCCAAATCGTCTCCATTTACATGAAAAACAGGTGATTTTGTCACGCTTGCTACAGATGTACAATAGTCAGAACTTCTTGCGTCATCAAAATCGGTTGTAAAACCAATTTGGTTATTTACCGTAACATGGATGGTGCCACCTACTTCAAATCCAGCTAGTGCACTCATCTGTGCTACCTCATATATAATACCTTGTCCACTTTGAGCTGCATCGCCATGGATTAAAATAGGTACAATCGAATTAAAGTCACCGTTGTATAATACGTTCGCTTTGGACCTCGTAAATCCAAGAGTTACTGGGTCTACCACTTCTAAGTGCGACGGATTGGGCGATAATTGCAAATTGACTTTATTGCCATCTGGCGTCGTTACTTCACTTCTAAATCCTAGATGATATTTTACGTCACCGCTTCCTTGAGAATTGTCCGCAGGAACGATACCTTCAAATTCGCTAAAGATTTGTTCGTACGTTTTACCTAAAATATTAGCCAAAACATTTAAGCGGCCTCTATGAGCCATTCCAATAACTACTTCCTTAGAGCCATCAATCGCGGCTTTCGTAATTATTGTATCCAAAGAGGGAATTAAGGCTTCTCCACCTTCCAAAGAAAATCTCTTTTGACCTATATATTTTGTCTGAAGGAATTTTTCAAAAATTACCCCTTGATTGATTTTTTCTAAAACTCTTTTTCTAATTTCAAGATTTAACTCTATATGAAACCTATTGTCAATCGCATCCAAAAGCCATGCAATTTCCACTTCGTCCGTGAGAGTGTTAAACTCGAAGCCAACATTTCCGCAATAAGATTTTTTCAATTTTGCTACAATCTGTTCCAATGTAGCATTGGGTAATCCTATAAATTTTCCAGCTAAAAATGTAGATTTTAAATCGGTATCAGCAAGGTCGTAATAATTAAGGTCTAGATTGGCATGTCTGTCTTTCCTAGGTCTTATGGGATTGGTAGAGGATAAAAGATGACCTTTCTTTCTATATCCTTCGATTAATCGGAATACATTAAATTCTTTTGCTAAATGATCTGAATCTATGTCTCCTCCTCCTTCATTGTTTTCAACGGCATAATCAAAGCCATCAAAAAATTTTTTTAACTCAGGGTCTACACTTTGTGGATCCTTTGAATAATCTCGATACAAACTCTCTATATATGCTGGATGAGAGTTGGTAATGTATGAAAAATCCTTCATGCCAAGCGTTTTGTATTAAAAACTATTCTAAAAATTTTAGAATTCAATTGCAAATATCGTCCATAACTTTTATAAAAAAATTATTTACTTGATTGTGCTAATATATTTGATATTTTTGGGAAAAAACGGTTAAGTGATAATTTTTAAGAATTTTTTTTTATTTATTCAAAAAAACATATTACCTTTGCCGTCCGAAAATAGAAATTCATGGCAAATCATAAAGCTACAAAAAAAGATGTTCGTCAAGCTTCTAAAAGAAGAGAAGCAAATCGTTATTATGGTAAAACGACTCGTAATGCTATTCGCGATCAGAAAGCACTTACAGACGAAGCGGCGTATGATGAAAAGCTTCCTTTGACCATTTCTATGATAGATAAATTGGCCAAAAGAGGAGTTATTCATAAAAATAAAGCAGCTAACTTAAAAAGTAAATTAGCTAGAAAAACTTCTTTGAAAACAGCATAATTAAAAGATGCTTTTAAAAGTAAGGTAAAAATATTTGCCCCGCTACATTGTTGCGGGGCTTTTTGGTTTAAACTTATCCTAATCATTACAATTCCCATGAAAGAAAAAATTCTTATTCTGGATTTTGGAAGCCAGTACACGCAATTGATCGCCCGTGCAGTGAGAGAAGCCAATGTTTATTGTGAAATTATTCCTTTTCATAAGCAGTTTGAAATTACTTCAGACTTGAAAGGTATTATTTTGAGTGGTTCTCCTTGTAGTGTAAATGATGAAAATGCTCCAACGGTAGATGTCGCCGCATTTGTTGAAAAAGTTCCAGTATTGGGTGTTTGTTACGGAGCGCAATTGACAGCCAAATTATTTGGAGGTGAGGTTGGTAAATCTAACAAAAGAGAATATGGTCGTGCGCATTTGCATTTAGATGTACAAGATGATTTTTTCAATGGAATTTCTGAAGGTAGCCAAGTGTGGATGAGTCATAGTGATTCTATCAAAACTTTACCAGAAGGTTTTGAAATATTAGCAACAACCAAAAGTATTCCCATTGCAGCATTTAAGAAAGTTGCAGGAGCGAATCCATTATATGGTTTGCAATTTCATCCAGAAGTTTATCATTCAACAGAGGGTAAAAAATTGATTCACAATTTCTTGACCGAAGTGTGTCATTGTTCACAAGACTGGACACCAGCATCATTCGCGCAAGAAACAATAGAAAGATTAAAAGCGGAGATTGGAGATGCACACGTAATCATGGCATTGAGTGGTGGTGTGGATAGTACGGTTGCTGCAACATTGATTAGTAAAGCTATCGGTGATCGCCTGCATGGTATATTTGTTGATAATGGTTTGTTGAGAAAAGATGAATTCCAACAAGTTTTGGATATATATGCGCAATTAGGATTGAATGTGAAAGGTGTTGATGCGAAAGATAAATTTTACAGCGGTCTAAAGGATTTGACAGATCCTGAGGCGAAAAGAAAAGTTATCGGAAAAACATTTATTGATATTTTCCAAGAAGAAGCGCAACATATTAAAGAAGCATCATTTCTCGGACAAGGAACTATTTATCCAGATGTAATTGAAAGTACAAGTGTAAATGGTCCGTCCGTTACAATAAAATCACATCACAATGTTGGCGGTTTGCCTAAAGAAATGAATCTTAAATTGGTAGAACCATTAAGATATTTGTTTAAAGATGAGGTGAGACGAGTCGGAGTTGAATTAGGTATCCCTCATGATTTATTATTCAGACATCCTTTCCCTGGACCTGGATTAGCCATTAGAATTTTGGGTGATATTACGCCTGAAAAAGTGGCATTACTACAAGATGCGGACTATTATTACACAAAAGCTTTGAAAGATTTTGATCTGTATGAAAAAGTTTGGCAAGCGGGTACGATTTTACTACCGATAAAAAGTGTCGGAGTTATGGGAGATGAGCGCACTTACGAATCTACAGTTGCGTTACGTGCTGTGACTTCTGTTGATGGCATGACAGCTGATTGGGCACATTTGCCTTATGAATTTTTGTCTCATGTTTCTAACGAAATTATCAATAATGTAAAAGGTATTAATAGAGTAGTATACGATATCAGTAGTAAACCACCAGCAACAATTGAGTGGGAATAATGGTTTTTTAATTATAAATACATGGGAAGGTTTTTCTTTTTAATGTAATTGCAAAAGGTTGTACAAATAATTTTTTTAAATGAGCTCGATATTTTATCGGGCTCATTCCATGTAATAAATGTTTGAGGTATATTTCAGTATAATTGGTACATATATTTACTTTAGGAGTTTTATTCCTTCCATATAGTCTATTTCTTTTTTACCAATAAATTGGTTTGTCTAACTTAACAGAAATCCTATACGCGGCATTCATTAAACCGACATGACTATACGCTTGTGGAAAATTGCCCCATTGACTTCCGTCATTTTCATCAACATCTTCACTAAACAAACCCAAATGATTGGAATATTGCATCAATTTGTCAAATGTACTGATGGCGTCCTTGTTTCTACCTACTAATGCTAACGCCTCCACATACCAAAATGCACAAATCAAGAATGTTGAAGTCGGTTTGCCAAAATCATCTTGATGAATATATCTATAGAACAGACCATTTTTACCTTTCAATTCTTTTTCCAAACCTTTCAAATGATCTTTTGCTTTTTGAGAATGCGGGTCGAGATAATTCATAATAATCAATTGTAAAGTACTAGCATCTAAATATGGACTACCGACTGCATGCGTATACACTTTTCTTTCTGGATCATAACAAGCTTCAATGTTTGTTTCTGCATTTTTGATCAGTTTAATAGCTCTTGCTATGAGCTTTTTATCTTTTAATTCGCGTGACATTTTAAGTGCTGCTTTTGCACCCGCCCATTGAAATAAATTAGTGTAACAGTGCGTATTGGGCATATTTCTAAATTCCCAAATACCTGCGTCTTTTTCATTTATGGTTTTTTCAATCTTTTTTAAAATAAAATCTATCCAATAAGAGGAATCATTTCTTTCCTTAAATACAAATCTTTTATCCAAATACAAAGGCAAAAGAGAAATCAAGACTTGTCCGTAAATATCGTTTTGAATATGTTCATATGCTTGATTTCCAATATGAACGGGTTTGTTTCCTAAATATCCATCCAAATCTAAAGTTTTCTCAGTCAACGTTTTTTCACCTGTAATTCCATATAACGGTTGATATCGATCTTGCTCGGTAAAGGAAATACTTGATACATAAGAGAAATATTGTTCTAACTCATCAAAATGACCAATATTATTCAGCGCATTGATCACATAATGCGTATCTCTTAACCAACAAAAACGGTAATCCCAATTACGACCTTCACCTGGAAACTCTGGCAAACTCGTCGTGCTCGCTGCGATAAAAGCGCCCGTATCTTCAAATTGATGCAATTTCAAAGCCAGCGCAGAACGAATAACCGCCAATTGATTGAATCTCAAAATACTGGAATCTTTTACCCAATTGCGCCAATATTTTATTGTCTCCGCGAGAAACCGTTCAAAGGTCGTTTCTAATTCTGCCTCGAAAGGTTCTCCATAGGAAAGCACAAAATATTTGGTATCATTTAGTACAAAATATTGTTCTTCTGCTATATAATTAATAGATGCATTGGTCGTCAATCGGATGGACGTTTCTCCATAGGTAAAATGCAAATGATTACTACCAATCAACGGTTGCAATGGTATATTTCCATAATCCAAAACTGGTTTGCATATAATTTTTACACGAGGAGCTCCACTTAAACATTCTACTTTTCGCATCAAATTGAGCGGGCGAAACATTCGATTAAAATTGGAAAATCTCGGTGCAAAATCAGTTACTCGATAGGTGCCATAGGCATTGGTAATCTCGGTGCAGATGATATTCGTATTCTCTACATAGTATTGTTTGGATGAATATTCCCCTTCTGGAAGTATATAAAATGCACCGCCTTTATTCTCATCGAGCATCCCGCCAAAGACAAAGGAACTATCAAATTTTGGCCAACAAAGCCATGAAATGTTGGTATCTTTTCTAACATGAGCAATATAAGAGCAGTTGCCAATAATGCCAGAATCGTATTTGTGTACTGCCATAATTTGTTATTTTTCAATCGTTAAGATAACCCAGAATCGTCAAAAGGGCGTCATTATTTTCTATATAAAAAGCTAAAATATTTCAAAAAAGAAAATAAATGTATTTTGTTGTATGATAAACTTATCTTCGTAAACGTTACTATTGTGTGAACTCAGTAATGTTCACTATTTTCAAATTTAAATTGCTTTACTAATTTTCATAAAAATTAGAACAAGTTCACAAATTCCAGCTATTATCATGAACAAAAGAACAGATTTTGCATGGTCTGATGATTGCGAGCCGCACAAGTTGCGTACCAAAGAAATCATCGTTGACCACCCTGAAATAAGAACACTCATTGGCCGAAACCCCTATACCTTCCTTATAATCTTACTTTGCGTAACTATCCAAACAGTTTTAGCTATTTGGTTAAAAGATGCATCTTGGTGGATAGTATTATTGGTGGCATATCTTGTGGGCGCATTTGCCTGTCATACGCTATTTGTATGTAATCACGAGGCGTCACATAATTTGATTTTCAAAAATAGGAAATTGAATACGATGGCTGCATTGGTGGCTAATTTACCTTTGATATTTGCAAGTACGATTTCTTTCAAAAAATACCATTTAAAACACCATGCTTACCAAGGTATCGAAGCTTTGGATGCGGACATGCCTAATAAATGGGAAGCCAAAATGGTGGGAAATTCTACATTTGGAAAAGCAATGTGGCTGTTCTTTTACCCAATTGTACAAGCAAGCCGTATGGGTAGAATGAATAAAGAAGTAAAATTATTTGACTGGGAAATGGCATTGAATTGGTTAATTCAAGTTATTTATGTAGGAATTATGTTTTACTTTTTTGGTTGGAAAGCCATCATTTTTCAATTAGCAAGCTTCTTCTTCTCTGTTGGTTTACATCCATTGGGTGCTAGATGGGTACAAGAGCACTTCCTAACACATGGCGAGGAACAAGAAACAAAAAGTTATTATGGGCCATTGAATGTTGTAAATTTGAATGTTGGATTCCATAATGAGCACCACGATTTTCCGTCTGTGCCTTGGAATCATTTGCCTCAATTACATAAAATGGCACACGAACATTATGATAATCTAGGCTCACACAAGTCTTACACGATCTTATTATTCCAATTTTTATTTAATAAAGATTTATCCATTTTTTCCAGAATGGCACGTAATAATAGAGGAAAAACTAGCAATAAATCGAAAGAATCTACTAAGCCGAATGTAACAGAAACTCATTCTGATGGAGTTTCTTCGCACGTTGAAAAAATATCTGCCGCGGATAATTTAGCGATTAGAGATGCCGCATTTATTAAAAAATAAAGAAATACACCTCTAAAAACAGAATGCCCAACCAAATTTGGTTGGGCATTCTGTTTTTATTGAATGTGGTAATTAATTTAAATCCCACCATAATGGAGTGGTAATTTTATCATCTCCACCTAGTTCGGTATAACCAGAGGCTAAGCCTTTTGCATTACTTTGCTTTTCCTGTATTAAAAATGTCAATCTTCTTATATATTGTTTTGTTGGATCAGGAATGTCGGTATTGTCAGAATTTACGACTGGATACAAAGAGAATGCATGGCTTCGTCTGTAATCAGCCCAAGCTTCAGTACCATCTGGAAATATGGCCAACCATTTTTGAATTGCGATTTGACGTTTTTGAATCGCGGCAGTAGCTCCAAATTTTACAGGAACGTCTGATACAGCGGCGGAGCTCAGATTATCACCAGGGGCAGCTGGTAATGTCGTTCCGTTTATGTAGTTAGCAATTGTGGTGGCATCGGTTATCCCCCATTGTGTCATTGATGCTTTAATTCCATCTTCATAAAGTTCTTGAACCGTTTCGCTTCCCATATTCCATCCCAAAAGTTTAGCCTCTGCACGTAAAAAATATGCTTCAGCTGTACACATTACATTTTGAGAAGTAGATAGATACGTTGCCGTCCCTCCAGCAAAACTTGTAGATGCCCAACGTGGTCCAACATGTGAATTGTCTCCTGCCATATTACCACTCTGCCCTAATTGAGTTGTCGATAAGCCATTTCTTAGTCCTCTATATTTACTAGAATTTACGGCAGGTAAAAAGTAAACACCAATTCTCGGGTCATTATACCCATTCAAGATAGATCCCATTGCGGCACTCATTCTAAACTCGTTCCAATCACTCATCATGGATAATCCATTGACTGTATTCACGCTTTTTAACATCAATGCATCATCTGCTGTGCTAGTAGTCATCACACCATCAGCAACCGCTTCCTCTGCATATTTTTGAGCCAAAGTTGGAGCTACTCCAGATATTCTCATAGCCAATCTTAGCTTCAAAGTGTTTGCAAATTTTAACCAACTCGTCACATTGCCAGAATATATAATATCAGATGTGCCAAATGGTGTTTCGGATGTATGCGATTTTAAATTTGTGATAGAAGAATCTAGTCTTTTGAAAAAATCATAATAAACAGAATCTTGTGAATCATAGGCTACATAATCTGCGATCTGACCTGCTTTGAAATATGGTATAGGGCCCCAATAATCCGTAATTCTATCAAAACCTAATACCCAGATTATATTAGCCAAAGAGTATTCTGCAGATGTAGGATCTGTGTTTTGGAAAATTGTTTGTAACTGTGGCAGCATATCTGAATATATACTCGTCCATGCAGAATTGAACCAGTCGTCACGCATCACATATCTATCAGATGGGAAATAAGTAGCTACACATGCGAAATATTGCGCATATTGATCCGCATTTAAGTTCTGTGCAACTTGATAACTTGTACTCCACATACTAGCATCTTCTGCCTTCGTAAAAATATAAGGAAGATCGGCTGAGCTTACTGAAGTAAGTGCATTTGGGTTGGTATTAATATCGTTGTACTTTTTTGTACATGATATTGATAATATTATACACAATCCCAAAAGCGATAAAATCATCTTTTGACGTAATAAGGTAATAGGAATTATTTTAAATAAGGCACTTCTGTTCATTGTAAATCGTTTTAAGTTATTTTAGAATCCAACTTTTAAATTAACACCCCAAGTTCTTGTAGCTGGCATTGCTCCATATTCGACACCTTGGTAATTACCATTGCCCATACTCATATCTGGGTCAAACCACATTTTTCTTTTTCCAATACCTGGGATATCCATTCTAGAACTACCTCTATAAATCCAAAATAAATTCCTTGCAACAGCACTTAGCTTAAGCGTTTTAATCAAAGAGGTGCTTTTTACAGGAATATCATATCCAAAAGAAAACTCTCGTAGTCTGAAGTTTGTGGCATCATAAGCAAAAAATTCACCTGTACCATATCTTTGTCCCGTCACAGAAGATGCAGTCCAAAATTGTTGTGCAGTTACTGTTTTAGTATTGACAGTTCCATCAGCCGTTACGCCACCTAAAGCTAAGCCGCCTTCTCTGAATTTTTCGGTACCTTCTGTAATTCCGCTAAATGCAAGGTTCATTTCCGTTCCCGAGACTAGTGTGCCTCCAATCCTTCCATCTGTTAATACTCTCAAATAAAACCTTTTGTATGTGAAAGTATTGGTCCATCCTAAAAGTGCAGTAGGATTAAAATTTCCTAAATATTGTGTAGTTGTAGTTGCCACTGGCAATCCATTCGCATCGACAATATGTTGACCTTGATCATTTGTCGCCCATTTATATCCATATAAGTCTCCGTATTTGCCACCCGTAGTAATGGCTACTTGGGCTGCACGGGCTTCGCTACTTAAATAAATGGTACTGATGTCGTCAGATATTTTTTTAATTTTACTTTTATTCATTGAGAAATTCACAGCTACATCCCAATTGAAGTCCTCATTTTTAATTGGAGTTGCTTGTAAGGTAAATTCCCATCCTGAATTTTGAATATTACCAGCATTTATGTATTTCGTTGCATATCCTGTAGCGACTGGTGTACTCAAGGAGATTAACTGATTGATCGAATTACTTTTATAATAGGTTGCTGCAAAACCAAATCTATTATTAAAAAATTTTGCTTCTACTGTAGCTTCAATATTTTTAACAATCTCTGGTTTTAAGTTAGGTATAGGATAAACAGAATTGCGGCTAATTTCTCCATTTCCGGCTGATTGCGTATAGTTATATACAACATTTCGTATCTGTTCTTGTCCTCCATTACCCACTTCGGCATAACTTGCATTGACCTTTAAGTAGGATATCTTTTGAGGTAATTTGAATAAATCACTTAACACTGCAGCGACACCAGCGGAATAATATCCATAAGAATATGGAGATGCTAATCTTGAATCCCAATCATTTCTGTAGCTTCCATCAAAAAACAAGGCGTCTTTATAAGCAAAGTTAGCGGTCCCAAATACAGATTGAGTTTGGTCTCCTCCTGCTTGAGGAGTAGCAGACAATGCTTTAGCAAATGCAACACTAAACTTATTTGCTACATATAGACCATTTGTGTTAAGCGTATTATAGACATATTTATAATCTCTAAAAATACTACCTGCATTATAATTAATCGTCCAATCCTTATTTAATTCATTTTTTCCGGACAAAATAACATCATACCATTGTTGTGTATTTTTGAAGCTACTAGTTATATAATTGCCACCATTACCAGCATTGGTCCATAGAATAGTACCATCCTGATAGCTTTGGTCTAAATCATCTAAACTTCTATCTAGATTCGCTCTGCCTGCAATATTTAGCCAACTGGTTATATCGTATTTTAAAGACATAAAACCCATGATACGGTCTCGTTCAGAATTAATGGATGTGTTGTTAATCATCCAATATGGGTTTTGATAAATAGAATTTAAAGTGGATGGCCAAGTTGTAGGTTCCATCAATCCTGTAGATGTGTTTTCTTGTTGATAATTTTTGGCTTCACTAAGTTTTACACTTCTAGGTATCTGATACATATCAAAAACAGGGCTATTTTCCTCCCCAGTTCTTGGCATATTATTGATTTTTTGATGGATATAAGTCAATCTTGCATCAACAGAAAGTTTATCTGTGAATTGCTGAAAAACTCTAAGGTTGATGTTATGTCGCATCAAGTTATTTTTAGGCACAATTCCCTGTGTTGCATTATTAGTATATGAGAAATAAGCTTTTGTCTTATCATTTCCGCCAGAAAAACCAACATAATTAATAAAGCTGGATCCGTTACGGAAAAAATCTTTTACATTATCGTCTTGTGCAGAATAGGTATCGTTATTACCCCAAGAATTGGTATAAGTCTGCCCCGTCATTTTAGCACCCCAACTAGAACCAACGGAAGTATTAATTTCTGCATTTGTTCCTTGTCCATATGTATTTTGAAATTTGGGTAATGCAAATACGCTTTCTGACGCATATCCTGAATTGAAATCAACATGTATTCCCGTTTTTCCTTTCTTTGTAGCTACTACCAAGACTCCATTTCCTGCTTGACTACCATACAGTGCAGCTGCCGAGGCACCTCTAAGAACTGTTAGACTTTCAATGTCATCCGCATTTAAATTGGACGCGCCGTCAGGGCCTTGAAAAGATCCGAAGGTGCCGCCAGGTACATTTGTAGTTACATTTAACATCGGTACTCCATCAACAACGATGAGAGCTGTATTGCTTTGTTGAATTGATCTATTACCTCTTAGTACAATTCTAGCGCCACTGCCTGGACCTCCTGATCCTTGTGTGATCAAAACATTGGCAACCTTGCCAGATAGTGAGTTTACAAAGTTATTTGCATCTCTTACATCGGTGAGTTCAGATGTTTTTACGGATTGTGTAGCATATACTAATCCGCGTGTTTTACGGGCGATGCCCAATGCCGTAACCACCACTGCATTGCCATCTGCCTGTACTGGAATTAAGCTAATCTGTGCAGAGTCTTTTCCAGAAACACTAACAAATTGAGAGTTGTATCCCACTAGGCTAACGACAATTTCTTTGGATACGTCTGCTACGGAGATCTGAAATTGACCAGAATCGTTGGTCGTTGTTTCTACTTTTGTTCCTTTTAATGAAATAGTAGCTCCGGACAAAGGTTGTCCTGAAGTGTCCAATACAATTCCTTTAAATAGTTTTTGCGTCTGAGCATTCGCAAAATTTCTCAAAAAAAGGAAACAACAAAAAAGCAGTACAACTTTTGCAGTTTTTTTCATTTGCATTTAGAATTTAAGTAATCAAAAAAATTAATAATGGTGATCCAATTCAATTATGGCACGGTACAATGCCATTGTCTTCACAGTAATAGTTCGAAATATTCTTGTCTAAGTTAACAAAACATTTTAAATAATTTTAAATATATATATATTTTTTATTTTAATATTCAATTTAATAAAAAAGCGCGGAGTGAATGTATTCACTCCGCGCTTTTTTATTAAATTGAGGTTAATTAATTCGTTGCGTTCCAAACATTATTCGCAGGATTTACATCTGGAAATTCATGTTTTGGATCAATTTCAACTTTTTTTAATGTTGTTGTTGATGGATACAAGAATTTCCAAGTAGAACCTCTTTGCCAAATTTCTACAGGAAGTTGGATTGTTTCAGTTTTATCATTGGCATCCGTGATAGCAATTTCTACGGGCATTGGTAATTTTTCTAAATTTTCGATAGTAATTAATGCCCCTTTTGCTACATCATTATCGACATATGAAATGTTTTTGACGGCTTGATCCAATTTCCAATTATTGTAAAACCATCCCTTCCAAAACCAACTTAAATCTTCTCCAGCTGCATTTTCGATCGTGTGGAAAAAGTCGTAAGGGGTTGGGTGTTTAAATGCCCAAGTTTTTACATATTGTTTAAATGCATAATCAAATCTTTGCTCTCCAATAATTTTTTCTCTCAATAAATTTAAACCTAAGGCCGGTTTATAATAGGCTGTATTTCCTAATTGAAATGGTTGTATTTGATCCGGATAAGAAAATAATTTCTCTGCATTTTGGGAAAATACCATTTTTGCCATCCTTTGGACATCTTGCGGTTTATAAAATTCTCCTTTATTAAAATCTTTGGTATCTACTCCATTGATAAATGTGTTGAAACCTTCATCCATCCATGCATATTTTCGTTCATTTGAGCCTACAATCATTGGAAACCAATTATGTCCAAACTCGTGATTAATTACTCCCCAAAGGCGTCCACCTTCTGCTTTTGATCCACAAAATACAATACCAGGATATTCCATGCCATTAACGATACCTCCGACATTGGTCGCAGATGGATATGTAAATTCATACCAACGAGAGCTTAATTCAATAGACTTTTTGGTAAATTCTGTACTTCTTTTATATCCATTGTCTGTATTTGCTTCTTCTGGGTATACAGATTGTGCTAAAATTTTCTTTCCACTAGGCAAATTTATTCTTGCAGCGTCCCAGATAAATGCTTTAGATGCGGCAAAGGCAACATCGCGCGTCTCATCACATTCAAATTTCCATGTTAAGGAATTTTTGTTCATTTTATCTGCACCCTTTTGTACATCTTCCAAAGAATGAATCATCACAGTTACATCGCTATTTGCTGCTTTTGCTAATTGCTTTTGTTGTTGTGCTGTTAATACTTCTGTTGGATTCAATAATTTTCCAGAACCAACAATAATTAAATCGGATGGTGCTGTGATGGTATATTTTATATTTCCGTATTCCAAATAAAATTCACCAGCTCCTAGGTAGGGTAATGTATTCCAACCCAATACATCATCATATGTACACATCCTTGGATACCATTGTGCGACTTCGTAGATCAATCCATTTTTTGTAGGCATCATACCCATTCTGTCCGTGCCATCAAATGGAACTGTAAAGCCATATTCAATAGCTAATTCTAATTTACCTCCATTGCCCTTTAATGAACTTGGTAAAATAATCTGCATCCTCGTATCTGTAATGATATAATCTGCTTTATATGATTTACCTCCTAATTTTATGGTTACAGATTTGATTTCATCACCATTGGTAAATTCAGTATTGGCAAATCTCCCGCCGGTAACTGGACTAGTTGCTTGCGCGCGAGATTCTTTTTTCTTGATGTTTTGATCCAGTTGCAACCATACATAAGCAAGATCATCTGGACTGTTATTTGTATAATCGATATTTACACTTCCATCAATATGCTTTTTTGTTGTATCAAGCTTAACATTGATATCATAATTGACCTTGTTTTGCCAATATTTAGGACCAGGTGCGCCAATTGCACTTCTAAATTCATTGCCATTGGTAGTGTAGAATGTGGGGTCAAATGCTTCATGTTGATCATACTTGCTATCTTGTGCAAAGCCTGAAATTGCAGAAGATACAAATAATCCTGCCAACAAAACGGCGGATTTTTTCATTTTTGTACTTTTTATTTTTAAATTAATTACCAATAATGGATTTGATAAGTGAATATGAACAAATGTAAATTAATATAATAAAACCAACCGTTAATAACTAACAAATATATCCGCCTTTAAAATCCTTACATATTCTATACATTTGCGCCCAAAACAGCAAAAGACTCATATATGCAATTTTCCTTTACTTTTCAGAAAAATAAAGTTATTCAAGGTTTGAGATATCATTTCATCTCTCGTCCTGAGATTAAAATATTACTAATTGTTATTAATGTCTTTGCGGTAATCTCTGCCATCTTATTTTATTTAAAAAAAGTCCAACCATTACCTTTTTTATTGAGTGCTTTTCTTTGGATGATTTTGATGATTGTTATTTGGATGGTTTTGCCAAGATATATTTATTCCAAAAGCCCAATATTCAAACAAGAATTGGAACTGACAGTTAATAAAAATGGATTAACTATAGCGATGGATGGGAAGCAAGGAGAATGGACGTGGCCAAGTTTTTCAAGTTATTTTGAAAGTCCCAATTTTTATCATTTATATTTTAGTTCAAGGTCATTTTTTCTCATACCAAAAGATGCAGTACCTGCCAACGAGGTCGGAGAATTTAAAAAATTAGTTGCAGAAAATATTATCAGAGAAAAAGTTAAATAAAAAGAAACCCTTTCAATTCAATTGGAAGGGTTTCTTTTTATAATTACAATTGTTTTTCCATACAAAAATGTGGAATGCCTACTTCTTCAAATTCTTCTCCCACAGCCATATATCCTAACTTTTGGTAAAATAACATCGCTACTTTGCGTGCATGTAATTCGATACATTTATATCTATGTCTTTTCGCATACTCCTCTGCATACGCAACTAATCTACGTCCTATACTTTGTCCTTGAATAGCCGGATCTACCGCCATTTGTCTTAATTGAACTTGAGTTTCATTCAAGATTTTAAACTGACAACAACCGAGAATCTCATTGTCTAAAAATGCGCCAAACATTATATTTTCCGCATCTTTTTCCAAATCAGCAGGCGAAAATTTCAAACCCAAAGGCGCTCTTAAAACTGCCGATCTTAATGCGACTTGTTGCACATAATCGGGGCTATTATATTCAAAAATCTTAAAAATTAGTTCCATATTTAGACAAAAAAAATATTTCATTAATATTTTAAAATATTGATAATCAATAATTTAAAATAATTTTTTCCATAATAAAGCTACAAAAAACAATTAGATTATGGTGTATAATCGAAAAATTATATTTTTGCGGCTGTAACTAAACTTATTTACAATGTCAGACATCGCAGCAAAAGTTAAAAAAATTATTGTTGACAAGTTAGGTGTAGAAGAATCAGAAGTAACTAATGAAGCGTCTTTTACAAATGACTTAGGCGCAGATTCATTGGATACCGTAGAATTAATTATGGAATTCGAAAAAGAATTTAACATTTCTATTCCAGACGAACAAGCTGAAACCATCACAACTGTTGGTCAAGCGGTTTCTTATTTGGAAGAACACGCCAAATAATTTTTTTCGATTTTCGAAAACAATATGTCCGTCTGCTGGTTATATAAACTCGTAGGCGGATTTATATCTTACAAAGAATCGTAATTGTAGTATTAAAATATTATGCAGCTTAAAAGGGTAGTAATTACTGGTATTGGAGCTTTAACACCGATAGGTAACAATTTGGATGAATATTGGAATGGATTGATAAACGGCGTTTCGGGCGCAGATGTTATTACTCTATTTGACGCATCAAAATTCAAGACTCGATTTGCTTGTGAAGTGAAAAACTTCAATCCAACAGACTTTATCGATAGGAAAGAAGCACGTAAAATGGATCGTTTTGCTCAGTTAGCCGTAGTTGCTAGTGATCAAGCAATGCAAGATGCGGGTCTTAATAAAGAAAATATTAATCCTGATAGGGTTGGGGTTATTTTAGGAAGTGGTATTGGTGGTCTTCCTACACTCCAACAAGAGATAATTGATTTTGCAAAAGGAGATGGAACGCCACGTTTTAGTCCTTTCTTTATCCCAAAGATGATATTGGATATGGCTCCTGGATTAGTTTCAATGAGACATAATTTAAGAGGACCTAATTATTCTACTGTTAGTGCATGTGCTAGTAGTACCAACGCAATGGTTGACGCTTTTGATATGCTCCGTCTTGGAAAAGCGGATATTATCCTTTCTGGGGGTAGTGAAGCTGTGATTACAGAGGCTGCTATTGGGGGATTCACATCAATGCATGCAATGAGTGAAAGAAACGATGATCCAAAAACAGCGAGCCGTCCTTATGATAAAGATAGAGATGGGTTTGTTATGGGAGAGGCTGGTGCGATCGTCGTAATGGAGACATTAGATCACGCGTTAGCTAGAGGTGCTAAAATCTATTGTGAAGTTGCAGGAGGTGGTGCATCTGCTGATGCATATCATATTACTGCACCTCATCCAGAAGGTCTTGGAGCACAAAACGTTATGAATGCCGCTTTAGCGGATGCGGGAATGGTACCTACTGATATTGACTATATAAACACGCATGGGACATCAACTCCTTTAGGTGATGGAGGTGAGGTAAAAGCGATACAAAAAGTTTTTGGTGAACATGCATATAATTTAAATATCAGTTCTACTAAATCCATGACAGGACATTGTATAGGTGCTGCTGGAGTTGTTGAGGCTGTAGCTTGTGTTATGGCAGTAATTAATGATATAGTACCTCCAACAATTAATCATTTTACAGATGATGATACATTGGATCCGAAATTGAATTTCACATTTAACAAAGCGCAAAAACGTACAGTGAATGCAGCTTTAAGTAATACATTTGGCTTTGGCGGACACAACGCGGCAATTATTGTAAAAAAATACAAAGCCTAGTTTTCAAAAAAAGTTTTAATCGTCCATTGCAACGCTTGTGTGTAATGGACTTTTTTATTTAATACTGTGAGCTTTATAAAAAATATCTGGGGAAAATGGAATTCCGACAAAAACACCGATGACGTTGCCCTCAGCAATGCATTAGGGATTTCATTGGGCAATAAAGCCATATATACTCGTGCATTGATCCACCGCTCAATCAATGACAAAATTGCGGAAAACAATGAACGATTGGAATATTTAGGAGATGCTATTTTCGGCTCTGTGGTAGCAGATTATTTATTTAAACATTATCCATTCAAGGATGAGGGGTTTTTGACTGAAATGCGTAGCAAAATGGTCAATAGAAATCAAATGAATGAAATCGCTATCAAAATGGGGCTTAATCATTTGACACAGTTTAATAAATCGGATCACCACTTAAGAAGAAGCCAGATTTTTGGCAATACGCTAGAAGCTGTAATTGGTGCTGTGTATTTGGATAAAGGTTATAATGCTACGCAAAAGTGGATAATAAAAAAAATTATCACTCCTTTTCTTTTTGTAGATGAATTAGAAAATTCAGAATACAATCAAAAAAACAAACTTTTGGGCTGGGCGGCCAAAAACAATAAACAAGTCGCTTTTCAAATTTTGAATGAAGAATTTCATGGAGGTCGACGCCAATTTAGTATGTCTGTGACCATCGACGACGTGGAAATGGGCAAAGGATTAGGATTTAGCAAAAAAGAAGCAAGTGAAGCTGCCGCAATTATGGCAATCGAGAATTTAAATATTTGATATTTATTTAATTATATATAGACCTATTTCATAATTACACCTAACTTAGCATCCCAAATATCAAAAAATGTATTTTAAAAATACCACAACCCTTGTAATGAATTCCATATTAATGTTGTGCATTGGAGCCTACTTAAGCGCATGCAATAACAACAGTAATTCTCCTAAAAATGTCGATAGCACTTTGGCTGAAATTAGAAACAGTGATATAAAGAATGGGGGAGATACGACCAAAAAGACTATTTCCAATTTTCAATACGATTCTACAAAAAAATATGTGTTTTTAACTTTTGACGATGGTCCTCAACCCGGCACGATGGAAGTCTATCATGCAATAGAAGAAACAGGAGTGAAAGCTACTTTTTTCATGGTAGGTTTGCACGAAACATTTGCAAAATCATTGACAAGTGTTGTAGATACAATTCGCAGCAGCTATCCTAATACATTACTAGCCAACCATAGCTATACACATGCCTTCAATGATCGTTATTTCAACTTTTATCATCATCCTTATTTGGCATTGAATGATTTTATGAAGGCAGAAGAAAGCTTGAAAGCGACACATAAGATCATGCGTCTTCCTGGAAATGACGCATGGGTATTAGATTCCTCTCACATCACTGCAGCGCCACTAGTAAAGCCTTTGTGCAAATTATTTGACTCTACTGGAGCAAAAGTTATGGGTTGGGATGTGGAGTGGCATTTCAAAAGAAACCCACATGGAAGTGGTCAAGTACCGGTCCAAAGTGCGCAGGCAATGGCAAATGCTATTATATACGCGATGGAAAACAATCATGGTCATCGAAAGAATACCGTTGTAATGCTTTCACATGATCGCTTGTTTCATTTGCCTAATTATAAAGATTCACTGGTTACGATGATTCAAATTTTGCAAAAAGCACATCCAGAATATGTGTATGAAACGGCAGATCATTATCCAGGATTTCTCAAATAGGGATTTTAACAAAAAAGATTTCAAAGAAAACATTATTTTTACTTAGACAAAAACAAAAATTATGGCTTTATTTAAATCAGGAAACCCAGCACTTTCTGATAAGATTTTTCAAAAATCAATCGAAACGCAAGATTCTGGAACAATGACCGTAAAAGGTACGATGTCCAAATTTGGTTTACTTCTATTTTTAGTGATTGCCGGAGCTATTTACTCATGGAATTTGTATGGTGCATACCGTTTAGATACAATGAATACCTTGATGTGGGTAGGTGCAATTGGTGGTTTTATTTGTGCCATTGTGATGTCATTTAAACCCCAAACAGCAAAATACATTTCCCCTATTTATAGTCTTTTGGAAGGTTTATTTTTAGGTGGTATTTCTGTACTTGTTAATGCTGCATTGGCCAAAAAAGCGCCCAATGTGATATTTCAAGCGATAGGATTAACTTTTGCAGTAGCAATTGTGATGTTTTTCTTGTATAGTTTTAAAATCATTAAACCCACGGAAAAACTTAAATCTACGATTATCTC
The DNA here is from genome assembly GCF_004337365.2 of Rhizosphaericola mali. GTDB lineage: Bacteria > Bacteroidota > Bacteroidia > Chitinophagales > Chitinophagaceae > Rhizosphaericola > Rhizosphaericola mali. Next base: position 3,631,918 of record NZ_CP044016.1, on the reverse strand, counting down.
TGCAACACTTGGCGTTGCATTGTTTTATGGCATTGCGATGATTCTAAATTTGTTCCATGTCAATCTTCCATTTATGTACAATAGCAGTGCATTGGGAATCGGATTGTCCTTATTGGTAATCGTCATTGCGGCTATGAATTTGATATTAGATTTTGACATGATCGATCAAGGCAGTGCAATGGGTGCGCCCAAATTTATGGAATGGTATTGTGCCTTTGGCTTAATGGTAACCATTGTGTGGTTATATGTAGAAATTTTGAAATTGATGATCCGCCTATTTGGAAATAGTAGAAATTAATCTTTCTGAAATAAGTTTGAAACTCCCGAAATATTCGGGAGTTTTTTTATTTAAGTAAATACATCTGTCGCTAAATGTCAGTAATTAACTGAAGTAATCTTTCTTAAAAATAAACAGCTAAATCTATCAATTAAAATCCATTTAATTCATCCAAAAAGTAAAGCCTAACTTTTGTACCTTTGCCGTCCTTATAATTTAAAAATATGAGTCAACAATTATCCGAACAGGAAATTATTCGTAGAGAAAAATTACAAAAATTAATTGAGCTAGGATATGATCCATATCCAGCTGCATTATATCCGGTAAATGCGTATTCTGCTGATATCAAAAGAGATTACACAGAGGAAAAACAAGAAGAATTTAAAAATGTATGCGTCGCTGGACGTATCATGAGTTTAAATAATAAAGGAAAGGTTTTCTTTATCAAAATACAAGATTCCAAAGGTATCATTCAACTGTATGCAAAAAGAGATGAATTGTGCCCAGAGGAAGACAAATCTTTTTGGAATGATGTTGTAAGACATGGTTTGGATTTGGGTGATTTTATTGGTGTGAAAGGTTTTGTCTTCGTTACTCACACCGGCGAAACTTCTATCCACGTAGAAGATATTACGCTTTTAGGTAAATCATTGAAACCTCTTCCCGTTGTAAAACGTGATGAAGAAGGCAATGTGTTTGACGCAGTTACCGATCCTGAATTTAGATATAGACAACGTTATGTAGACTTGATCGTCAATCCAGAAACAAAAGACGCATTTGTAAAAAGAACTAAGATTGTCAATACGATCCGTCAGTTTTTGAACGAACAAGGCGCATTGGAAGTTGATACGCCAGTATTACAAGCGATACATGGTGGAGCGGCAGCAAGACCATTTACCACGCATCACAATGCATTGGATATTCCATTGTATTTGCGTATTGCCAATGAGCTGTATTTGAAAAGATTGATCGTTGGTGGATTTGACTGGGTGTACGAATTCAGTAGAAATTTCCGTAACGAAGGTATGGACCGCACGCATAATCCAGAGTTTACCGTATTGGAATGGTATACTGCCTACAAGGATTATTTCTGGATGATGGAAACAACAGAAAAATTATTCGAATCTTTGGCGATTGCCGTTTATGGAACGACAGATGTACCTGTTGGAGACAAAATTATCAGTTTCAAAGCGCCATTTAGACGTCTTCCGATATTTGATGCCATCAAAGAAAATACAGGAATTGACATTAGCGAAATGGACGAAGCTGGCTTGAGAGAAGTTTGTAAAACTTTGAAAATCGACGTTCCCGCAAATATTGGAAAAGGTAAATTAATTGATGAAATATTCGGAGAAACGTCCGAACCTAAATATATTCAACCAACATTTATCATTGATTATCCAGTGGAAATGAGTCCATTGACCAAGAAACATCGTGAGAAAAAAGGTTTGGTGGAAAGATTTGAATTGATGATTAATGGAAAAGAAATCGCGAACGCTTATAGCGAATTGAACGATCCTATTGACCAAAGAGAAAGATTTGAAGAACAAGCAAAATTATTGGAACGCGGTGATGATGAAGCAATGTTTATCGATCAAGATTTCTTAAGAGCATTGGAATATGGTATGCCGCCAACTTCTGGCATCGGTATTGGCATTGATCGTTTGGTCATGCTATTGACAAATCAAGTTTCTATACAAGACGTTTTATTTTTCCCTCAGATGCGACCTGAAAAAACAGCAAGTCCAACTACGGAAAATGTTAAAAAATAGCTTTTTGAAAAGACCGAATTTATTTCGGTCTTTTTTTATATTTATATTTATAAAAATTGAAATATCAAACTATGCAGATTACAGATATTCAAGGAACAGTTAGTTTAAGTAATGGCATAAAAATGCCTTATTTAGGATTGGGCGTTTATAAGACTGAAAATGGAGCAGAGGTCGTTAGTGCAATTCATGATGCGATCGACTTAGGCTATAGACATATTGACACGGCTTCTTTTTATAAAAATGAAGACGGTGTAGGTCAAGCGATTAAAGAGTCTAATATAGAAAGGGAAAAAATGTTTATCACGACAAAAGTTTGGAATACAGATCAAGGTTATGACAATACATTAAAAGCATTTGACGATTCTTTGAATAAATTACAAATGGACTATGTCGATTTATATCTAATTCATTGGCCCGTTCCTAATTTATATGTAGAAACTTGGAAAGCAATGGAAGATTTGTACAAACAAGGGAAAATTAAAGCGATTGGAGTTTGTAATTGTTTGGAACTTCATATTGATGACATTATAAAAGAAGGTACAATTGCGCCAATGGTTTTGCAAAATGAATTTCATCCGAGATTAGTGCAGCAACATTTATTAGACTATTGTAAAACGAAGAACATACAATACGAAGCATGGGCACCATTGATGCGTGGACGAATCTTAGACAATCCAGTTTTGACCGAATTAGCTAAGAAGTATGGAAAAAGTACTGCTCAGATTATATTGAGATGGGATTTACAAAAAGACGTAATAACTATTCCGAAAAGTACGCATAAAGAACGGATTGCCGCTAATGCAGATATCTTCGACTTTGAATTATCAGTAGAGGACCTTGCCTCGATTGATAGTTTGGATACTGAAGAAAGAACAGGCGCTCATCCGGATAATTTCATGGATCATTTTGCCAATAAATAAACTTTAATAAGTAGACTATTAACGATAGTCTACTTATCCCAACCAAATAGACTGTATGAAATTCCTATCAATTCGCAATATTCAAAAGGGATTAACAAACGTAATCCGACGTTTTCCATTTGAACTATTAATCGTGCTTGTTGCATTTATCACTGCCATCTTAGGCATTGAAGCAAATAAGAATGAAGAAATCTATATTCGAATTTTAGTTAGTTGCAACATAGGTTTATTGCTGACATTATTTGTAGATATTCTTACAGAGGAAGCAAATATCTCAGGAAGAAAAAAATGGTTATTCCGGCTAATTGCAATTGGGATAAGTATTGTCTTATATTATTTATTAGACATTAGTCACTATGAAATAAACCTTTACAGAGTCGTTGCGTTTTCAATCGCATTCCATTTATTGGTAGCATTAGCTCCTTTTCTAAATAAACGTGGCACAAGTGAAGATCTGTGGGAGTATAACAAAACTATATTTCTCCGAATATTAACCTCTGTACTATTTTCTGGCGTACTATATATTGGAATTGCATTGGCATTAAGTGCTATCGAAAAATTATGGAATGTGCATGTTCCGAGTAATACTTTTTTCGAATTATTTGCAACTATAGGAATACTATTCAATAGTTTATTTTTCTTAGCAGGAGTACCAACTCAATTCCACTTAGGAGAAGAAAAATCTGCATATCCAATTGGGTTGAAAGTATTTACACAATACATCTTAATTCCGTTGATGACTTTATATATGGCAATACTCGCCTTATATGAAATTAAAATCATCACACAACAAGTATTACCAAAAGGTATAGTTGTTTGGATGGTGATAGGTTACGCTTTTTTTGGCATATTATCTTTACTATTAATTTATCCTATTAGGAAACTACAAGAAAACAAATGGATTCATACGTTTAGTCGTATTTTCTACATTGTACTTATTCCTTTTTTAGTTCTTCTTTTTATTGCTATTGGCATACGTATAAAGCATTATGGCGTCACGCAAGAGCGCTATTCTATAGTATCCATTGGTATTTGGTTGACGCTAATTACAGTTCTACTAATCATAAAGCCCAATACATTAAAAGCCATCCCTGCCACGCTGTGCATATTTGCCTTAGTTGCAACGTATGGACCATTAAGTGCACCTAGCATTTCGCTTAGATCACAGCTCAATCAATTAAAATCTTATATTCAAAATCCTAAAGCAAAATCAAATAATCCAAGATCAATCGTCATTTATATAGTTGAAAATTTTGGAATGACCGCTTTACAATCTCTCACCTCAACTAATTTAAGACAAGTTGATAATGTTTTTTTAAATAAAGAAAAGTTAGATTCGAATAATTATAGTCGTTACACATATCAAACAGAGGCTGTAGATACACTTGTTTCTATTTTAAAAATAAAAAAAGAAGCTAACTTTTACCTTAATGATTATCAAACAAACTATATAAGTCTTAATCGCCCAAGTTCAAATATTATCAAGACTAGTGGGTATGATTATCTGATAGACAATCTTTATGATGGTATTACATTCAATATTGATAGTCAAACATTCAAATTTAACAGAGTAAATAATAATGTTACGCTTGCACAGAATGGCATTTTACAATTCACAATTTCACTAAATGAATATGCTAAAAGAGTCCAAGCATTAATTAATGAAAATAAAATCCAAATAGATGCTACTGGTAACTATAATCCAAATGACAGTCTACTATTCATTTATAAATCGAACAATAAGTTTAATTTTACATTTTGGGTCAATAAGTTTAGTTACGATAGTGAGTTGTTGAAACAAGATGAGCCTCAATTTATGATTTTTGACGCAGATATACTTATTAAAAATATAGATTAAAAAGATTGGAAAAGTTAAGACGGCATATTGAAGAAATTACGACTGTAACAGATGAAGAATTTGCATATATCCAAACCTTCTTTACAAAAAAAAGAGTATTAAAAAATCAATTTTTAATTCATGAAGGCGACGAAGTAAAATACGAATTTCTTGTGTTGTCAGGCTTATACAAAGTCTTCTTTTTAGACGAGCAAGGAAAGGAATTTATTATTCAATTTGCCAAGGAAAATTGGTGGATGAGTGATTATCAGTCATTTTTCCAGGAAAAAAAAGCGGGTGTTTTTATTGAATGTATTGAAGCTGGAGAAGTACTATTCTCTACATTAGATACTCGTGAAAAACTTTCTCATGAATTTCACAAAATGGAGCATTTTTTTCGCGTAAAATTAACCAATGGCTATGTTGCTCTACAGCAAAGAATTAAACTATTGCTTTCCAATACACCACAAGAAAGATTTGAGGCTTTTGCGACTTCTTATCCTGATCTCATCCTAAAACTTCCCAAAAAAATTATAGCTGAATACCTAGGCGTTAGTAGAGAAACGTTAAGCCGATTATACTCCAAATAAATAATGTTTAACTTTAGCTAAAAAGTGTGATTTGAATCACACTTTTTTTGTGCGTTCGCTCCTTTTCAATAGGCCTCTTTCTATGGTAATTTTGTTTTATCAAAAAACATAAGAAAACATATTTATGAAAAAGAGAATCTTAATTATCGTATCCAATGTAGCCGCAATAGGGCCTAATAACAGACGGACTGGAATATTTTTACCAGAAGTTGCACATCCTTATTCCGAGTTCATAAAAGCGAACTATGAAGTGGACTTCGCCTCCTTAAATGGAGATACTCCTTTTCTGGATGCATTAAATCTAGCAGAAGATCCGGATAATTTAAAATTTCTAATTGGTGATGGGTGGTCAGATATGCAACACGCAACTATTTTAAAAGAAATAGACATAAGCGTTTATGATGCTCTATTTATACCCGGTGGTCTAGCTCCGATGGTAGATATGCCTACTCATCCAGAACTTAAAAAAGTAATCGCAGAAGCTTACGAACGCGGAATCATTATTAGCGCTGTTTGTCATGGACCAGTTGCATTACTTAATGTAAAATTAAGTGATGGTTCCTACATCGTCAATGGGAAAAATATCACCTCATTTACCTCGGCGGAAGAAGATAACTATGCGAGAAAAGATGTTCCGTTTGACTTACAGAGAGCGCTATCTGATCAAGGTGCGATTTTCCATGCTTCTGAGCCCTGGTCTGCCAACTGCATAATAGATGGTAGTATAATTACTGGACAAAATCCAGCCTCTGCAAGAAGTGTTGGGGAAAATGTAGTAATGTTGTTAAGTCAAAATCAATAATCAAATAAGAACTTTTAATTATAAATCATTATGAAAGATAATATTGTCTCCGTATTTGCCAAATGGCAAGTAGCAGAAGGAAAGATAGAAACAGTAATTTCACTATTAAAAGAAGCTGTAGTGAAGAGTTCTGCAGAAGAAGGTAATTTGAAATATGAAATTTTTCAAGAAAAAGAAAATGATCATACTATACTTTTATTTGAACAATATATAAATCAAGAAGCTGCAGATTTTCATCGCAAGACTCCACATTTTCAGGAAGTAGTTGTACAGAAAATATTACCATTATTAGAAAAAAGAGAAGTTATCGTAACAAGCGAAGTTCAATTTTAAACTATATAAAAGAAAGAGCGATTTTAATCGCTCTTTCTTTTATAATTACTCAAGGATTTTTTTCCCTTTTTGAATAAAACCTTTAAGATAAATAAGATTTGTTACTAGACCTGTCCAACCAGTTTGGTGCGAAGCTCCAAGCCCCTTGCCTGTATCTCCATTAAAATATTCATTAAACGAAATCAGGTTTTCAAAATTGGCATCGCGTTGTAATTTTTGATTTTCTCCAATACAAGGTCGATTACCATATTTATCTTTTTTAAAGATTCCAATAAGTCGTTCTCCTATATTGATGGCAATTTCTTTCAATGTCAGCATATTGCCACTGCCAGTTGGACATTCTACTTTAAAATCATCACTATAATAATCATGTAAGAAAAATAGGCTTTCAATAATCATATAATTCATCGGCATCCAAATAGGACCACGCCAATTACTATTTCCTCCAAAAATATCATCATTACTTTCTCCTGGAGTATAGGCAACTTTCATCTCCATATTCATGATATCAATTGTATATGGATTTTCTTGGTAGATTTTGGACATACTCCTTACTCCATAGTTACTTAAAAACTCTTTAGGATCCAGCATTCTTGCAAGTAATCTTTTCGTTCTATGTCCACGCAACAAGCTTAATAAGTGTTTTTTATCTGAACCAACATCATCCCAACGAGAAACCAATTTTGCCAAATCAGGTCGATGATTCAGAAACCAGTTCATTCTATTTTCAAAGTCTGGAATAGCTTTTAATGTTTCGTCTTTTAGCACAGATACCGCGAATAAAGGAATTAAACCGACTAAGCTGCGTAATCGTAATACAATAGTTTCATTGTTGGCTCCTTTGATTTGATCATAGAAAAACTCATCACCCTCATCCCATAGTCCCGTATCTTTATCCCCAATAACATTCATCAATGCGCCAGCTATATACAAGAAATGTTCAAAAAATTTTGTAGCTAGATGACTATAGACTATATTATTTTCTGCTAACTCCAAGGAGATACGCATCATATTTAATGCATACATTGCCATCCAACTTGTACCATCCGCCTGCTCGAATATTACACCCTCTGGCATTTTCATACTACGATCAAAGACTCCAATATTGTCCAATCCTAAGAATCCACCAGAAAATATATTACTACCTTGGCTATCTTTTCGGTTTACCCACCATGTAAAGTTGAATAACAATTTATGAAAAATACTTTCTAAAAATGCATTATCACCTACTCCGTTGTGTTGTGCAGCTTCGATTTGATATACTTCCCAAGTTGCCCATGCATGGACGGGAGGATTTGTATCACTAAAGTTCCATTCATATGCTGGTAATTGACCATTTGGATGCATATACCATTCCTTAGTTAACAATTCTAATTGTTCTTTGGCAAATTCCAAATCGACTAATGCTAAACTCACACAATGAAATGCTAAGTCCCATGCTGCGTACCATGGAAATTCCCATTTGTCAGGCATCGAAATAATATCCTGATTGTCAATATTACGCCAGTGCGTATTACGAGAATTTTTATGTCCCTCAGATGGTACAGCACGTCCTGGATCTCCATCGAGCCAACGTGCTACATTATATTTGTAAAATTGTTTATTCCATAACATTCCAGCAAATGCCTGACGTTGGATTAGCTTTTCTTCTTGATCCTCTATATGTCGTTGCAAATAGGTATAAAAATCATTTGCCTCATGGATTCTTGTTTGAAAGATCGAGTCAAAATCATCAAACGGTTGATCAATTTGTCCCTTACAGAGTCTAAAGCGAAGACAAATACTTTCATTTGGTGGGATTTCTTCTTGTATTAAAACCGCAGCTTTGGTACCTGTTTCGCTGGGGTCTATAGCATTGACATTTCCATTGACAACATATTCATTTATACCATCTTTGACATATTTATTTTCATTAGAAACGCCGTATAGTTTTTCATTATTGGTTGAATTGTTACTAAATAGTAGTTTGTAATCCTTTTCATAATAAAAAGACCAATCTCCTAGACGATTATGTTTTATACTTATTTGTTTTTCCTTGTGTGCCAAAATTTCTGGTATGGCATGATAATTCCCCCAATCCCATCTATTGCGAAACCAAACCGTTGGAAGGATTGTTAACGGTGCACTAGTATCTTTCGATCTATTAATAGCAGTTATTTTGATGAGGATATCTTCTACCTCATTTTTTGCATATTCAATAAATATATCAAAATAATTATCTTGATCGAAGATGCCGGTGTCAATCAATTCATATTCAGGCTCGTCTTTAGTACGACGCTTATTTTCTTTACGCAATTGTTCATACGGAAATTCTTCATGAGGATATTTGTACAACATTTTCATGTAAGAATGCGTAGGAGTATTATCCAAATAGTATAGTATTTCCTTAATATCCTCTCCGTGATTTCCTTCGATATTATTAAGCCCAAAAAAGCGTTCTTTAATAAATGGATCTTTGCCATTCCAAAATCCTGGGGCAAAACAAAGTATTTGTTTATTGTCCGAAATGCCTGCTATGGCATCCTCTCCCCAGCGCCATGATTTTGATAAGCCCATTTCATAGGTGGTATATTGCCAGGCATCTCCATTATTACTATAATCTTCTCTTACTGTACCCCATTGCCTATTGGAAATATATGGCCCCCATTTTTTCCAATCTGGGCTTTCTAATCTTTCCTTTTCTTTCATATGCTCTTTTTTCCTTGCTAAAGATAATACCTAAATTTTTAATAGGGAATTTGTAAGTTTGCCAAGTGAAGAATCCTGCATTAAAGATTACATTTTTGGGTACGGGTACTAGTAGTGGCGTTCCTATCATTGGATGCGACTGCAATGTTTGTACTTCGACCGATCCTCGTGATAATAGGTTGCGAAGCAGTATTTTGGTGGAATCTGAGACAACCACTGTTATTATTGATACTGGACCTGACTTTCGACAACAAATGTTGCGCATAAATAATCGAAAACTCGATGGTGTTGTATTTACCCATCCTCATATGGATCACATAATTGGTTTGGACGATATTCGCCCTTATAATTATCAACAAAAGAAATCCATGTCGATCTATGCAAATACTATGACACAAGATGCCTTAAAACGTATTTTTTATTATGCATTTGATGGAAATCGATTTCCAGGTATACCACAATTAGAGTTAAATACTATCGATAAAGACCCATTTCAGATCGGGAATATTGAATTGCAACCTATTCATGTTTGGCATTATAAATTAGATGTATTGGGCTTTAGATTTGGCAAGTTTACTTATATCACAGATGTAAACAATATCGATGCTGATCAAAAGGAGTTAATAAAAGGTACGGAAGTTTTAGTTTTAGATGCATTAGGTAAAATAAAACATATTTCTCACTATTCTTTAGACGAAGCAATCGCATTGGTGAGAGAACTAAAAATTCCGAAAGTTTATTTTACACATATCGGGCACAGCATGGGACTGCATGAACTTGTGGAGAGAGAGTTGCCAGCAGGTATGCATTTGAGCTACGACGGTTTAGTTTTAGAGATTTCTGCTCAATAACCTATTGATAATATTTTGTTAAAAAAAATATTATCTTTGAGAGAAATCAACTAACCGTGGAAAAAGAAAAATTTCAAAAGTGGTTTCGCTTTTCGAAAAAGGAGAGAAATGGAATGCTTATTTTCCTTTTTATTCTCCTTATGTTTTTCACTATTCCTCATTTTTTCCCTGAAAAGACAATCTCTACAGAAAAGAAACCACCATATTTTGCGGATAACATAGCCGAACCATTAACTCACCCCAACTTATTTATATTTGATCCCAATACTTTAGATAAAGCAGGTTGGTTAAAACTTGGTTTGAAAGAAAAAACAGCCAATACCATTTTGCATTATTGTCAAAAAGGAGGGCGCTTTCGCCATCCTGAAGATATCCGAAAAATCTATGGTCTCAAATCAGAAGATGCAGACCGTTTAATCCCTTTTATCCAAATTCAACAAAATAATTTACACTCAGATCGAAACATATCCAAACATTCTGTCAAGGTCTCAAACATCCCATTTCCTATCGAAATCAATCATGCTAGCTGGCAACATTTTGCCGCGCTCCCAGGAATAAACGATAAATTAGCGCAAAGAATAGTTCATTATCGTGATGCCAAACATGGTTTTCATTCGGTTGATGATATTGCTAAAGCCTATGGTTTATCTAAGCAATCCTTTGAAAAAATAAAATCCTTATTACGTTGTACTACAGTTCTCGAAGAAACAAAATTTGACAATAATTCAAATATCACTCAGGAACAAACAGTACAACTTCAAAATCCAATTACTAAAAAGGTGAACATCAATGCGGCTGTGCTTTCCGAATTTATGCAAAGTAGAAAAATTCCCAAGAGCGTAGCAGAAGCAATCATTATCTATCGCGAGCAACATGGCAATTACAGTTCTGTCGCGGATATTAAAAATATCGCATTTATGAATAATGATCTTTTTGACAAAATTTCACCCTATTTAAAAACGGAAGAAGATTAACACTTTTAAAAAGAGAATTCTTTTAAATTCGTGGCATAGTTAACCAAAATTCAATTTTAGCTTGTGCGTATTCCTAGAATTTTTCTAATCCCAATTTTCTCCATCTTAACCTATATTTCATTTGGTCAATACACGATTGAAACCGTTCCCGACCCCAAAAAATATGGTCAAGATCAATTTATAAGTAATCCCGACGGAGTCCTTACGTCCGCCGAAGTGAGCAATATTAATGCAATCGCTCAAAAAATAGAATCCAGTTCCAAAGCCGAAATTGCCATAGTCGCCATCGATAACTACGATGGAGATGAGGATGATTTTCAGTTTGCATACAATCTATTTCAACACTGGGGTATAGGTAAAAAAGAAACCAATAATGGACTATTACTATTAGTTGTTAAGAATCGCAGAAAATACAGATTTATCACAGGTTATGGCTTGGAAGGCTTATTACCAGATGTGACGCTTAAGCAAATTGGAGAGCTGGATTTAGTTCCTGATTTTAAAAATGGAAATTATGGTTTGGGTATTGAAAATGCAATGACTGATATCCAAAAAATTTTACTTAGCCCCAATGGTCAAAAAGAATTGAGAAACTTATACGCCCGTAAAAATTCTACTTGGTACAAAATTATCTCAAATAGTGCAATCGCATTAGGTATTCTAATATTTTATTATTTCCTCGATAAATCTCTGCAACTATATGAAATAAGGATTGGAAAAAAGAAAAAAACTAGACAGAAATATCGGACGGGTAATTTGTGGATTGGATTTGGAATTTTATGTTTTTTGTTCTTTATCGGAATTTTCATGTTTGGATTTTTTCACATCAAAGTGTATAGTTGGAATTATCTATGGATATATGCCTTAATTGTAGGCACGATTGGAATAGCACTACAAAACGCTTCCATTTTCCGAACTATTAAATCAAAGAATTTAGATATTTCTGATATAAATGCTTATTTATCAGAATTCAAAAAGAAACAATGGCTAGCACTTCTACTATCTCCTTTTAGTTGGATCACATTCCGAAAAATTAATAGAGTAATTCGTAATAATAGAAATAGAATATTGAGCGGTCCAGAAGGACAAAACTGGGAACGCTTGCATAAATTTGCAGATGCCCGTCAATTCAAATACTTATTAACTGATGGAAAGAAAAAAGAAATCAAACTAGGAATTATTGAACCAGAATTTTGGATAAATAAAGAAACTAAAAAGGTTACAAATATAGATTGGCAAGGACCTAATTACAATAAATACGAGACTTGCCCGAAATGTCAAGTCAGAACCTATGAGATTAAGAAATCGCTAAAAACAATTAAAAAAGCAACCTATAGTAAAAAAGGAGAAGGGGAATATTATAGAGAATGTAGTAATTGCCAATATAGATTATCACTTGGCTTGGTGATATTACCTATGCTAGTAGAAAGTTCGAGCACAAATAGCAGTTCCTCTTCAAGTAGTAGTTCAAGTTCCTCTAGCGGTAGCTGGGGCGGAGGAAGTAGTGGCGGAGGTGGAGCGGGCGGCTCTTGGTAAACAAAAGCCACTTTGCAATTGCAAAATGGCTTTTGTCATATTTTGATTATTCTTTTATAGTTCCAATTTCAAAAATTCTGCAGTCGGACTTTTCTGGGATTTGACCATTTTTTCAGGTGTGCCGGTAAACAATATTTTGCCACCACCAGAGCCACCTTCAGGACCAAGATCTATCACGGTATCTGCCATTTTTATGACATCCATATTATGCTCAATAATCAAAACGGTATTGCCGCGATCAACCAATATGTTCACTACATTTAACAATAGTTGGATATCCTTAAAATGCAAACCTGTAGTCGGCTCGTCTAAAATATAGAAAGTTTTTCCGGTATCTCTTTTGGCTAATTCTGTTGATAATTTTACTCGTTGCGCTTCGCCACCGCTTAATGTCACTGCGGATTGTCCCAACGTTATATAACCCAAACCAACATCTTGTAACACTTTAATCTTTCGATAAAGAGAAGGAATAGGTTCGAAAAATTCAATCGCTTCATCAACACTCATATCCAAAACATCGCTGATAGATTTTCCCTTATAACGAATTTCTAAAGTCTCACGATTATACCTTTTTCCATTACATTTTTCACAAGGAACGTGCACGTCTGGAAGGAAATTCATTTCGATAACTCGCAATCCTGCACCTTCGCACATATCACAGCGACCTCCTTTGACATTAAAGGAAAATCTGCCAGCATTGTATCCTCTAATTTTCGCCTCTGGAATAGCCGAAAACAATTGCCGAATATCAGTAAAAAAGCCACAATAAGTAGCAGGATTACTGCGTGGTGTGCGCCCAATCGGAGATTGATCTATGGCAATAACTTTGTCAATATTTTCCAAACCTTCGACAGATGTATATTCCATCGGTTTGGTTTTAGATTTATAGCAATATTGGGATAAAATGGGATATAAAGTTTCATTAATTAAAGTAGATTTTCCACTACCTGAAACCCCGGAAACGACAATTAATTCACCTAGAGGAAAACTAGCATCGACATTTCTCAAATTATTGCCAGACGCTCCTTTTATAGTGATAAAATTTCCATTACCTTTTCTTCTTTCTTTTGGAACGGCAATGGTCTTTTTTCCACTCAAAAAAGATGCAGTTTCCGAACTCGAAGCTAATATCTGTTTTGGACTGCCAGCAGCCATTACTTGTCCACCCAATCTGCCCGCTCCAGGTCCAATATCAACGATATAATCGGACGCCAACATAATATCTTTATCATGCTCGACAACTAAAATCGAATTACCAATATCCCTTAAATTTTCCAAGGCACTGATCAATCGCATATTATCTCGCTGATGCAAGCCAATACTCGGTTCATCCAAAATATACGTAATGCCTTGTAGTTGCGAACCTATTTGCGTAGCTAAACGAATACGTTGACTTTCTCCACCACTCAGACTGCGCGTCGGACGATTTAACGTCAAATAAGTCAATCCCACATTTAACAAAAATCCCAATCGATCACGTATTTCTTTTAGAATATCTTTTGCGATGACATTTTGTTTATTGGAAAGTCTTAGTTCAATATGATCAAACCATTTTTCCAATTTAACCAAATCCAGATTGCCCAATTCGGCTATATTCTTCTCATCAATTTTAAACCAAAGACTTTCTTTTTTCAGACGATCTCCATTACAAGTCGGGCAAGTTTTTAGTTCCATGTATTTTTCCACCCACTCTTGCACATGGGGCGATGCTTCTTTATTGGAAAACCAACGCTTTAACATAGGCACAATACCCTCAAATTGCGCCGCATACAGATTACCTGTGCTCGCATCGTCCATATCGACATCCAAATCCGTAATAACCTTCTCACTTCCGTAAAGTAAAATATTTAATTTTTCCTCTGGAATTTCACCGATTGGCGCAGTCAATGAAATTTTATTACGTTTTGCGATTTGTTTTACTTGTTGGAATATACCTGCGTCCCTTTCCGCACCCAAGGGAGCCAATCCTCCATCTTGAATCGAAACAGATTTATCCGGTAAAACCAAATCCATACTGATGGAAAATATGGAACCCAAACCTTTACAATGCGGACACGCACCATAAGGGGAATTGAAAGAAAATGAATTAGGAGAAGGTTCTTCGTAACTGATTCCCGTATCTTCACACACCAATTGTTTGGAGTATTGCACCAATTTATTGGAATCCTGCAAAAGGAAAAAGACAAGATCATTGCCCATTTTCAACGCTTGTTGTATACTTTGACTAATACGTACGCGCATGTCTTCTTTTACCTGCAAGCGATCAATTACCACTTCAATATCATGGATTTTGTAGCGATCCAATTGCATTTTGGGTGTAATATCTTTGATCTCGCCATCCACACGCACTTTTACAAATCCTTTTTTTCGGATATCTTCAAATAGTTCGCGGTAATGCCCTTTTCTACCACGAACGATCGGCGCTAATATGTTGATTTTTTCATTGGGATATTTTTCAAATACATTGTTGAGGATCTCCTCTTCGCTGAATTTGACCATTTTTTTTCCTGTATTGTAACTATACGCTTCGCCAATTCGGGCAAATAATAAACGCAGAAAATCATAGATTTCTGTTATAGTACCAACCGTAGAGCGCGGATTTTTATTCGTTGTTTTTTGTTCTATGGAAATAACCGGACTCAAACCATCAATTTTGTCCACATCAGGTCGTTCCATGTCACCCATAAATTGTCGCGCATACGCACTAAAACTTTCCATATAGCGACGCTGTCCCTCATTGTAAATCGTATCAAAAGCCAAAGAAGATTTTCCACTCCCACTTACCCCAGTAAACACGACCAATTTATTTTTGGGTATAGACAAGGTAATATCTTTCAGATTGTGCTCTCTCGCTCCGATGATCTCTATTTGCTCTGCTATTGTATTCGATTGCTTCTTTGCCATAAGTTGTATGCAAGATAGCAAGGATTTGGGGAATTAAAATGTTGAAACGTGTTAGGAAATGATATTTAATATTACAGTAGACTACTTAAAAATTGTATCTATGATGGTTTATTTTCTTTTTGTTTTGGTGAAATATCAAAAGGAACGATGACTTTTATACTGACATTTCTTCCCATATTGAAAATACCTGGTTGTACTCCTGCAGGAACCGTTGGATTATCAAAATATTTCAATCTACTCATGTTGGATTGATAATTCACATTGGCAAGATTATTTCCTTCGATAAATAATTCTAAAATTTTATTTCCCTTTTTGTTTACCACATTACAGCCTACACCCGCACTTAGCAAATTATATCCAGCAGTGTATGTTTCCGTTTGATAAGCTGCAAAAAACCTATTTTGTTGATTATAATGATCAAATCCAACAAACGCATAAGCATTTTTAAAGTTGCCAAATCCTCTGGTGAATGTGGCGTGCAATTCACTATGCGTATGCATGGGTGGGATATAGGGAAGATATTTCAAACTATCTGCCACCGCACCGTTATTGCCGTGATTGGTTCCATAAGTTAAGGTAAGGCTATTCTCAAAATGCAACCATGAGATAGGATGAATATCTACATCAAAATCCCCACCGTAAATGCGCGCTTTTGTCTGTACGTAGGTAAATTTGCTGTACTCACCATTGGCATCTGCCGTTCCATCTTCATTAACTCGTTCTGGATTTCCATTAGCATCCAATACTTGTTCTTGGAAAATATAATTGCTAATATTATTGTTATACAAATCAACACTTGCGGAAACATTGGGAAGTGTAAGATAAAACCCCAAATCTTCTTGCAAATTAAATTCTGGTTTAAAATTGCTATTTCCTACATGATATATTTGCGAACCAGGATCTGCGCCATTCGCAGAAAGTTCGGCTATACTAGGTGCTCTAAATCCACGAGCGATATTTGCCTTTAAAAGAAATGCATTGGTAAAATTATATGTCGCTCCGAAAGAACCTGTCATTCCCTGGAATGATTTATTCAAAGCGGCAAATTGCTGTACGACGTCTGTAGTACTTGTCGGGTTAGCTCCATAATACAAGGATGGGAAAGGCAATGCGTCATTATTTACATACGCTGCTTTTCCATCGAAAGCACGATGATCATATCTTAAGCCACCAGAAAGATCTAATTTACCAAAACTCTTTTTCAAAACAGCAAATGATCCGATATCAAATTGATGATACGCAGGTATTGGAAAATCAGTACTATAACCTAGCGAATTGTTTTGATACATGCCATTTACCCCAAATGTGAGATCATATTCTTTGCCAAGAAAAATATTGTATTTTACATCATAAGTTAGTGTTGTTAATTCCAAATTTAAACCTGGAATTTCTGCGTATTCTGGATGCGTATATTCTCGACGATGACTATATTGATATCCAAAATTCATCAAGAGATTACCTTTTCCTAATCGTATATTACTATTGTCGTATATCCGATACAATTGCACACGTTGGTGTAAGGTGGGTAATTTGTATGTGTTTAACATAGATTCCGGTACGATGGGGCGAGACAGATCTGCCTCCGTATTCTGATAGGTAAATTTGCGTGTGGCAGAGTCGCGGCTTCCATCAGGAATCGCCTGCTCATCATCAAATAAAGAAGCATTTAAATAAGAGTAACCCCAAGATTTATTCAAACCGACCATGACTCTTGCATCTTTTTCTTTGAAATTAGTGGCGTAGACTCTCCCATCATGCTGATTTTGGTAATTCTTTGCTTCTTTATCAGAGATTATGGTTCCCCAGACAAATCCATTATGATTGCCTTGTAAACGAAATGAGGTATTAACTAAGCCATTATTTGTTCCATACGTTCCCATAACGGAACCTAATATTTTGCCATTTGGAACGGGTTGCGGTGTTATAAGATTGACAACACCGGCAATTGCATCCGAACCAAAACTTAAACTAGCTGGACCTTTAATTATTTCGATACGATCTATTGAATTTTGATCCACTTCGATTCCATGCTCATCCCCCCATTGTTGGCCTTCTTGCCTTATACCATCCTCTGCAGTAATAACTCTATTGTATCCGAGACCATGTATAAATGGTTTGGATATATTCGGACCAGTGGTCACTGCACTTACTCCTGGAATATTAGAAATCTCATCAATCACATTACCAGCACCTGCACGTTGATTAATATAGGATTTGTTTACAACTACCATTGGTACGGGATCTCGTTTAATTTCTGTCGCTTTTGATACTCCTGTTACGACAATATTATTGGACTCAATTATGGAAATTTTAAGTTTAACATTCAATGAAGTAGTAGTTGAAAAGTCGATTTTTTGTATAAAAGTTCCATAGCCTTCATAACTTATCTGAAGTAAATAGGTTCCATTCGGTATATTCTTAATTGCATATTTTCCATTCTCATCCGTCTCTACGGTGAGGTGCAGATCTGGAATCGAAACTGTCGCTCCAGGTAATGGCTTGCTCGTTTGTTCATCGGTAACGATACCTGTAAAAGCATTATTTAAATCTTCATATTTAAAATGTGGCGATTTAAAATAGTTTTTTGAAAAACTCGAAACACTTATAAGCAGCAAACACGCACTAAAAAGTAATTTCAATTTCATAATTTTTTGCCGATTAAGATTAGACTATTGATGGATTATATAAATCGAAATATAAAAATGCAACAATATTTCATTTATAGAGATGTATGATAGCTTTTATATCGAATAGTTTAAAAACGGAAATAATTTTTTATTGGAACTTTTTGTACTCTTTATTTAGTCATTTATGACGTCACCTTTTTGCAAAATTATTTTTTACATAAATGTCTGTCATTTCGACCTTTAATATCAACGCTGAATTGTTAGTTTTCTAATAGTAATAATTTATTCAAATAACGATCAAACACCATATCTTTCTTTTAAAATCACCATGTGATGCAGCGCATGACCAAATAAAATATAACAACCTGTATTTATCGTTATTTGATAATCTGCTATTTTACCTATAATCGCTAATTGTTCATCAGAAAAAGATTGAATTAATAATTCTACTGATTTTCTATTAAAAAGAAATTCTTCCTTTAAATGTAAAAATGATTTGTTCTCAATTTGGGCATTACGGATATAATCATCTTGTTCGTAGCCTGGCAATACATTTTGATCTCCACGAGAAAATGCTAACATTCGGTATGAAAAAATACGATCGTTATCAATCACGTGTTGCAAAACTTCTTTCACTGTCCATTTGTCAGGAGCATAAGCGTAATCCGCTTTTTCTTCTGGAATAGAAATATAAAATTGGATCAACTCATCACTATGATTTTGGATAAGCTCTGCAATATTTTCACCGCGAGTCTTGTCTATATATGCACTTTGAAAAGGAATAAAGGTTCCAGGTTGAGGTCTGCCCATTATTTAAAATGTTTTTCTTACAACGATTAATCGCCATGAAACTACAATTTTTTTGTATTTCTACGCAAATAATTATCGGACAATATTGCACATCAGGCGAATTAGCCCATTATTTGATGGCAATGATTACCTTTGCTGGGCAAAATTTAAAAAATATGCATAAGTCGACGATAAGTATAGATGTAGTTTTGGATGATAATAAAGTGCCTGATCATATCAGTTGGAAAGCGAGTGATAGTTCCGCAGATGATGCGCAAGCTGCCAAAGCAATGATGGTTGCTTTTTGGGATAGCGCGGACAAGAGTGCTTTGCGTATGGATCTTTGGACCAAAGATATGATGGTAGATGAGATGGGCGACTTCTTTTATCAAACCTTATCAAGTATGTCAGATACATTGAAAAGAGCTACTAACTACGGTGATCTCGCAGAAGATTTGAAAGCATTTTCCAAAACTTTCAATGAAAAATTTAGAGCAAAACAAATTGCCGAAAACAAAGCAGATTAATTAATTTTTTAAAACATTATCATAATGAGTTTGGAACAAAATATCATGGTAGAATTAAAAGAAGCCATGAAATCTAAGGATGAAGCAACTTTAAGAGCATTGCGTGCTATCAAAGCAGAAATCATTAAAGCAAAAGTAGAACCAGGTGCAAATGGTGAAATAACACCAGAAGCAGAAATCAAACTTTTGGCTAAAATGGCAAAAGAAAGAAGAGATTCTGCGGAATTGTACGAAACACAAAACCGTCCAGAATTAGCAGCGAAAGAAAAAGAAGAAATCGCAGTAATCGAAAAGTTTTTACCTAAACAATTATCACAAGAGGAATTAGATGCTGAGATCTCTGCCATCATCGCACAAGTCGGAGCAACCTCTCCAGCAGACATGGGCAAAGTGATGGGCGTAGCTTCTAAATCTTTGGCGGGGAAAGCAGACGGTCGTGCAATCTCCACAACAGTTAAAAGTCTTTTAGCTAAATAATGCTATGATTATAGACATTATCACCCTTCTTTTAATAGTCATGGCTATATATAAGGGGTGGAAAAAGGGACTAGTGGTTGCCATTTGTTCCTTTTTTGCATTATATCTTGGATTATTGATCGCATTGAGATTTTCTGCAAGTGTTTCAGCCTATTTTCAATCAAAAGGTGAGACCGCCGTTTGGTTACCTTTCATTGTATTTTTACTATTGATTATAGTGACAATATTTATGGTTAGACTGATTGCTAACACAATTTCTAAAGTAATGAGGGCAATAATGTTAGGTTGGTTGAACCGAATCGGGGGAATTTTGTTATACGGATTAGGGTACATAGCAATATTCAGTATGCTTTTGTTTTATGCGAATGGCTTACATTTAATTTCTGATAATGTAAAAATACATTCTTATACATTTGCAGCAGTTTGTGACTTGGGTCCGACATCGGTGCATTTATTTGAAAAAATAATTCCGATATTTGGAGATATGCTATCACAATTAAAAAATGGTTTTCATAAATAGCGAACAAATAATTAAAATTGTTCCATAAACTTGAAAATTTATTTTCTTTGCATACGGCAAACAATTATATGGCGCGGAGATAAATATATATGAAGTACGAATTAAAAAATCTGGATAAGTTTAGATATGTCGATGAAGGCAAAGGCGAACCGCTGTTATTACTTCACGGATTATTTGGAGAGTTGAGCAACTTTGATGCTGTTATTGACTGCTTCAAAGATCGTTATAGAATAATAGTGCCGGTCATGCCGCTACTGGACTTGGATTTGATACAGACGAGTGTAACAGGATTAGCAAGATTTGTAAATAAATTCGTAGAAACGTTAGCGTTAGAAGAGATTCATTTGTTGGGCAATTCCCTTGGAGGGCATGTGTCATTGATTTATGTACTTAAACATCCGGAAAGAGTCAAGACATTAATTTTGACAGGTAGTTCTGGTTTGTTTGAAAATGGAATGGGGGATAGTTATCCTAAAAGAGGAGACTATGAGTATATTAAGCGTAAATCAGGGATGACCTTCTATGATCCTAGTCTTGCAACAAAAGAATTGGTCGATGAAGTTTTTGAAATTACCAATAATAGAATGAAAGTAATCAAGATTATCGCACTTGCTAAAAGCGCAATACGTAACAATCTTGAAAATGAATTACATAATATTCAACAACCTACATTGTTAATTTGGGGAAATAACGACATAGTTACACCTCCATTCGTAGGGGAAGAATTTAAAAAGTTGATTCCAAATAGTGAATTGCATTTTATTGATAAATGTGGACATGCACCGATGATGGAAGTGCCAGAAGAATTCAACAAATTGTTGGAGCCATTTTTAAAAAAAAATACGAAAAGAATTCCTGAAACCGTGTAGGTAAAATATAGAAATATATCTGGAAACGCTCGGCATCTTTTCATAAGAGTTCGAGCGTTTTTATTTTTTATACTTATTTTTATAGCGAATTTTAGGTATTTCATTTCGAAAACAATTTAAATGCTTTGTATATGTTATGCCAACAAGCAATTGAAACACAATATCCTTTTATAGAAAATAATGCCTCCATAGCTTCTATCTTAGAGTTGATGGATCAGACACATATTTACACCATTCCAGTTTTGGAAAATGATGTATTATTAGGCATTATAACTAGAACGCAATTACAAGATGCAACGGAAGTGAGCATTCATTTGGATAATGCACATCAACCATTGCAGATCATGGAAAATGAGCATATCTGTAGTGCTCTTCGTGTGATGTTAGCCAATCATTTGCAGATATTACCCGTACATAATTCGGATAATAAATATCAAGGAATTATCACAACAGAGACTCTTTTGCAAAAAATATCTTTAATGATTGGTTGTGATGATGCTCCAGGCGCATTGATCACTTTGGAAATGGATAGACATAATTTTTCTTTCGGGGAGTTGTCGCGTCTAGTGGAGACAAATGATGCCGGCATAATGCAATTGAATACTTATACGGAACCAGAGACAGGTTATCTTATTGTAAATATTCGCATCAATAAAGCGGAGGTTTCTGACGTGGTAGCGACCTTGCAACGTTATGATTATGTTGTTCGTTATTTCTTTGGAAAGGAAAATTATGAAAATGAACTAAAACAAAATTATGACGCTCTAATGAATTACCTAAATATATAATTATCAAAGTTTTAATGTAATAAAAGGTTGGATTGGCACACATTTTGGCGAGGGAAACGCATAAATTAATTCTATGAAATATTTAAAATTACCCTTATTAAGCCTTGTCGCTATTGCGATGATGTTGGCTTCATGTAGCACTTGGAATAATGCAAATCAGACGCAAAAAGGTGCTGCAGTGGGTGTTGGTGGTGGCGCGGTTGCAGGCGCATTAGTTGGTAAGTTAGCTGGCAATACTGCACTTGGAGCAATTCTTGGCGCTGCCGTTGGTGGTGGTGCGGGTGCACTTATCGGTAAAAAAATGGATAAGCAAGCAGAAGATATTAAAACACAAGTCCCAGGTGCAAAAGTAGAACGTGTGGACGAAGGTATCACTGTTGAATTTAGCAGTAAAGTTCTTTTCGGATTTGATAGTTATTCTTTGACAGATGCGTCAAAATCTACATTGAATAATTTAATCACAGTTTTGAATAAATATCCTGATACAAACTTGGAAATTCAAGGTCACACAGATAATAAAGGAACTGCAGAATACAATCAAAATCTATCTGTTCAAAGAGCAACTTCCGTAGCTGATTATTTGAAAGCAAATGGAGTTAGCGCCGCTAGAATCACGACAAAGGGGTATGGCATGACAGCGCCTAAATATTCTAATGATACAGAAGAAGGTCGTGCAGGTAATAGGAGAGTGGAATTCTTAATTACTGCTAACCAAGCAATGCAACAACAAGCAAAACAAGAAGCTGGTCAATAATCACAGCCTCTTTATTTTATATGATTTTAAATGCCAACCTTGTTAGGTTGGTATTTTTATTTCCAGTTGTTTCAAAATTTGCTGTACCTTCGCATCAGTTCTTATATTTTCTTATCAAGAAAGGCAGAGGGATTGGCCCGATGAAGCCTTGGCAACCACACAGCAATGTGTAAAGGTGCCAACTCCAACCATTGAAAAATGGATAGATAAGTCAGCGAATTGTATTCACTTCGGATAATTATCCGTAAAAATATTCTACCCGTCTGGCGATTTCAGGCGGGTATTTTTTTGCCCCTACCGCTTTTGTTAAGAAAAATATAGAATTATTTTTTGGAAAATAAAAAGATAGTCTATTATATTTGTAGGCAAATGAATACAGTCAACAACATACATATTTTGATGTGCAACGATTCTTGTTGCTGTTGTTGTTGCTAATTATATCCGTCTACAATTCAGTCAAGTCTTAGACTGTTCTCTTTTTCCAAATAATTTTTCTTGTGATCGTTTTAGGTTGTGCTACAACTTAGAATTTTAAAATGTAATGTAAATTGACAAAGTCACACATATTTGAATACAATCAACCTATCCGCTTGGAAAGTGGCAGAAAATTGGAACGTTTTCATTTGGAATATACCACGTTGGGGCATCTCAATACCTCCAAAAACAATGTAATTTGGATATTTCATGCATTCACCGCTAATAGCAATCCCGAAGATTGGTGGGCAGGACTTGTCGGTGATCAAAAGTACTTCGATCCAGCACATTATTTTATCATTTGTGTAAATATGCCTGGTAGCAGTTATGGCAGTATTGGTCCTCTAGATATTAATCCGATTACAAAAACACCTTATTTCCATCATTTCCCTTTAATTACAACGCGGGACATGATCCGTTGTTATGAGAAATTGCGTGTTTCATTAGGCATTGATAAAATATATTTGGGTATTGGTGGTTCCATGGGTGGACAACAACTATTGGAATGGGCTGCAGAGTATCCCAATTTATTTGCACATATCATCCCAATTGCAACGAATGCACAGCATTCTCCGTGGGGTATAGCGCAAAATACATCTCAAAGATGGGCGATTGAAGGCGATCCAACATGGAAAGAAAGCACTGAAATCTCTGGCTTGGAAGGCATGAAAATAGCACGTTCAATGGCATTACTTTCCTATAGAAGTTACCAGACCTACGATTATTCCCAAAAAGGATTTGCTGAGGAAACAGAGCTATTACCCGTTGATAAACAAAAGTTTAGAGCGAGTTCCTATCAGCACTATCAAGGAGAAAAATTAGCAAAAAGATTTAATGCATATAGTTATTATGCGTTGAGTCAGTCAATGGATGCACATGATCTAGGGCGCGGTCGAGGTGGTACCAAAGTCGCACTAGGTTTAATTCAGTCCAAAGCGTTGGTGATTGGTATTTCTTCGGATATTTTATTTCCTCCAAATGAGCAAAAATATATTGCAGACCATATACATGATGCACAATATGTCGTCATTGATTCCTTATATGGACACGATGGCTTTTTGTTAGAGTTCGAAACAATTGGTTATCATATAGAGGAATTTTTGAAAAATTCTTCTATTCAAATTACAAAAGAGAAAAACGTTTATTAAAAATATAACTATGGAATCCCATAAGAAATTGGTTATTGGTTTATTTGGTTTTGGAGTGGTTGGAGAAGGCTTATATAAAATTTTGCAACAAACGCCGTCTCTACATGCAAGTATCAAAAAAGCGTGTATTAAACATCCAGGAAAAAAGCGCAATGCACCAGAATCGTTATTTACCCAAAATGGAGATGATTTATTAAATGATCCAGAAATTAATGTAATCGTTGAGGTTATCGATGATGCAGATGCTGCATTTAAAATTATATCTACCGCATTGAAAAATGGCAAAGCAGTTGTGAGTGCTAGCAAAAAAATGATTGCAGAGCATTTGAGAGAAATATTGGATTTACAAAAAGAAACGGGCATGCCTTTCTTATGCGAATCTGCAGCTTGTGCGTCGATTCCAGTGATACGTAATTTGGAAGAATATTATGATAACGACCTTTTACATTCTTTAAAAGCGATTGTGAATGGTTCTACCAATTTCATTTTAACCAAAATGTTTGAGGATAAACTCAACTTCACGGATGCATTAATTTTGGCGCAACAATTGGGATTTGCAGAAAGTAATCCAAAATTGGATGTGGAAGGCTATGACGCAGTCAACAAATGGACAATCTTGCTAAATCATGCGTATGGTATCGTTACAGATATTTCTAAAATCTTATTTACCGGCATCCAAAATATCACCTTGAACGATGCTGAAGTTGCACAATCTCGCCACTACGATATCAAATTGGTAGCAAATGCCAAAAAACTTTCCACAGGAAAAGTAGCGGCTTTTGTATTGCCACATTTCGTGACTTTGGACGACCAATTAGCATTTGTAAAAAACGAATACAATGGCGTTGTCATTGAGAGTGGATTTGCAGATAAACAATTTTTCTATGGAAAAGGCGCTGGTAGTTTGCCTACGGGATCTGCTGTATTGAGTGATATTTCTGCATTGCGTTATGGTTATAAATACGAATATAAAAAGCTCTATTATCATACGCCAGGCGAATTATCTTACGATTTTTACCTAAGAGTTTACTTGAGTTTTAGTGAATTAAATTCTATTCCAAAAGAAGAATTTGAATGGATTGAAGAGTGGCATGGAGGACAAGAACGTAGTTATTTAGTGGGCGTAATTCATTTTGAAAAATTAAGAAGCAGTGATTGGTGGAAGACGGATGGTGTTTCTTTAATTGTGATGCCAGATGATGTTATTGAAGATGTCGACACTCGAAAATTAAAAAAGAAAAGTTTGCAATTAGCAGGTTTATAAAACAAAAAAAGACGTTGAAAATTCAACGTCTTTTTTAATATATTTTTTTGATTGATAGTTTATTTTTCTACCAAATCTTTGCTTAAATAACTATCCAAAGCCGCACCCATATTAGGGTTTTGTGGATCTGGAGCGGAGATTGCTACTTTAAATCCTGCTTCTTTTGCCGTATTTAAAGTATTTCCGCCAAATGTTGCGAATACGATTTTTCCTTGTTTAAAATCAGGAATACTTTCCAAAATTTGTTTGACACTGCCAGACGTAAATAAACAGATAATATCGTATTTCGTATTGGTCAAAATACCTTTTGTATCATTGTCCACCGTACGATACATATAGGCATTTTCAAATTTACATTTGTTGGTTTTTAACCAATTGGCGATATCGCTTTCATCTTGATTTTCACTGGAAATAAACAGAAAGCTTTCATTTGCTTTATGTTTATTTATGACGTCCAACAGACCTTGTTTGGATCCATTCGCGCCAAAAAAAACTTTACGTTTTCTATAAAGAATGAATTTTTGTAGATACAAAGCTACCGCTTCTGTTATACAAAAATATTTCATCTCTTGACTGATCGTCACTTTCAGCTCTTCTGTTAAACGGAAAAAATGATCTATCGCATTTCTGCTGGTAAATATTACCGCTGAAAAACTTGTGATGTCAATTTTTTGCTTTCTAAATTCCTTTGCCGTAATGCCTTCTAAATTAAATAATGGATGAAAATCTAATTGAATATTAAATTTTTTTTCCAGATCAAAATAAGGCGATTTCTCGGTTTTCGGCTTAGGCTGAGTAATTAAGATTTTCATTTCCTTTTTTATTGCAGCGCTCATTTTTCTACGACTTCTATTTTTCCTTTATCTTAGATTATTGAATACGTCTATTATAAAATCTTATTGCTCAAATCATTAAAAAATAATTTGTATAAGACCAATATTGGAATTATTTCAACGGTGCAAAGGTAAAGAAAAAAGTGAAAAGCATTTAACTGCAAATTTTTTGCTATTAAAGAAAATGAAATAATATAACGATAGATTAATAATGCCACCAAAATGATCGCTCCTATCGTCAATAAATTATGATCCAAATTGGGATTGCCGACAAAAGCAAATATGAGAATAAATGGTAGACTGATAAATCCTATAATCTTATTTATCTGAAAAACAATATTGGCATAAGTGCCCGCATCTTCCTTGGCATTGAAAATATATCCAGACAAACTGATCGTTACAAATTTGACAAAATAAATACCTGCTAATCCGAGTGTGATATAGATCCAATATTCAATCAAGTCGATTTTTTTCGTTCCAAATTTGTATAAAACCAAGGTCAGTAAAAAACCAAAGCCAATGCAATACACAATATTTGTCAGTAAAGAAGGTAATTTATTTTGTCCCAAAACCATCTCTTTTTTGCCTCTACTTGCAGGAGAAAAAAAAGTATAAAATAAATTATCTACATAGCGAGGAAATGCAGTCCTTACTAATCCAAAAACAAAAAATATACCTCCTACAATATAAAATAGCTCATCATTAGATGATTGATGATGTCGGTCATCAATTACATAAATAGGCTTTTTTTTCATTGGCAGATATGGAACGTACAACACATGAGCGAAAAGCGAATCCTTTTTAAAATGATACACTTTTGCTTTTTTTGGTATTTTTTTAATCGTTGTAGCGGGCTTATTCGTTGCAACGGAAGGTATTGTTGTATTTATTTTAGGATTACTCGGCCCATTGATAACTTCGTTATTGATCGATTTTTGAATAGAATCTTTCGCTTGGAAATTTTTCTTCTTTTGAACAACCGGTAAAGTCGCTTTTCGGATCGTTGAATCTTTCCGATGAAACGTAGCTACGACTGCTTTTTTCTTTTTATGTAAAGTATCTTTCACCGCCGCATGAGTTGTGGGCGCTTTTTTGATCGGTTTAGTCGGTGAAACTACTTGCGCTTGCACGGACCAACCAATCAATATAAAAACCAATAACGCCAAGCCTTTACATAAAAGCGATGTGCATTTATTTGTATTCAAAAACAATGTAATCAAATTTAATTTGGGCAAAAGTCCTTATTTTTTTCTTATCCACACACTAACCGAACCTCCTTTTGTCAAAAATCTCGCCATACCATCATCACCTACTGTTACTTCTTCCTCTACATTACCCAAATAATCAACAAATACTTGATGTACATAATTTTCTCCTAAGGAAATATCTTTAAATCCGTCTTCACCATTAGAAAGAATGACGATACTTCCATTTTCCTCATTTTCTCCTTTATTCCACCAAGCCACACAATTGGGATGATCAAAAAACTCCACATATTCTCCAGAAACAAATTGCTGACGTGCTTCTAACAATTTTGGCAAACAATCGATTTTAGGCATGGTGATTTGATGATCATTACCATCTTCCCCCTTATCCACATATTCCGCACCATATACATCAGGATAAAAAACGCAAGGATAACCAAATGGGCGCAATAATATAATTGCGTATGCCAATGGCTTGAACCACGGAGCTACTGGTGCTTCCAAAGCTTGCAATGGTTGAGTATCATGATTAGCAACGAGTGTAACGGCATTATCAGGATTGGATTGAATTAAAGTCTTGTCAAATAAGGTCGAAAGATCAAAATCGGTGCCTTGTTCGCTTGCTTCATGAAATTTGTCATGCAACGGCACGTCAAATAAATGCATTTTACCTTCCGTTTCATCAATATATTTAACCAAAGTCTCATGCTCCGGCGTCCAATATTCTCCAACAGCAAAACAATCTGGACGTACTTCTGCTCTGATATAATCCAACCATTCAACCATATGATTGGCAGGTAAATGTTTCAACGCATCTAAGCGCACACCGTCAAAATGTATGGTATCATAATACCATTTACCCCAATATTTCAATTCTGCCACAACATTGGGATTGCGAAAATCAATATCCGCCCCCATCAAATAATCATAATTAGAGTTTTCATCATCCACCTCTTCTTGCCAATTATCCCCATACTGGTTGAGGATTTTGAAAATACCTGTTTGTTCGGGTTCTGCGACATAATCAATGCCTGTAAAACATTGAAAATCCCATATAAATTCAGAATATTTTTTATCTCTTCCAGGAAAAGTAAATTTTGTATAAATCTCTGCTTCAAACGGTTCGCCATCATATTTTAAACGATCCTCTTCCTCTACCTTGATTACTTTGACTTTTTCTTTTTCATCTGCGCCCATTTTATGATTCATCACGATGTCTGGATAAATTTCCATGTGTAGTTCATGCATTTTTTCTGTCAGAGCCAGATATTCTTCCTTCGTTCCATACTTGGTAACTACTGAATTTTTTTGATCAAATTCCCCTAAATCAAATAAATCATAGACATCGTAGCCTACAGAAACATCTCCCGATGCACTTTTATAGGCTGGAGGCAACCACATTGCAGTTATTCCCCATTTTTTTAATTCATCCAATTGCGCCTTTAATTTTTTCCAATGTTTTCCCTCTCCCTCTGTATACCAATGAAATGATTGAAGTAAAGTGCCTTTCATATAAATAAGTTTAGAAAGGGAAGTTATTTCATTTTTACTGATTTATATTTCTCCATATTAATTTTGACATAATTTTATTGCCCAATTACATAACATGAATATTGAACAAATAAGAGATTACGCGTTGCAAAAGGAAAATGTGGAAGAATGTTTTCCTTTTGGAGAGGAGACGCTCGTATTCAAAACTGGTGGGAAGATTTTTTTATTGGCTGGTTTGGAGAGTTTTCCAGCTTCTATTAATTTGAAGTGCGATCCCGACCGAGCACTCGAATTACGTGAAGAATATGAAGATATCACTCCCGGTTTTCATATGAATAAAAAACATTGGAATACAGTAATGATTGAAAGTCGTATTCCAGCTAAATTAATCAAAGAAATGATCGATCACTCTTATAGTTTAGTTCTTCCTAAATCGAAGAAATCATAGTTAATTCCAATGCTTTTTGAATAATTAGCGACCAATTATTTTTCCGATTACCTTTGACCAGATTTTTTAAGTATAGATTTATGTCAACAAGCGCACAGATACGTCAGCAGTTTTTAGATTTTTTTCATTCCAAAGGACATACGATTGTTCCTTCGGCACCGATTGTGGTAAAAAATGATCCGACTTTGTTATTTACCAATGCCGGAATGAATCAGTTCAAAGAATATTTTTTGGGAAATCAAACGCCGCCATACAAACGAGCCGTTGACACCCAGAAATGTCTGCGTGTAAGTGGCAAGCATAATGACTTGGAAGAAGTGGGCGTCGATACATACCACCATACGATGTTCGAAATGTTGGGCAACTGGAGCTTTGGCGATTATTTCAAAAAAGAAGCGATTGAATGGAGTTTCGAACTATTGACTAGTGTGTACAAAATGGATGTATCCAAATTGTACGCAACGGTATTCGAAGGAGACGAAAAGGAAGGTTTGCCTTTCGATCAAGAAGCGTACGATGAATGGTCCAAATATTTACCTAAAGACCATATCCTAAAAGGTAACAAGAAAGATAATTTCTGGGAAATGGGCGACACGGGTCCTTGCGGTCCTTGTTCGGAAATCCATTACGATGGTCGTACCGACGTGGAAATTGCAAAAGTTCCTGGTGCAGACTTGGTCAACAATGACGATCCACAAGTGATCGAGATTTGGAACAATGTCTTTATGCAATTTAACCGTTTGAAAGATGGCACTTTGCAACCTTTGCCAGCGACACACGTTGATACGGGTATGGGATTTGAAAGATTGGTGCGCATCTTACAAGGTAAAAAATCCAATTACGATACCGATATTTTCACAGGCACAATTCATGTAATTGAGTCCATAGTGAATAAAAAATATGCATTTGACGACAGTAAAGAGTCTGTTGCATTTCGCGTATTGTCCGATCATATCAGAGCGATTTGCTTTGCAATTTCAGACGGACAATTGCCTTCCAATACCGGCGCCGGCTATGTGATCCGCCGTATTTTGCGTAGAGCAGTTCGTTATTACTATACTTATTTGGACTATAAAAATCCATTGTTATTTCAGTTGGCAAGTCATTTGGCAAAACAATTTGAAAATGTATTTCCTGAGTTGAACCAACAAGTGGATTTCGTTACTAAAGTCATCAAAGAAGAAGAAGATTCTTTCTTGAGAACTTTGGATAAAGGTTTGCGTAAAATGGATGATATCATTGCGCAAAAAGATTTGAAAATTATTAGCGGCAAAGATGCATTTGAATTATACGATACATTCGGTTTCCCTATAGATTTGACTCGTTTGATTGCAAGTGAAAACAATCTTGAAGTCGACGAAAAAGGTTTCGAATCCGAAATGGCGGAACAAAAAAATCGTAGTCGTGCAGCAACTATAATTGATGCAAGCGATTGGGTGGAAATTTTGCCTGGTGCAACTACAACTTTTGTCGGTTATGGCGATCCTGTTGTAGATACCAAAGTCATCAAATACCGCAATGTCAAAGCCAAAGGAAAGGATCAATACCAAATCGTATTGGAACAAACGCCTTTCTATGCAGAAATGGGTGGACAAGTTGGCGATACGGGAATTTTGGATTTCGATGGTGAAAAAATCGCAGTCCTTGATACTAAAAAAGAAAACGATCTAATCGTTCATTATACTAAAACCCTTCCTGCCAATATCGAAGCGACATTGACGGCACGTATCGATGTAGAGCGTCGGTTGAAAATCATGTACAACCACTCCGCTACACACCTTTTGCACGCTGCATTGCGGGAAGTCTTGGGTGAGCACGTAGCGCAAAAAGGTTCGTTGGTTTCGGATACTGTATTGCGTTTTGACTTTTCGCATTTTGCAAAAATGACAGACGAAGAATTACGCAAAGTGGAAGAAATTGTCAATGAAAAAATTCGGGCAAATATTCCCGTAGATATTCAAGAATTACCGAAAGAAGAAGCGATGAAACTAGGCGCAATGCATCTTTTTGGAGAAAAATATGGCGATATCGTTCGCGTGGTGACTATGGATGCAGAATTTTCACGTGAATTCTGTGGTGGTACGCACGTTCCCAATACTGGAATGATTGGCGTATTTACAATTACGAGCGAAGCTGCGGTTGCGGCGGGTGTTCGTAGAATTGAAGCGTTGACTGGTTCGGCTGCAATCCAATATTTTGCGGAAAGAGTTTCCCAATCCA